>NZ_JAPUEW010000062.1:0-55670 GCF_027492335.1 Klebsiella sp. | reverse complement strand
TGTAAACGATCCCGGGGAGAGTGAAGCACGATTTCAGCCGCATATTGGAAAAATTTAAGCTAT
This sequence comes from Klebsiella sp., assembly GCF_027492335.1. NCBI lineage: Bacteria > Pseudomonadati > Pseudomonadota > Gammaproteobacteria > Enterobacterales > Enterobacteriaceae > Klebsiella > Klebsiella sp. Next base: position 55,607 of record NZ_JAPUEW010000062.1, on the reverse strand, counting down.
ACCCTAAATAATTCGAGTTGCAGGAAGGCGGCGACGCAGGGAATCCCCAGGAGCTTACGCTGGTAAGTGACTGGGGTGAGCGAGGAAAGCCAACGCACATGCAACTTGAAGTATAACGGGTATATGCTGGTTTTGGGCTTAATAGATCTAACAAAGATCCTTTGCGATCCTTGCGCTTTATCCACCAGGTCGTATAATCCCCCACCCGGCGCGTAATGCCCGTTTTCCGCATCGTGCCATCGCTTATTTTTTGTGCGGCAAGGTGCGAGAAATAAGGAAAGAGAATTGACTCCGGAGTGTACAATTATTACAATCCGGCCTCTTTAATCACCCACGCTGAGGCGTAGGCCGTTCGAAATTCGTTCGGGTATACGCGAAAGTCAGTGAAATTATTCAAGTTTAGGTAGAAACCGCCATGAAACGCACTTTTCAACCGTCTGTACTGAAGCGCAACCGTTCTCACGGCTTCCGTGCTCGTATGGCTACTAAAAATGGTCGTCAGGTTCTGGCACGTCGTCGTGCTAAAAGCCGTTCTCGTCTGACCGTTTCCAAGTAATAAAGCTAACCCTGAGTGGTTAAGCTCGCATTTCCCAGGGAGTTACGTTTGTTAACTCCCAGTCATTTCACTTTCGTCTTCCAGCAGCCATTACGGGCTGGCACGCCGCAAATCACCATCCTCGGCCGCCAAAATTCGCTGGGGCATCCCCGCATCGGTCTTACTGTCGCCAAGAAAAACGTTAAACGCGCACATGAACGCAATCGGATTAAACGTCTGACGCGTGAAAGCTTCCGTTTACGTCAACATGAACTCCCGCCAATGGATTTCGTGGTGGTGGCGAAGAAGGGGGTTGCCGACCTCGATAACCGTGCTCTCTCGGAAGCGTTGGAAAAATTATGGCGCCGCCACTGTCGCCTGGCTCGCGGGTCCTGATAGGCCTGATTCGGGTCTATCAACGCCTGATTAGTCCGCTACTCGGGCCGCACTGTCGTTTCACACCAACCTGCTCTCAATACGGAATTGAGGCATTGCGCAGGTTTGGACTGATAAAAGGCAGTTGGTTGACGGTGAAACGCGTATTAAAATGCCACCCTTTACACCCTGGTGGTGACGATCCCGTCCCGCCTGGACCATTTGATACCAGAGAACACTAACGATGGATTCGCAACGCAATCTTCTTATCATCGCTTTGTTGTTCGTGTCTTTCATGATCTGGCAAGCCTGGGAGCAGGATAACAATCCTCAGCCTCAGCAGCAGACCACGCAGACAACGACCACAGCAGCGGGTAGCGCCGCCGACCAGGGCGTACCGGCCAGTGGCCAGGGGAAACTGATTACGGTAAAAACCGATGTGCTTGACCTGACCATCAACACCAGCGGTGGTGATGTTGAGCAAGCGCTGCTTCTGGACTATCCAAAAGAGCTGAAATCGACAGAACCGTTCCAGTTACTGGAAACCACGCCGCAGTTTACCTATCAGGCGCAGAGCGGTTTAACCGGTCGTGATGGTCCGGATAACCCGGCCAACGGCCCGCGTCCGCTGTATAACGTCGATAAAGATGCGTTTGTCCTGGCTGATGGCCAGAACGAAATCGTCATTCCGCTGGCATACACCGATAAAGCAGGCAACATTTTCACCAAAACTTTCACCCTGAAACGCGGTGAGTATGCGGTAAATGTCGCCTATAGCGTACAGAACGCCAGCGAAAAACCGCTGGAAGTGTCGACCTTCGGCCAGCTGAAGCAGTCTGCCAATCTGCCGACGCATCGCGATACCCAGACGGGTGGTCTGACGACAATGCACACTTTCCGTGGTGCAGCGTATTCAACATCTGAAACGAAGTACGAAAAGTATAAATTCGACACTATCGTTGATAACGAAAACCTGAACGTCAGCACCAAAAACGGTTGGGTTGCCATGCTGCAGCAGTACTTTACTACCGCATGGGTTCCGCAGAACAACGGCACTAACAACTTCTACACCGCGAATCTCGGTAACGGTATTGTGGCTATCGGCTACAAATCTCAGCCGGTTCTGGTGCAGCCTGGTCAAACCGATAAGCTGGAAAGCACCCTGTGGGTCGGCCCGGCAATTCAGGACAAAATGGCTGCCGTTGCGCCGCATCTTGACCTGACCGTTGACTACGGTTGGCTGTGGTTCATCTCTCAGCCGTTGTTCAAACTGCTGAAATGGATCCATAGCTTCCTGGGTAACTGGGGCTTCTCCATCATCGTTATCACCTTTATCGTTCGTGGCATCATGTACCCGCTGACCAAAGCGCAGTACACCTCCATGGCGAAGATGCGTATGCTGCAGCCGAAGATTCAGGCAATGCGTGAGCGTCTGGGTGATGACAAACAGCGTCAAAGCCAGGAAATGATGGCTCTGTATAAAGCTGAGAAGGTTAACCCGCTGGGTGGCTGCTTCCCGCTGATAATTCAGATGCCAATCTTCCTTGCGCTGTATTACATGCTGAGCGCTTCGGTTGAACTGCGTCATGCACCGTTTATCCTGTGGATCCACGACCTGTCAGCACAAGACCCGTACTACATCCTGCCGATCATCATGGGCGCAACGATGTTCTTCATTCAGAAGATGTCGCCGACCACGGTAACCGACCCGATGCAGCAGAAGATCATGACCTTTATGCCGGTCATCTTCACGGTGTTCTTCCTGTGGTTCCCGTCTGGTCTGGTGGTTTACTATATCGTCAGCAACCTGGTGACCATTATCCAGCAGCAGCTGATTTACCGTGGTCTGGAGAAGCGTGGCCTGCATAGCCGCGAGAAGAAAAAATCCTGATTCTCTTCATTCTTCAAGCTGCAGATGCGTTGGCTTCGTTAGTTCGCCCCAGTCACTTACTTCAGTAAGCTCCTGGGGCCTCTCTAACTTGCCGCCTTCCTGCAACTTGAACTATTTCGAGAATCTACGGTAAAGTTAATGCCAGAGAAGGCGGTCAATAGACCGCCTTTTTTACATTTACATAGAGAGTAATCATGAGCCATAACGACACTATCGTCGCACAGGCAACCCCACCGGGACGCGGTGGTGTGGGCATTCTGCGTATCTCTGGCCTGAAGGCGCGCGACGTCGCACAGGCGGTGCTCGGCAAGCTGCCAAAGCCGCGCTATGCCGACTACCTGCCGTTTAAAGACAGCGATGGCAGCGCGCTGGATCAGGGGATTGCGCTGTGGTTCCCTGGCCCGAATTCCTTCACAGGTGAAGACGTACTAGAACTTCAGGGCCACGGCGGCCCGGTTATCCTCGACCTGCTGCTCAAACGTATTCTGATGCTACCAGGCCTGCGTATCGCCAGGCCCGGTGAGTTCTCCGAGCGCGCGTTTCTCAATGACAAGCTCGATCTGGCTCAGGCCGAGGCAATTGCCGACCTGATCGATGCCAGCTCAGAGCAAGCCGCACGCTCAGCTCTGAACTCTTTACAGGGTGCCTTCTCCACCCGCGTTAACCACCTTGTGGAAGCACTTACTCACCTGCGAATCTACGTGGAAGCGGCCATCGACTTCCCAGACGAGGAGATCGACTTCCTCTCCGATGGCAAAATCGAAGCCCAGCTTAACGAGGTGATTGCCGACCTCGACGCCGTACGCGCCGAAGCGCGCCAGGGCAGCCTGCTGCGCGAAGGGATGAAAGTGGTGATTGCCGGACGTCCGAACGCCGGGAAATCGAGCCTGCTGAACGCGCTGGCGGGTCGTGAAGCGGCTATCGTCACCGATATTGCCGGTACTACCCGCGACGTGCTACGCGAACATATCCATATCGACGGTATGCCGCTGCATATCATCGACACTGCAGGCCTACGCGATGCGAACGATGAGGTCGAGCGCATCGGCATCGAGCGTGCCTGGCAGGAGATTGAACAAGCCGACCGCGTGCTGTTTATGGTCGATGGCACCACCACTGATGCGACCGATCCGGCGGATATCTGGCCGGACTTTATCGCCCGTCTGCCGAAAAACTTGCCGATTACCGTGGTGCGCAATAAAGCGGATATCACCGGCGAGACGCTGGGGCTGAGCGAAGTAAATGGCCACTCACTTGTCCGCCTCTCCGCTCGTACCGGTGAAGGCGTCGACGTGCTGCGCAACCATCTCAAACAGAGTATGGGCTTTGAAACCAATATGGAAGGCGGCTTCCTCGCACGCCGTCGCCATCTGCAGGCGCTGTCCGAGGCAGCAGAGCATCTACAACAGGGGAAAGCGCAGCTGCTGGGCGCATGGGCAGGCGAACTGCTGGCAGAAGAGCTGCGCTTGGCGCAGCAGAACCTGAGCGAAATTACTGGCGAATTTACCTCTGACGACCTGCTGGGACGGATTTTCTCCAGTTTCTGTATTGGCAAATAGGCTCAGTTTGTGAGCATTGACTAACCCGCTTTAACTGTCTGTTAAAGCGGGATTTTTATTATGTCCCTTCCTCATTTTAACGATGCGCTCCCATCTGCACGGAATGTTCAGGAGTGAACAAAAGTACCGGCGTGTTATCGCCTTCTGCCACAACGCGAACCCCACGAAAGTCAGGGATAGCAAGCATTGCACCGTAAGGCAGTAAATCATCGCCGCCGATCCCTACGCAATACGCTCCTGCGGCAACGGCGGAAGTGACTCCGCTGCGGGAATCCTCAAAAACAACCGTCTGATTCGCCGGGATCCCTAGCCGCGCCGCCGCCAGCAGATAGGGGTCGGGATGCGGCTTGCCTCTGGCGACATCATCACGCTCGACGATGACCGAAATGCAGGACTGAATATGAAGCATTTCAATCACCCGCTCGATTTTCTCACGCCAGCCGCTGGTAACAATACCGACGGTGATCCCCGCGTCCTTAAGGGAAGTAATAAGCTCCGCCACACCAAGGATAGCCTCATAACTGGCGGTGTTTTCGACATAAATAATATGTTCCTGGACTTTCTGCCGATCGGCAAGATGCAGGTCATTAAACAGCGCGCGAATCGTGTGTGGTCCCGGCTGACCATGAATATGTTTAATAATATCTTCGTCGCTAATTTCACGGCCGTACATTTTCGCGGCTTCACACCATGCACGCTCGATAACAGCATTAGAATCAATTAATACACCATCCATATCGAAAAGAACGGCTAACTTTATCGACTTATTTTGACACATCAATATCGTCCTTATTTATAATGAAAGACCTCTTGGCAAGTATGCTCTGACTTATGATAGAGTATATAATTCCATTTTTTCAGAGTTCGATAAATGTCAGGAATGGATATAAGACTCATACGCGCATTTGTTACAGTTGCAGAACAAGGTAGCTACCACAAGGCCGCTATGGCCCTGCACCTCACGCAGCCAGCCTTATCCAAACAAATCCAGGCATTAGAGCAGCAGATCGGTGGGGCGCTTTTCCAGCGCGGACGCTACGGTGCGATACTCACTGAGCTTGGGCTGCAGCTGTTTTCGAAAGCTCAAGATCTGGTAAAACAACACCATCATTTTTTAAGTTATACGCGAGAAATACAGAAAAAGAATAGCGATAGTTTATTAATTGGGTTTGGAATTTCATCATTCAATACCGTTCCGGCGTGGATCAATACATTTCAAAATATGCATACAGGAATAGAGTTATCCGTGAGTCATATTCCATCAAGCGTGCAATGTAAACTATTAATGGATGGATCTCTGCATGTCGGTTTTGTTCGCCTTCCGATGACCGAACCACTAAGTTCAATATTCATTAAACATGAAAAACTTATTCTGGCGGCGCCATCAGCAAAAACCTGGCAGCAAAAAAGCGAGCGGGATATTTTAATGTCGAACACAATATTGCAAATTAATCCGGATCAAAGCCCCTGCCTGGCGGAACAAACAAGGCAATATCTTCTGCAAAGCGACATCACAGCTGAACCCGCATCCGTTACGGATGATATACATACTTTATTGGCCCTGATCGCCGGGGGAAACGGCGTCGCGTTGCTACCAGAAAGCGTGCGTAACTTCCTCCCTGCCGGAGTGAGTCTGCACAATCTTGAAGGAAACCAGGCTGGCTGGGATATTGGCCTCGTCTGGAATTCGCAGATAAGTAATCATTTACGCGATCAATTTATCGAGACAGTAAAAAACAATATAAAATCAAACCATTAACCTATAATCGTTTATCTCCGAAGCGTTTTTCCTCCCAGGAAATCATTGTTGTCCAAATGGCAACTCGTACTGCCGCGCGATCGTCTCTATTCTGTACGACATTCTTATCGCGAGGGGTTCTATGGCACGCTTTCTTATCTGTAGTTTTGCGCTGGTTTTGCTTTATCCATCCGGCATCGATATGTATCTGGTCGGCCTGCCGCGCATCGCACAGGACCTGGGGGCCAGCGAAGCGCAACTGCACATTGCCTTCTCGGTTTATCTCGCGGGAATGGCCGCCGCGATGCTGTTTGCTGGCCGTATAGCGGATAAATCAGGACGTAAGCCGGTCGCCATATTCGGAGCTATAGTCTTTGTTCTGGCGTCCCTGCTCTGTTCTCAAGCGCAGGTCAGTACCCACTTCCTGATTGGGCGTTTTATTCAGGGGATTGGCGCGGGTAGCTGCTACGTCGTCGCCTTTGCCGTTCTGCGCGATACCCTCGACGATCGCCGCCGTGCCAAAGTCCTGTCGTTGCTAAACGGCATCACCTGCATTATTCCGGTACTGGCTCCGGTACTGGGCCATCTGATTATGCTGAAATACCCCTGGCAGAGCCTGTTCTATACCATGACCGGCATGGGCGTTCTGGTGGGCCTGCTTTCGATTTTTGCGTTGCGGGAAACGCGCCCAACCTCCATACCGCACACGGAAACACAGCAAAATATCGCCCCCGAGTCGCTACTTAACCGCTTTTTCCTCAGCCGAATTGTCATTACCACCCTGAGCGTGACGACTATCCTGACCTACGTTAACGTCTCCCCGGTGCTGATGATGGAAGAGATGGGCTTCGATCGCGGGACCTATTCCATGGCAATGGCGATGATGGCGCTGGTCAGTATGATAGTTTCATTTTCGACGCCGTTTGCCCTGACGCTGTTTAAGCCGCGCACGCTGATGCTGACCTCACAGGTTCTGTTCTTTATCGCTGGGGTGCTACTTAGTCTCTCCACCAGCCAGGCCATGACAATGCTGGGACTGGGGCTTATTTGCGCCGGATTCTCCGTCGGCTTTGGCGTGGCGATGAGTCAGGCTTTAGGGCCATTTACCCTGCGCGCGGGCGTCGCAAGCTCAGTTTTGGGGATTGCTCAGGTCTGCGGCTCTTCGCTGTGGATTTGGCTGGCGGCGATCGTCGGACTCAGCGCAATGAATATGCTGATCGGGATACTCATTGCCTGTAGCATAGTAAGCATTGTTCTGATTATGGTCGCTTCCCCGTCGCGGGCCGCGCAGCGCTATGAAGAAACCCCTATCGAGTCTCGATCTTAACTTACTCTTGTGCCTGCAACTTTTAACGCAGGAGCTCAGCGTCACCCGCACGGCGAAACGAATGAACGTCTCGCCGTCGGCAGTGAGTAAGTCGCTGGCCAAGCTGCGCGCCTGGTTTGACGATCCTTTGTTTGTTAAAACCCCTCAGGGACTGTCACCCACGCCGCTGATGAGCAGCATGGAGCAGGATTTAGCGGACTGGATGCAGATGGGCAATCAGATCCTCGATAAGCCTCATCACACGATGCCAAGCGGTCTGAAGTTTGAGCTGGCAGCGGAGTCGCCGCTGCTGATGATCCTGCTGAATTCGCTTTCTCAGCGGATCTACCAGCACTATCCTCAGGCGCTGATCCGCCTGCGTAATTGGGATTACGATTCACTGGATGCCATTATTCGTGGCGAAGTCGATATCGGTTTTTGCGGGCGTGAAACCCATCCGCGCTCCCGGGAACAGCTAAGTATGCTGCCCTGGTATATCGATTTTGAGGTTCTGTTTACCGACCTGCCGCAGGTGTGGCTACGCGCCGATCACCCCGCACTCAGCGAGGAATGGAGTCTTGAGACTTTTTTACGCTATCCGCACATCAATATATGCTGGGAACAGAGCGATACCTGGGCGCTGGATGACGTGCTGCACGATCTGGGGCATAAACGCACCGTGGCGTTGACCGTGCCAGGTTTTGAGCAGTCGCTGTTTATGGCCGCACAGCCAAATCATACGATGCTAGCGACTGCACCACGCTATTGTCAGCGTTATAATCAGCAGCACCATCTACCGCTGGTCTCGCTTCCACTACCGCTGGAACCATCGCTTCTGGAGAAAGTGCGCGTCCCCTTCACGCTGCTGTGGCATAAGCGCAATAGCTACAACCCGAAGATCGTCTGGCTGCGAGAAACCCTAAGGCAGCTCTATATCGACCCGTTGTAGCCCTGGTTTGCCTCGTTCGCGCAATAAATTGTAAAATTCACACAATTTCCCTTTTCAAGAGGGAATTTCCGCATTAAAACCTGACTATTCTGAGCGATAATATTATTCGCAGTTTTTATCATTGACCATTAATCACGGAGCGACGAATGGCAACGCATTTTGCAAGAGGGATACTCAACACCAGAGAACCACAATCAACGCGCCTGTCGGCGGCCTGTCATCAATCGGCAAGACGCCTGCCCGAGTACCGACAAAGCCGCTATCGTGCATCACGATCGCTACTCGCAGAACTTCTCTTCATGTTGTATGGCATCAGTGAACTTCCCGAAATAATTGACGAAGAGAATGGTAAACCGACTTTTCGCGACGAACACCTCCCACGCTTCTCCATCTCTTATGCCGGAAATATCGTCGGCGTAGCATTAACCACCGAAGGGGATTGCGGCCTGGATATGGAGCTACGGCACACCACCCAGGGTTTACATTCATTACATGATGCTGACCGCTACGCTTTTAATAGCAATGAGCGTTTATGGATTAGCAATCAGCACGACCCCGATGAAGCACGCGCTCAACTGGCTGCACTACGTAAAAGCATCCTGAAACTGACTGGGGAATCCCCAGTTCACCTACAGCTTCTCCCAGGATCGGGCAGATTACGAACGGGCAGAATGCAGCCAATAGAAGCCGTCTGTGACGCCGAAACAGTGCTGGTCTGGTCCATCGCCGCAAGCCCGGATATTGGCCAACTAAAAATCTGGGAATATGGCGGCAAAGCGGGGTGGCACAGCCTGCCTGACGTGCAAATTCGTGCAAAAGAGTTATCCACCCGACTCATGCGCTTTACCAGCTTACCAACCGAAAAAGCCTTCTCCCTCAACTGACCGGCCCGTCCGGCCATCATGATGCAAAGGAGCAATCATGTCTGATACGTTGAAAGTTGTTACGTTACTCGGAAGCCTGCGCAAGGGCTCTTTTAATGCCATGGTAGCGCGCACCCTGCCCGGCATTGCGCCTGCGGGAATGGAAATCTCCGCTTTACCATCCATTGGCGCGATTCCGCTGTACGATGCTGACGCCCAACAGGAAGAGGGATTCCCGCAAAGCGTGCAGGATATTGCTCAGAAAATTCGCGAAGCGGATGGTGTGGTTATCGTGACTCCAGAATATAACTACTCGGTTCCTGGAGGCCTGAAAAATGCCATCGACTGGCTGTCTCGCCTGCCAGAACAACCCCTATCCGGCAAACCGGTATTGATTCAAACCAGCTCAATGGGCGCTATTGGCGGCGCGCGCTGCCAGTATCATCTGCGTCAGATTCTGGTCTTCCTCGATGCGATGGTGATGAACAAGCCAGAGTTTATGGGCGGCGTGATTCAGAACAAGGTCGATCCGCAGGAGGGGAAAGTGGTCGATCAGAGTACGCTCGATCATCTCAGCGGGCAGCTAAGCGCCTTTGCCGAGTATATTCAGCGGGTTAAAGCGTAATATTGTTCCCTCACACTCGCCAGCATGCCGAGTGTGAGGGGAACGCGCATTAATGAGCGTCGATAAACACAATCTTCAGCACGAACAGCAGTGAAACCACAATCACGCATGGGCTGAGGTCACGCAGACGGCCGGTACCAATCTTCATCACGCAGTAAGAGATAAAGCCTAAGGCAATACCTTCGGTAATAGAGAAGCTAAACGGCATCATCACGGCGGTAATAAACGCAGGAACCGATTCGGTCAGGTCATCCCACTTCACTCGCGCCAGGCTGGACGTCATCAGAACGCCAACGTAAATCAGCGCACCGGCTGCGGCATAGGCAGGAACCATGCCTGCCAGCGGCGACAGGAAGATAACCAGCAGGAACAGAAGACCAACCACTACAGCGGTTAAGCCGGTGCGGCCGCCAACGGAAACCCCTGAAGACGATTCGATATAGGCAGTTACGGAAGAGGTGCCAATAAAAGAACCCGCAACGGACGAAACGCTATCGACAAACAGCGCCTGCTTCATGCGCGGGAACTTACCCTTCTCATCGGCCAGACCGGCTTTATCAGTCACGCCGATCAGGGTACCGGAGGAGTCAAACAGGTTCACCAGCATAAACGAGAAGATCACGCCTGCCAGACCGAGGTTCAGCGAGCCCGCCAGATCAACATGACCAATCACCGTGGTCACGCTCGGCGGCGCAGAAACGATGCCGGTATAGTGAACATCACCCAATATCCAGCCCAGCAGCGTGGTGACCACGATAGAAACCAGTACCGCCGCGTGAATATTGCGGGAAGCCAGAATAGCGATAATAAAGAAGCCAAGAATACCCAGCAATACGCTGTGGGACGTCAGGTTGCCAATACTCACCAGGGTGTCTTTGTTTGCGACAATCACACCCGCGTTTTTCAGGCCCATCATGCCGATAAACAGACCGATACCGCTGGTGATACCGACACGCAGGCTAACCGGGATATTAGCAATCATCCAGTAGCGTACGCGGAAAATCGTCAGCAGCAGCAGGCCTACAGCGCCCCAGAAAATCGCGCCCATTCCGACCTGCCACGGCAGGCCCATCGCCTGGACCACGACAAACGCAAAGAAGGCATTAAGGCCCATTGCTGGTGCCAGTGCCACCGGCAGGTTAGCAAACAGCCCCATCATGATGCTGCCGAATGCGGCGATCAGACAGGTGGTGACGAAAACAGCGCTGGTATCCATACCCGCCACGCCGAGAATCTGTGGGTTAACGAAAACGATGTACACCATCGTCAGGAAGGTGGTGAAACCTGCAATCGCTTCGGTACGTGCCGTCGTGCCGTGTTCGCGGAGTTTGAACACGCGCTCCAGCAGACCCTGGCCAGAAGACTGGCTGGTTTGTTGTTGACTCATTATCGGTTTCCGAACAAAGGAGGGAAAATTCGTCGCTATCCTATACCAAAATGCGACAATAAGGGCAGTTGTGAGATACTTTTTTTCATTGATTTTGCTTATACGGCAACGATTGCGTCTCACGAATCAGCATGACGAAAACGTTAACTTACTAAAATGGAAACGACATGACCCAACCAGAATCAGTATTTTTCGACTGTGACGGCACGCTGGTCGACAGCGAGGTGATCTGCTCCCGCGCCTACGTCCATATGTTCAGGGAATTTGGCATTACGCTGGATTTAGAAGAAATTTTTAAGCGCTTCAAGGGCGTAAAACTTTACGAGATTATCGACACCATTAACGCGGAGTACGGCGTTGACCTGCAAAAAGCGACTCTTGAGCCAGTTTACCGCGATGAAGTTGCGCGTCTCTTTGATACTGAACTGGAAGTCATCCCTGGCGCACAGGCGCTGCTGGATTCGGTCAAGGTGCCGATGTGCGTGGTCTCCAACGGCCCGGTGAGCAAAATGCAGCACTCTCTCGGCAAAACCGGAATGCTGCACCATTTTCCTGAGCGTCTGTACAGCGGGTACGACATCCAGCGCTGGAAGCCCGATCCGGCCCTGATGCTCCATGCCGCAAAAGCGATGAACGTGAACGTCGAGAACTGCATTCTGGTCGATGATTCCAGCGCAGGCGCGCAGTCAGGGATCGCTGCCGGAATGGAGGTATTCTACTTCTGCGCCGATCCGCACAACAAACCGATCGTGCATCCGAAAGTGACGACGTTTACCCACCTGGACGAACTACCGGACCTGTGGAAAGCGCGCGGCTGGGATATTACTCGATAAATGCGGAGCGTAGCGCAATCCAGCGTTATCCCGGATTGCGCTACGCTTAGAGCCTAATGGAATAGGCTCCTGGTGAAGCTACGGCTTGCTCAACTCTGCAACAGCCGCCTTATCAGCAATAATCACCAGTGAAGGATGCAGTTTCAGTACCGAAGCTGGAACCTGCTCGCTCACCTCTCCTTCAATAACCTGTTTCAGCGCCTGAGCTTTTGCCGCACCGCTGACGATAAGCAGCAGATTTTTCGCCGCCATCACGCTTTTCGGCCCCATGGTAACGTAGCTATCCGGTACCACTGAGAAATCCCCGCCCATTTCGCCATGTGCAACAAGGCCTACCATCTCCCCGGCAATCGGAACTTCAACCGTCGCATCGTGGAAACGCGTGGTATTTGGCAGGTTACCGCAAAAATGGCCGTCAGCACCCAGCCCCATAACGATCAGGTCAAGGCCACCATCTTCCTGTAACTGACGGTCATGGTGCATAAAGTTTTCATGGCTGAGCTTGTGGATATTCTGTTCCTGAATCTGCGCGGGAGTGAAAAACAGATTACGCAGATTACTGATGGTGATGCCCTCACGATCCTGGCCGCGGAAAGGAATCTCATCAAAATTGTAATAATGAACCTGAGAATAAAAGGGTTTCCCTTTGATGGCAGCAGTCAAATGCTCATACATTTTCTTCGGCGTGCTGCCTGCCGTCACCGCCAAATTCATCCTCCGCGGTGCGGTGATGTAGCCCAGGACATGATGGCTGGCGACCAGGCTCATCTCTTCATAATCTTCCGTCACGATTAATTTCATTTTATCTCCCTGTAAATATTGAAGATAAGGGGCCAGAATCCTGGCCCCTTATCTTTTACTTAAATAGCTTCTGCACAAACTCGGCGTAGGCCGGACGCCAGACGTCCATTTCATGGTTTAGACCGGGATATTCATGGTAATCAAACTTGATTTTCTGCTTTTCCAGCTCAGTTTTCAGACCCGCAATATCCTTCCCGGTGACAACATCTTTCTCACCGACAACCACCGTAAAGTTACGCAGTTGCTTATTGATCGCCTGCGGCTGGTTTAGTTGCGCTTCCACGCCTGCATCCGGCACCGTTGTTGTCGTTACGCCGCTGAAAGTTGCCAGCCAGCCGAAACTTTCAAGATGGTTCATCCCAGAGACCAGCGCCTGGTAGCCGCCCTGCGACAGCCCGGCGAGCGCCCGGCCATCCGCGTCTTTACGCACATTGAAGCGTTCATCAATCAGCGGAATGATGTCGTTCATTAACTCTTTATCGGCCGCTTTGGCATTTAGCGGATAGAAGGTTTTGCGCCTCTCCTGCGGCGGGAAGTTCTCCGCGATCGCTTCAGGAACATCGGTCTCAGTATCCGGTACCACCACTAACATCGGCTTGATTTTGCCTTCCGCCAGCAGGTTATCCATGATCTGCGGGATGCGTCCCTGATCGATAGCCGATAAACCACTGTCGCCAAAGCCGTGATAGAAATAGAGTACCGGCAGCGGCTCACCCGTACCGGTATAACCCGGCGGCGTCCAGACGTAGGCACGACGTTCAGAATTCAGCGCCTTTGAGTGATAGGTCAACGTCCGTAACTCACCGTGAGCGACCGCCCGATCGTCAAGAATGCTGCCCGGCACCAGAATCAGGCTGGTATTCACCTGGCGCTGCGGCTTCTGATAGCGGCTGCCGGTATCAACAGAGCGGAATCCATCAACATCAAAATAGTATTCGTAGAGGTTAGGGGCCAGAGCTTCGCCTTTCCACGTCCAAATCCCCTGCTCGTCTTTAGTCATATCGTGAGAAACAAAGGTATCTGGCGTTGCGCCCGTCACCACAGAAACGCGTTTTGCGTCCGGCGCAAACAGGCGGAAGGTTATGCTCTTATCAGCGTTAACCTGCGTAATATACTGGCTGACTGGGATCGACCCGTTTGGCGTTGCCGGAAACGGCGCTGCATGGACGAAAAACGCTGCACCCGCCAGCGCCAGAGCGAAATAAATAGCATGTCGTTTCATCGTTATTCCTCTTGAAAATTTTGTCCTGACCGTTGCCAGCTTTACCACCAGATTTCAGCCTGGGCGCCAACGGCAAATTGATCGTTTTTACCATCTTCAAAAATGCTGCTGGTATTGCTGTTCGCTGCCTTATCCAGGTCGATGTCCTTCGCTTTAATATAAGTCGCATAGAAACGGATTTCCGGGCGGGAGGTCAGCATACTGGTATTCACTTTGAAGGTATGGAACAGCGTGGTCTTATAGCCAGATTCGTTATATTTCTTGCCAGTTAGATCTTTGTTCTGCTGCTTGAAGTACCCTAGCTCAACGCCGGTCTGGTTGTATTTATCCCAAATATAGGCAGGGCGGACGACGGCGCGAATGGATTCAAAGTCAGAGTGTGCCCCAGTTTCGTAGCTATAGATATCGTTGCCAAAGGAGTAAACGATCGCGTTGGCCAGAATCACGTCATCACGCAAGTAGGTTTCGCCCTGCGAGGTTAAACGAACGGCGGTACCGTTGGTATGATCACCATAATATTTGCCATTATTTGTCGTAAACGGACTGGCCCCGGCGTAGCGCGAGAAGCTACTGGCAATCGAGTTATTTGCCAACAGGAACGAAAATTCATTAAAGCCGCCGTTATCAAATTTCTGCGTTAACGACGTTCCCGCCATCCAGGTATCTTTCCACTCATAATATCCATTATTCCCTTCATTATATTTCTCTGATGAGCTTTGGTTAGCCGCCACATAGCGCCCGGTAACCATCAGAGAAGCTTTATCCCAGAGAGGAATCTCTTTATAACGAATATCAATGGTATTGGTGTTAATTTGCTGGCTTTTGGTCAACGAGCGGTTGTAATCATCAACATCTTCGCGTACCAGTGCGATATCAAATTTACCCGCACCCACCTGCCAGTTCTCAAGACCAATACCGGCCGCCGCATCCGTTCTCTGGGTTTTCCAGTCCAGCATCTGGATTTCAATTTTCGGCGCACCATGCTTACCGACCCAAAAATCCGCTTCCGGCGCGAACGGCAGGAAACCTTTGGTATTCACGTACATATCAGAGAACTGCATATAGTTCTCGCCGCCAGCGTTGTCGCCGAACCAGCCAGTGGAATATTGCTGGCCAACGTTACCATCAAGCATAACAATCGCATCGACGCGCTTATTACCTTCCTGATAAACACGTTGCTTGAGTTGCAAATCAAACCAGCCAGAATATTCATTACCAAAGCGGCCAAGCGAACCAATAGCCCAGGACTTTGGCGATCCATGAGATGCGGTTCCCCAGCCAGAGCGGTAGTAACCGTTGTAGCTAAAGCCAATTTCATCCTTCACAAACTTACTGAAATCTTTCATCGTTATAGAGCTATAAATAGATTCTCCATTAGCCGTGGTTTGATCATTTCTTACCAGTACGGCGGCTGGTTTTTGCGCACTGCCCGCAGGTGCCGGAGCGCTCACCACCTGTTGAGCAGCGCTTCCTTTATTACCGTCAGGCTGAGTATTTGAGACCCATATCTGAGTCCTGGTCTTTTCTTCGTCTTTGTATTTTTTAAGCTCTTTCTGCGTATCCTTAAGCGCTTGTTCCAGAAGCTCAAGACGTTGCTCAACCGTCAGTGATTCCGCCATGGCATTAGCGGTATAAGCAAGCGGAGCCATAAGAATAATTGCAGATGTAATCAGATTTCTTTTAAACATAATATCCCTTTATCTAATTATTGGCATAAAACGGAATACCGTTAACAAATAAATACGCCAGATAACACTCCGGCTCCGACGCTATATAAAAACGCTATCATTCAAACGCAAACATTAAAGATGCCTCCTTTAAACCCATGGTTACAGAAAAGGAAATCTGTCATTTATACTTATTTAATGATCGACAGAAGCTCACTCCCGGAAAGAACCTGTTCCTTCCCTAAAACCAGAACATCTATATAATCATCACTATTGATTATTAGTATTGGCGTCACGAGATTAAAACCAGCAGCAGATATCGCGGGGAGGTCAAAAGACAATAAGAGATCACCCGCAGAAATTTTATCACCGACATCAATATGAGAAGTAAAATGCTGTCCTTTCAATTTAACGGTATCAAGGCCAACATGAATAAGGATCTCCGCGCCATCATCAGACTTAATACCAATGGCGTGTAATGACTCAAATAAAGAGATAACCTCGCCCGAAACGGGCGAATAGACCGTACCGCTATTAGGTAAAATCGCGATGCCTTTGCCTAATAAACCGCTGGCGAAAGTGTTATCAGGTACCAGTTCGAGAGGAACGATAGTTCCGTTCATGGGAGAGACGATCGTTTCAAATTTCTGCAACGGTTGATTGTTCAGTTCAACGGTGGATTCTTCTGGTTGCGGTTGGCTATTTTTCTTGCCAAAAATGCCGAACAACAGGGTACCAAGGAAAGCTAATCCCATTGCCAGGAAGCTACCGATAATGCAGGCCCAAACCGTGTAATCAACCCCCGTCGATGGAATGGTTTGCATAAAGGTAAAAATGCTCGGAACACCAAAAGAGTAAACTTTCGTCTGCGCGAAACCCACTAGTGCAGCGCCAATACCACCACTCACGCAGGCCACAATAAACGGATAACGACGCGGTAAGTTAACACCATAAACAGCAGGTTCAGTGATACCAAAAAGTCCGGTTAACGAAGCTGACCCCGCCACCACTTTTTTCTGTGCATCGCGTTCGTTGATAAAAATAGCCAGCGCGGCGCCCACCTGAGCCAGAATGGCTGGCGTCATTAGCGGCAGCATCGTGTCATAACCGAGCACGGTGAAATTATTGATACATAACGGAACCAAACCCCAATGCAGGCCAAACATTACGAACACCTGCCACAATCCGCCCATCACTGCACCAGCTAACCAGGGCGCTGTTTGATAGAGAAACAGATAGGCCAGCGCCAGCATTTCACTCAGCCATGTAGACACCGGACCTACCGCTAAAAAGGTGAGCGGCGTAATAACGACCAGGCAAATCAGAGGAGAAAAGAAGTTTTTGATGGCTGAAGGCAGCCATCGATTCAATCTTTTCTCCAACAGGCTACAGAGCCAGGCAGAAAAAATAATCGGGATCACGGAAGATGTATAATTGATAAAGGTAATCGGCATACCCAGAAAATTCAGGATCGGGTTATCCGGATTTTGCGCTTTTTCAAATGCCTGCAAAATCAATGGGTGAGTTAGCGCCCCACCAATCACCATCGTAGTAAACGGGTTACAACCAAATCGTTGCCCCGCCGTGTAGCCCAGAATAATGGGGAAGAAATAAAACAGGGAATCACTGACGCTGAACATCAGCAAATAAGTACCGCTCTGCTCGGTTGTCCATCCGCAAACGAGTGATAGTGCCAGAACACCTTTTAAAATACCGGTAGCTGCCATCAACCCTATAAAAGGCGTAAATATCCCGGAGATGATATAGATAAGCTTATTGAATATATTATCCTTATCCTCTTCTTTTTTTACACTATCAGCGTTGTTTATTACCCCAATCAACCCATTAATAGTATTGAACATATCAGCAACGTGATTACCAATAACAACCTGAAACTGGCCGCCACTTTCGACAACCATAATAATGCCGGTGGTATTTTTAAGTCTCTCAGCCTGAGCTTTACTCCGATCGTGAAGCTTAAAGCGTAAACGTGTTGCACAGTGCATCAGACTAATGATGTTCTCTCACCCGCCAACGCCAGCGATTATTTTTTCGGCTAATGCCTTCATGATTTACCCTCAAACATCCTTGCCTGGAATCAAAAAAAAAACCTGAAGCAAATCACCTGTATAAAACAGCGTAATTTGCTTCAGGTTTTGCCCGCATCGCGGTAACAACCCCAGTATCTTGCTGATAGTGGATTCTTTGGCAAAAAAAAACCTGACATCACCATGTGAATGGCGACATCAGGTTTTGCCTGCTTACGCAGTAACAATCCAGAGTTTTTAATTCGAGCCTTGTAATGACAAGTTACCCGATTAATGGTCCGTATTGTTGCGCTATAAAAATCAAATAACAATTAATGAAATTATTATTTGTGACGAAAATCTCACCAATCTTACTTAATTAAAACAAGACAATCACAAACCATCACCAACCCTGATAATTCCATTTATCAGGATTGACACTAATGATTTATCACTCTTTGGGGTCTTTTCCCGCCAGCAGTTTATCCAGCTCGTCGCCGCCAACATGACGGAAATCCTGACCTTTAACGAAGTAGAAAATATATTCACAGATATTCTGGCAACGGTCGCCGATACGCTCAATCGAACGAGCGCAGAACAACGCGGTCAACACGCTTGGAATAGTGCGCGGGTCTTCCATCATATAGGTCATTAGCTGACGCACAATGCCTTCATATTCCTGGTCGACTTTCTTGTCTTCACGGTAGATACGCACTGCTTCGTCCAGATCCATACGAGCGAAGGCATCCAGCACATCGTGCAGCATCTGCACGGTATGCCGCCCCAGCGATTCCAGGCTCACCAGCAGTGGTTGGTGCTGATGAGAGAATTTCTCCAGCGCAGTGCTACAGATTTTATCCGCCACGTCGCCGATACGCTCCAGCTCTGCGATGGTTTTGATGATCGCCATCACCAGACGCAGGTCGCTGGCAGTCGGCTGACGTTTAGCAATGATGCGCACGCAGGCTTCATCGATCGCTACTTCCATCATATTGACCTGTTTATCGCCATCGATAACGCGCTTCGCCAGTTCGCTATCCTGGTTATGCATCGCGGTGATCGCATCAGAAAGCTGCTGCTCCACCAGCCCACCCATGGTCATGACCTGAGTGCGGATGTACTCCAGCTCGGCGTTGAACTGGCCGGAAATATGTTTGTTAAGGTTTAAATTGTCCATGAATTCTCCTGATGCCCAAAATATTTCAAGCGAGAACAAGGCGGCAACTGCGCGAATCCTCGGGAGCGTAGCCTACTACGTGACCGAGGTGAGCAAAGGCAGCCAACGCGGTTATCGGTTGAAAGATGAAGGACATATCAACCGTAGCGGCCAGTAATATAATCTTCAGTCTGCTTCTTAGCGGGCTTGGTAAACAGGTCGTCCGTGTTGCTGAATTCAATCAGCTCGCCAAGATACATAAATGCCGTATGGTCGGAGCAACGCGCAGCCTGCTGCATGTTGTGGGTCACGATAACGACGGTGTAATCCTGTTTCAGTTCGGTGATCAGCTCTTCAATGCGCCCGGTAGAGATCGGGTCCAGCGCTGAGCAAGGCTCATCCAGCAGCAGGACTTCCGGACGAATCGCGATACCGCGCGCGATACACAGACGCTGCTGCTGACCACCGGAGAGAGAATATCCGCTCTGATGCAATTTATCTTTGGTTTCATTCCACAATGCGGCTTTGGTCAAAGCCCACTGCACGCGCTCGTCCATATCCGCACGAGAAAGTTTCTCAAACAGACGCACGCCAAAAGCGATGTTGTCATAGATAGACATCGGGAACGGCGTCGGCTTCTGGAATACCATGCCCACTTTCGCACGCAGCAGAGCGATATCCTGGGTGTTGGTCAGAATATTATCGCCATCCAGCAGAATTTCGCCTTCCGCGCGCTGCTCCGGGTACAGCTCAAACATCTTGTTGAACGTACGCAACAGCGTGGATTTACCGCAGCCTGACGGACCGATAAACGCCGTAACCTGGTTTTTGGTGATATCCAGGTTGATGTTTTTCAGGGCATGGAATTTTCCGTAGTAGAAGTTCAGGTTACGAACTGAAAGCTTACCCGGGGTTGCATTCACCATACTCATCTCGTTCTCTTCCTCATTCGACGCCGCATTTCGCCGCGCCGCAAAAATTAACCGTGTTTATTCTTCGCGAAAATAACGCGCGCCAGAATGTTCAGCAGCAATACGCACAGGGTGATAATCAATACCCCGGCCCATGCCAGTTGCTGCCACTCCGCAAACGGACTCATGGCAAATTTGAAAATGGTCACCGGCAGGTTAGCAATCGGCTGCATCATATCGGTGCTCCAGAACTGGTTGGAGAGCGCGGTAAACAGCAGCGGTGCCGTTTCCCCGGCGATACGAGCGATAGCCAGCAAGATACCGGTCATGATGCCGGATACCGATGCTTTCAGGGTGATAGCAGAAATCATGCGCCACTTCGGCGTCCCCAGCGCATAAGCCGCTTCTCGCAGGCTGTCTGGCACCAGTTTCAGCATGTTTTCCGTGGTACGAATAACGATAGGCACCTGCAGCAGAGCCAGCGCAATCACGCCTGCCCAGCCGGAGAAGTGCTGCATCTGCGCCACCACGATGGTGTAGACAAACAGGCCGACAACAATCGAAGGTGCAGAAAGCAGGATATCGTTAATAAAGCGGATAACTTCGGCCAGCCAGGATTTACGGCCATATTCCGCCAGATAAATCCCCGCCATAATGCCCAGAGGTGTGCCGATAACCGTCGACCACAGGATCAACAGGCCGCTACCCGCCAGGGCGTTAGCCAGACCGCCCCCCGCCGTATTCGGCGGCGGCGTCATTTCGGTAAACAGCGCCAGGCTCATACCATCAATACCGCGGGTGACGGTAGACATCAGGATCCAGATAAGCCAGAACAGACCAAACGCCATGGTCGCCATCGATAGCGTCAGGGCAAGGCGGTTTTTCATGCGGCGTTTTGCCTGCATTTTACGGCGAGATTCGGCCAGCTCAGCGGTAGTTTGTAGTTCAATCGTCGCCATTAGCGTGCCCCTTCGTTCTTAGCCAGACGCATAATCATAAACTTCGACGCGGCCAGAACAATAAAGGTGATAACGAACAGAATCAGCCCTAGTTCCATCAATGCGGCAACGTGCAGACCGGTTTCCGCCTCGGCAAATTCATTCGCCAGCGCAGAGGTGATACTGTTGCCCGGCATAAACAACGAGGCGCTATCAAGCTGGTAGGTGTTGCCGATAATAAAGGTCACCGCCATGGTTTCCCCCAGCGCACGTCCCAGACCGAGCATCACCCCGCCGATAACGCCGTTTTTGGTAAAGGGCAGAACGATACGCCAGATAACTTCCCACGTCGTACAACCGATACCGTAAGCGGACTCTTTCATCATCACCGGCGTCTGTTCGAAAACATCACGCATAACGGCAGCGATGTAAGGAATGATCATGATAGCCAGAATGACGCCAGCCGCCAGAATACCGATACCAAACGCCGGACCCGCAAAGAGCGCGCCTACGAACGGAATGGTCGACAGGACGTTGCCAACCGGTTCCTGGAAGTAGGTCGCAAATAGTGGGGCAAAAATAAACAAGCCCCACATGCCGTAAACGATACTGGGGATCGCTGCCAGAAGTTCAATGGCAATACCCAGCGGGCGCTTCAGCCAGGCTGGCGACAGTTCCGTCAGAAACAGTGCGATACCGAAACTCACCGGTACGGCGATCAGCAGCGCGATAAATGAAGTAACCAGCGTCCCGTAAATAGGTACGAGGGCACCGAAAATCTGGTTCGGCGCATCCCACTCTTTGGTCCATAAGAAGGCAAAGCCGAATTTTTCAATGCTTGGCCAGGAAGAGATAATGAGGGAGACGATGATGCCGCCCAGCATCAATAGCACAATCAGCGCCGCCAGTTTTACCAGCACGCTGAAAATTATGTCACCCTTTTTCCCCGGAGGGTTGAATGCCGGCTTGGTTGCAGCCATAGGTTACTCTTTACGTATTAATGCTTATTCGAATAAATGCCCGGTGGCGAATCGCTCCCGAGCCTACAGTTTCAACCGTAGGGCGGGTAACGTGAACGCACCCGCCATCTTCGTCAAAAATATCGTGTTAGTACAGCGCTTTACCGCTGCTGTCTTTCACGTTGGTCTTCCATGCTGCGCGAATCTGCTCAACAACGCTTTCCGGCAGGGTTGCGTAGTCCAGTGCGTTAGCTTCTTTGCCGCCGTTTTTATACGCCCAATCGAAGAACTTCAGCACTTCAGCGGTCTGCTCAGGCTTAGTAGAAGCCTTGTGAACCAGGATGAAGGTGGTTGAAGTAATCGGCCATGCATTTTCACCTTTCTGGTTAGTCAAATCCTGTGCAAAGGATTTGCTCCAGTCGATTTCTTTCGCGGCGTTAGCGAAGTTATCTTCAGTCGGGCTAACCGGCTTGCCGTCAGCGGACAGCAGCTTGGTGTAAGCCAGGTTATTCTGTTTAGCGTAGGCATACTCAACGTAGCCGATAGAGCCAGGCAGACGCTGAACGAAAGCGGCGATGCCGTCGTTGCCCTTGCCACCCAGACCGGTCGGCCAGTTTACGGTAGAGCCGGCACCAATTTTAGATTTCCACTCTTCGTTCACTTTCGCCAGGTAGCTGGTGAAAACGAAGGAAGTACCGGAACCATCAGCACGACGAACCACCGCGATGTTCTGAGAAGGCAGCTTCATACCAGGATTGAGCTTAGCAATCGCGGCGTCATCCCATTTTTTGATTTTACCCAGGTAGATATCACCCAGCGTTTTACCGTCGAGCACCAGCTCACCGGATTTCACTCCCGGCAGGTTAATCGCCAGCACCACGCCGCCGATAACGGTCGGGAACTGGAACAGGCCTTCCTGAGCCAGTTTGTCATCAGCCAGAGGAGCATCAGAAGCACCGAAATCTACGGTGTTGGCAGTGATTTGTTTTACGCCGCCAGAGGAGCCGATACCCTGGTAGTTGACTTTGTTACCAGTTTCTTTCTGATAGGTATCTGCCCATTTGGCATACACCGGCGCGGGGAAAGTTGCACCTGCGCCAGTCAGGCTTGCTGCTGCAAAAACAGAGAAAGCGCTCATCGATAAGGTCGCGGCGACAACTGTTGCGACGGTGGTACGTATAACTTTCATAATGTCTCCTGCTGGATTCGTAAATCATTGTTTCGAAGCTATGGTGAGCAAAATAGGACAAACAGGTGACAGTAAAATGTACGAATTATTACAGTTTTATGACACACAAAAAGGCAGGATTTCACGACAAATAAAAACAATATAAATCATATTGTTAGTAATGATAATAACGAACGATTTACCGGAAAATTTTATTTTTATGACAGCAAAAATCGGAGTTAAAGATGACAGTCTGTCATAAAACAGGTGCGATACATTCTTTAGCCAGCAGATCAAAAAACGATCTCCAGATAAGAAAAGGGCCGCCAGATGGCAGCCCTGTCAGTGATGTAAAAATCGTTATTCCACGGTAACTGATTTCGCCAGGTTACGCGGCTGGTCGACGTCAGTCCCTTTGATCAGTGCGACGTGATACGCCAGCAGCTGTAGCGGTACGGTGTAGAAGATAGGCGCAATCACCTCTTCGACATGCGGCATCTCGATGATGTGCATATTGTCGCTACTGTTAAAACCCGCATCGCCGTCTGCGAAGACATATAGCTGGCCGCCTCGGGCACGAACCTCTTCAATATTGGATTTTAGCTTCTCCAGCAGCTCGTTGTTCGGTGCCACCACCACTACCGGCATTTCAGCGTCAATCAACGCCAGCGGGCCGTGCTTCAGCTCTCCAGCGGCGTAGGCTTCAGCGTGAATGTAGGAGATCTCTTTCAGCTTCAGTGCCCCTTCCAGGGCAATCGGATACTGATCTCCACGACCAAGGAACAGCGCGTGATGCTTGTCAGAGAAATTCTCGGCCAGAGCTTCAATGCGTTTATCCTGCGAGAGCACCTGCTCAATGCGGCTCGGCAGAGTCTGTAAGCCATGAACGATATCGTGTTCGATAGCGGCATCCTGACCTTTCAGGCGAGCCAGTTTCGCCACCAGCATCAGCAGAACGGTCAATTGCGTAGTAAACGCTTTAGTCGAGGCAACGCCAATTTCCGTTCCGGCATTGGTCATCATCGCCAGATCGGATTCGCGTACCAGAGAAGAACCAGGAACGTTACAAATCGCCAGAGACCCGAGATAACCCAGCTCTTTCGACAGGCGCAGACCAGCCAGCGTATCCGCCGTCTCGCCGGACTGGGAGAGGGTGATCATCAGGCTGTTACGACGTACGGCAGATTTGCGATAGCGGAACTCAGAGGCGATTTCGACGTCGCACGGAACCCCTGCCAGTGATTCAAACCAGTAGCGGGATACCATCCCTGAGTTATAGGAGGTTCCGCAGGCGATAATCTGAATATGCTCAACCTGAGACAGCAGTTCGTTGGCCTGCGGACCCAGCTCGCTCAAATCAACCTCGCCGTGGCTGATACGCCCGGAAAGTGTGTTTTTGATAGCATTCGGCTGCTCGTAGATCTCTTTCTGCATGTAGTGGCGATAGATACCTTTATCACCCGCGTCATATTGCAGATTGGATTCAATATCCGGGCGCTGCACTTCTGCACCCGATTTATCAAAAATAGAAACCGAGCGGCGGGTCACTTCCGCGATATCTCCCTCTTCAAGGAAGATAAAACGGCGGGTAACTGGCAGCAGCGCCAGCTGATCGGAGGCAATGAAGTTTTCACCCATCCCCAGACCGATAACCAGCGGGCTTCCTGAACGAGCAGCCAGCAGCGTACCTGGATCGCGGGTATCCATAATAACGGTGCCGTAAGCGCCACGCAGTTGAGGAATGGTACGCAGCACGGCATCACGTAGCGTGCCGCCCTGCTTCAGTTCCCAGTGCACCAGGTGCGCAATAACTTCGGTGTCCGTCTCGGAGACAAAGACATAGCCCCGGGACTGCAACAGCTCGCGCAGCGGCTCATGGTTTTCGATGATCCCGTTATGCACTACCACAATATGGTCAGAAACATGCGGATGCGCGTTACCTTCAGATGGCTCACCGTGCGTCGCCCAGCGGGTATGGGCAATGCCGGTACCGCCGTGTAAAGGATGTTCTTCTACCGCCTGAGCCAGTATCTGTACTTTCCCGAGGCGACGAACGCGGTTCATATGACCTTCGTTATCGACGACTGCCAGACCTGCGGAGTCATAACCGCGGTATTCCAGACGACGTAAACCTTCAAGAAGGATTTCAGCAATATCACGCTGCGCGACTGCGCCAACAATTCCACACATAGTTTTTAATTCCGATTTTGGCTGTATGCCATGCGTTGTCGGTCAACCTGTTTGCCCGTATCTCGGGCGCCCCGAGCCTTGTAGAGAGTGGGGTTATTTTTATGGGTACTGCCGTGGGGGGAGGATTATATTATCCCCTCACCCCGCTCCTTCTCCCCAATAAGGGCGAAAGAGAAATAGCGTTACTTTTTCTTCACCGGACGCTGCCAGCCCTGTTTATGGACCTGCGGCACGCGGCTTATAACGAGTTCGTTATCGGCAACATTACGCGTTACCGTTGTTCCTGCGGCAATGGTCACACCTTTACCTACGGTTACCGGAGCGACCAGTTGGCTATCAGAGCCAACGAACACGTCATCGCCAATCACCGTTTTGTGCTTATTTGCGCCATCATAGTTACAGGTGATGGTGCCCGCGCCGATATTAACGTTATCGCCAATCTCAGCATCGCCAAGGTAGGACAGATGACCGGCCTTAGAGCCTTTACCCAGACGCGCCTTTTTAATTTCGACAAAGTTGCCGACATGCGCTCCTTCCAGCAACTCTGCGCCCGGACGCAGACGTGCGAACGGCCCGATAGTACAGGCGGCTTTCAGATAAGCATCCTCCACCACCGTATAGGGACTGATCTCGCAATCATCGCCAATGGTGCTGTTTTTAATGACACATCCGGATCCAATCTTCACCCGATCGCCCAGCACCACGTTGCCCTCGAGGATAACGTTAGTATCAATTTCGACATCGCGCCCGTGTTTCAGCGTGCCGCGTAAGTCAAAACGCGCCGGATCAAGCAGCATGACGCCCGCCAGCAGCAGTTTTTCTGCCTGTTCAGACTGAAAAACGCGTTCAAGGCGGGATAATTGTAGACGGTTATTCACGCCTTCCACTTCACTTAACCGCTGAGGATGAACAGCCGCAATTTCATGACCTTCTTCGTAGGCCATGGCGATAATATCGGTGATGTAGTATTCACCCTGGACGTTGTTATTGGTCAGCTTAGCCAGCCAGCGTTTCAGATCCGCGCCGTTAGCGACCAGGATCCCGGTATTAATTTCCTTAATCTGTCGCTGCTCTTCGCTGGCATCTTTGTGCTCAACAATCCCCGTCACCGTGCCGTTATCACGCGTAATGCGGCCATAGCCGGTCGGATCGTCAAGTTTTACCGTCAACAGACCGATACCGCCCTGCGGTTTCGCTTCTCGCAACCGTTTTAATGTTTCAACGGAAATCAACGGCACGTCACCGTACAGCATCAGGATATCTTCATCGTCGCTGAAGAACGGCGCCGCCTGCTGCATGGCATGACCGGTACCAAGCTGTTCGGCCTGTAAGACCCAGTTAAGATTATCTTCATGCAGCGTCTGGCGGAGCAGATCGCCGCCGTGCCCATAAACCAGATGCACGGCAGATGCTCCTAATTCTTTAGCTGCATCAATGACATGCTGCACCATTGGCTTTCCAGCCAGCGAATGCAACACTTTGGGAAGATCGGAATACATGCGGGTACCTTTGCCTGCGGCAAGAATAACCACGCTCATCGGACTGTTTGACATACGCATCCTGACTGCTGTTGGAACGAAAAGTAAAAGCCTTTCACGTTGAAATATCTACATATTTTTCATCATGAAACGAGACGAAGATAAAACGCACAGGCTTTACGCTATACACCATTTTAGGGCGCTATTTTTAGCCAGCGCAAACCCATTTAGTGCAAAAAAATCATTTTAGCTAGCCGTTACAGCGGCTATCTCTCTGCTTTTACTGTTTTTTTGACACCTGAATAAAGAAAACCAACAAAATAAAACACGGTTTTAATATTCATTAATTGTGACGCAATAAATAGAAACAGCATTTCATTTTCCTGATAATGCCGCTTAATAATTACCCAGGAGAAAAGAATGAATAACAAAATATCTTTGGCATTAACCCTTTGCAGTTCGATGATCGCGCTACCGCTACAGGCCAACGAAGGCCATCAGTGGCGGGCAATCGCCTTTGGGCAATCCACAGACAGCAACTTTTCCTCTAACGTTCTGCCGGAAAAGATTGGCGTCAATGATGTCACCATCGCCGGTAAAAAGCTGACGCCGCAAGACGCCGCCGATCTTAGCCAGCCAATTACTATCGAGAGCCGCGGCGGTAAAATTGCTAACTCCCATGACGGGTTGACCTTCTTTTATACCGAACTACCGACTAACCAGAATTTTATCCTGCAGGCAATGGTGACCGTCAATCAGTTTGGCCCGGAAAATGGTGCTCGTCCGGCAGCGCAGGAAGGCGCAGGGCTGCTGGTCCGCGATGTGATAGGCAATGCGCGTCAACAGCCGCTCAAGGTCGGCTACGAAGAGTTTCCTGCGGCATCCAATATGCTGATGAACGCCATTATGACGCAGGATAAAAAAGATCACTCGCATATCAAGCTGCAGGCTATCAGCCGGGAAGGGATTACCCAGCCATGGGGTAACGCGGGCGCATCGATACAGCGCCAGAGCTATAAAGAGAAAATCGATTTACAGCAAACCCCAACTTTTCAGCTCAAGCTGGAGCGCACCAACGACGGATTTATTACCTCATGGGCAGCAACAGACAGCAATGATTGGGTTAGTCAGCAGGTTCCTCACGCTGACCTGATCGCTCAGCAGGATAAGGAACATTACTACGTTGGTTTCTTCGCCTCCCGTAACGCAAAAATCACCATCAGCCATGCTTCACTCACTACCTCAGCAGCAAATACAATCCCCTCAGCGCCGTACGTCGCCAAAAGCTGGCCTCCTGTGATGCAAATTAGCTCAAGCGCAAAGAGCCAGAGCAAAGAGTACGTACTGCAGGCGCGCACCAATAGCGACGGGAACATAACCGTTCGTCAGGATGAAGTGGTGATCGGGCAAGATAAAGAAGTAAAAGCCGGAGAGATGTTTACCCAGCCTGCTGTTCTGAAAGATAAAAGCACTTTTGAAATCACCTTTACCCCATCCACCAGCGCAAAAGTGCTGACTCAAACGCTGACGGTAGAACAGAGTCACAACGTGACTGGCAGCACACTCTACGCAGCGCCTGAAGGGCAAGCGCAGGCCAAAGGCACGGCAGAGTCGCCGTTGGATTTAGCCTCCGCCGTCGAGCTCGTACCTGCTGGCGGGGAAATTATATTAGCCGCCGGAGACTACCCGCAAACCGTCATCCCTCTGAGCGCCAGCGGCCTGAAAGACAAAACCAAGACCCTGAAAGCCGCCGGTAAAGCGGTAATACACGGGCTACTGCTGGATGCCAGCTACTGGCATATCAATGGCATTGAAATTACGGATAAAAGCCTGCGCGTGCAGGGTAGCCATAACCTGATTGAAAACGTTATCGCTTATCGTAACGATGATACCGGGATTCAAATTTCCTCTCCGGCAGATGTTGGACGCCCGCTATGGGCCAGCTATAACCGGGTCGTGAATTCAGAATCCTACAGTAATGAAGATCCGGGCAAAATTAACGCCGATGGTTTCGCGGTGAAAATGCGCGTAGGGGAGGGTAACCGTCTGGAAGGCTGCTACTCGCACGATAATATCGATGACGGATTCGACCTGTTCAATAAGATTGAAGATGGCGCTAACGGCGTAGTGGTGATCGAGAATTCAATTGCCCGCGATAATACCAGCAACGGTTTCAAGCTTGGTGGAGAAGGGCAGCCAGTAGCCCATGAGGTGCGTAACAGTATCGCCATCGGTAACCACCTGGACGGTTTCACCGATAACTTCAACCCCGGAAAGCTGCTGGTGGTAAACAACGTCGCAGTGGATAACCAGCGCTTCAACTATATCTTCCGTCCAAGCCCGTACGGCGCACCGGAAACACAAGGTTCTTTCAGCGATAACCTTTCGCTACGCAGCCAGCCGGGGAAATATGACGATGCCGTTGTCGGGAATATTGATGATAGCAACTACTTTATCCACGGCGGTAGAAGCATCAACGCTCAGGGGAAAAGCATTAACAGCGCCGACTACCAGAGTCTTGCCCTGCCGGACCCGCTGATGCGTAATGCCGATGGGAGCTTTGATACCGGTAATTTCCTCAGCCGCAACTAGAAAACACAAAGGTCGCCACAGGGCGACCTTTTTACGTTCTTTCCTGCCTCACACCGCATGTGTTGTCGTTTTAGTTAGCGGTACAGCGCAAAAGCAGTCTGGAGAGTTTGATTCTTAGTTATTGAACGTACCGAAGGTAACGTTCATAGCACTGAAGAAAGCGACGATTTTATTAAGCAGTTTCATGATGATTTCCTGGATAGCGATTACGTTTTTGATGAATTATTTTTGTGACTAACATCACAAAAACAAGTCTACGCTTCATTTTTTAATCGATCAACAAAAATGAGATATTCATCACAAAATTTTTAAACTACCTTTTTAGTTTTGATATTTCTGAAACGAAGCCATAAAAAAAGCCAGCCTGGAAACCAGACTGGCTTTTTAACTTTCAAGCCGGTGTTACATCGCTTTTTTGGTCAACTCGATAACGCGCAGTTTAGCGATCGCTTTGGCCAGTTCCGCAGACGCCTGAGCGTAATCCACGTCACCATGAGAGCTCTTAATGTGCTCTTCAGCCTTACGTTTCGCTTCCAGAGCTCGCGCTTCGTCGAGATCCTGGCCACGAATTGCCGTATCAGCCAGAACGGTCGTACTGCCCGGCTGCACTTCGAGAATGCCGCCTGACAGGTAGATAAACTCTTCGTGACCGTGCTGCTTAACGATGCGAATCATACCAGGCTTAATGGCGGTGAGCAGCGGTGCGTGACCCGGGTAAATACCCAGTTCACCTTCACTACCCGTTACCTGGATTTTCTCGACCAGACCAGAGAACATTTGCTTCTCTGCGCTGACGACGTCCAGGTGGTAAGTCATTGCCATATCACCCTCCGATTAAGGCGTTAAAGTTTTTTGGCTTTTTCCACGGCTTCGTCGATAGAACCGACCATGTAGAACGCCTGCTCCGGCAGGTGATCGTATTCGCCTTCCATGATGCCTTTAAAGCCACGGATGGTGTCTTTCAGGGAGACGTATTTGCCCGGAGAACCGGTAAATACTTCTGCCACGAAGAACGGCTGGGACAGGAAGCGCTGAATCTTACGTGCGCGAGCTACCACCAGTTTATCTTCTTCAGACAGTTCATCCATACCCAGGATGGCGATGATGTCTTTCAGTTCCTGATAACGCTGCAGGATGGACTGAACGCCACGAGCGGTGTCGTAGTGCTCCTGACCAACAACCAGCGGATCCAGCTGACGGCTGGTAGAGTCCAGCGGGTCAACGGCTGGGTAGATACCCAGAGATGCGATCTGACGGCTCAGTACCACGGTTGCATCTAAGTGAGCAAAGGTGGTTGCTGGAGACGGGTCAGTCAAGTCATCCGCAGGTACGTATACTGCCTGTACGGAAGTGATAGAGCCGGTTTTGGTGGAAGTGATACGTTCCTGCAGAACGCCCATCTCTTCCGCCAGAGTCGGCTGGTAACCTACCGCTGAAGGCATACGGCCCAGCAGTGCGGATACTTCAGTACCGGCCAGGGTGTAACGATAGATGTTGTCAACGAACAGCAGTACGTCACGACCTTCGTCACGGAACTTCTCAGCCATGGTCAGACCGGTCAGCGCAACGCGCAGACGGTTTCCCGGCGGCTCGTTCATCTGGCCATACACCAGGGATACTTTGTCGATAACGTTGGAGTCGGTCATTTCGTGGTAGAAGTCGTTACCCTCACGAGTACGTTCACCTACGCCCGCAAACACGGAGTAACCGGAGTGCTCGATCGCGATGTTACGGATCAGCTCCATCATGTTTACGGTTTTACCTACACCCGCACCACCGAACAGACCCACTTTACCGCCCTTAGCAAACGGACACATCAGGTCGATAACTTTGATGCCGGTTTCCAGCAGTTCCTGAGAGTTTGATAACTCTTCGTAGGAAGGTGCTGCGCGGTGGATAGCCCAACGCTCTTCTTCGCCGATGTCGCCTTTCATGTCTACCGGTTGGCCCAGTACGTTCATGATACGACCCAGCGTTGCTTTACCTACCGGGACTTCGATCGGGTGCTCAAGGTCTTTGACTTCCAGACCACGACGCAGACCGTCGGAAGAACCCATGGCGATGGTACGAACGATACCACCACCGAGCTGCTGCTGAACTTCCAGCACCAGATTCTCACTACCATTTTGTACCTCAAGAGCCTCGTACACGCGCGGTACGGCATCCTGAGGGAATTCGACGTCGACCACGGCGCCGATTACCTGGACAATTTTTCCAGTAGCCATCTTGAATCCTCTACGAATTAACCTGGTTATACCGCGGATGCTCCACCGACGATCTCGGTGAGTTCCTGAGTAATGCTGGCCTGACGAGCTTTGTTGTATACCAACTGCAGCTCTTTAATCAGGCTGCCGCCATTGTCGGTCGCGGCTTTCATCGCCACCATACGTGCGGCCTGCTCGCTGGCCAGGTTTTCTACCACGCCCTGATAAACCTGAGATTCCACATAACGACGCAGCAGGGTATCCAGCAGCGCTTTCGGATCGGGTTCATACAGGTAATCCCAGGATTTACGCTTCAAGTCATCATCTTCTGATGCCGGTAGCGGCAGCAGCTGAGTGATGGTTGGAACCTGAGACATGGTGTTAATAAATTTGTTGCTGACAATATACAGCTTGTCCAGACGGCCTTCATCGTAGGCCTGCAACATCACTTTTACCGGACCGATCAGTTCGGACAGGGATGGGTTATCACCCATACCGGTCACCTGGGCGACAACATTGCCGCTAACGGAATTAAAGAACGACACGCCCTTAGAGCCGATCATTGCGAGTTCGCACTGAACACCTTTATCGGACCATGTTTTCATTTCCGCCAGCAGCTTTTTGAACAGGTTAATGTTCAAGCCACCACACAGACCACGGTCGGTAGACACCACCAGGTAGCCCACGCGTTTAACGTCGCGTTCTTCCAGGTAAGGGTGCTTATATTCCAGATTACCGTTCGCAAGGTGACCAATCACTTTGCGCATGGTATCTGCATAAGGACGGCTGGCCGCCATGCGCTCCTGCGATTTACGCATTTTGGAAGCGGCGACCATTTCCATCGCTTTAGTGATCTTTTGCGTGTTCTGGACGCTTGCGATCTTACTACGTATCTCTTTTGCGCCGGCCATGAGCTTCTCCTCAATGCCTTGCGGCCTGCCCTAAAGCAAGCCGCCAGACTTTACCAGGATTGGGTTGCTTTGAAGGAATCGAGGATGCCTTTCAGCTTGCCTTCGATTTCGTCGTTATAGCCACCGGACTGGTTGATCTCTTGCATCAACGGAGCGTGATCACGGTCGACATAAGCCAGCAGAGCAGCTTCGAAGCTACCGATTTTCGCCAGCTCTACATCCGCCAGATAACCACGTTCTGCCGCGAACAGAACCAGAGACTGCTGCGCAACGGACATCGGCGCATACTGTTTCTGTTTCAGCAGTTCAGTCACTTTCTGACCGTGGTCCAGCTGCTTACGGGTTGCATCGTCAAGGTCAGAGGCAAACTGGGAAAACGCCGCCAGTTCACGATACTGCGCCAGCGCGGTACGAATACCACCGGACAGTTTCTTCATGATCTTGGTCTGAGCAGCACCACCAACACGGGATACGGAGATACCCGGGTTAACCGCAGGACGAATACCGGAGTTAAACAGGTTGGTTTCCAGGAAGATCTGACCATCGGTAATGGAAATTACGTTGGTCGGAACGAACGCAGAAACGTCACCCGCCTGGGTTTCGATAATCGGCAGCGCAGTCAGAGAACCGGTTTGACCTTTCACTTCACCTTTGGTGAAAGCTTCAACGTATTCAACGTTAACACGTGCAGCACGCTCCAGCAGACGAGAGTGGAGGTAGAATACGTCGCCCGGGAACGCTTCACGTCCTGGCGGACGGCGGAGCAGCAGGGAGATCTGACGGTAAGCAACAGCCTGTTTAGACAGGTCATCATAAATGATCAGCGCGTCTTCACCGCGATCGCGGAAGTATTCGCCCATTGCGCAACCGGCATACGGTGCCAGGTATTGCAGTGCAGCGGATTCAGATGCGGTTGCAACCACAACGATGGTGTTAGCCAGCGCACCGTGTTCTTCCAGTTTGCGTACCACGTTAGAAATGGTGGACGCTTTCTGGCCGATAGCCACGTAGACGCACTTAATGCCGGAATCACGCTGGTTGATGATGGCGTCGATTGCCAGAGCGGTTTTACCGGTCTGACGGTCGCCGATGATCAGTTCACGCTGACCACGACCGATTGGGATCATGGCATCGACGGATTTATAACCGGTCTGTACCGGCTGATCGACGGACTGACGTTCGATTACGCCCGGAGCGATAGCTTCAACGGCGGAGAAGCCGTCATGCTCCAGCGGGCCTTTACCATCAATCGGTGCACCCAGGGTGTTAACCACACGGCCCAGCAAGCCACGGCCAACCGGAACTTCCAGGATACGGCCAGTACATTTAACCTTCATGCCTTCGGCAAGGTCAGCGTACGGACCCATCACAACGGCACCTACGGAGTCGCGCTCCAGGTTCAGTGCGATAGCGTAACGGTTACCCGGCAGTGCGATCATCTCACCCTGCATACAGTCGGCAAGACCGTGAATGCGGATAACACCGTCACTAACAGAAACGATAGTACCTTCGTTATGAGCCTCGCTCACAACATTGAACTGAGCAATGCGCTGCTTGATCAGTTCGCTGATTTCGGTGGAATTCAGTTGCATGCTCCAGTCCCCTTAAGACTGCAAGACGTCTGCAAGGCGCTCAAGACGGCCGCGTACGCTGCCATCAATGACCATATCACCCGAACGGATGATTACGCCTGCCATTACAGACTTATCGATTTTGCAATTCAGCTTAACTTTGCGTGACAGACGTTTTTCCATCGCGCTGGCGATTTTCGCAAGCTGTTCTTCACTCATTTTGTTGGCAGAAATAACTTCTACCTCTGCGGTTGCCTCACTGGCAGCACGCAGGTGAATGAACTGCTCAAGAACATCAGGGAGCGCTTTCAGACGACCATTTTCAGCCATTACCCGAATCAGGTTTTGACCATTTTCGTCCAGTTGCTCACCACAAACCGCGATAAACGCATCAGAGAGCGTTTCCGGTGCCAGTGCACCAGAGAGTAGCTCTGCCATTTGTTCGTTTTTAGTCACTTCAGCGACAAACGCCAGCATATCCTGCCAGCGTTCAACACTGTTGTGTTCGACGGCAAAGTCAAAAGCTGCTTTGGCGTAGGGGCGAGCTACCGTTACAAATTCAGACATCAGCCCCTCCCTCCTTACAGTTCAGCGACAAGTTTATCCACGATGTCGCTGTTAGCAGCTTCATCCACGGAACGTTCGATGATCTTCTCGGCGCCAGCAACAGCCAGGATAGCGACCTGCTTACGCAGCTCCTCACGAGCACGTTTACGTTCGGCATCGAT
Source organism: Klebsiella sp. (assembly GCF_027492335.1). NCBI lineage: Bacteria > Pseudomonadati > Pseudomonadota > Gammaproteobacteria > Enterobacterales > Enterobacteriaceae > Klebsiella > Klebsiella sp. The sequence goes on along the minus strand of NZ_JAPUEW010000062.1, from coordinate 21,023 downwards.
TTCAGCCTGCGCCTGTGCGACGATTTTGGTGCGTTCCTGTTCTGCTTCCGCTTTAGCTTCATCCAGAATCTGAGAGCGACGCTTGTTCGCCTGCTCGATGATTACCTGGGCTTCCGCTTTCGCTTTTTTCAGCTGGTCGGTCGCGTTGGCCTGTGCAAGGTCCAAATCTTTCTTAGCGCGTTCTGCAGAAGCTAAACCGTCAGAAATTTCTTTCTGGCGCTTTTCGATGGCAGCCATTAACGGCGGCCATACGTACTTCATGCAGAACCATACGAAGATAACAAACGCGATGGCCTGGCCGAGGATTGTTGCGTTCATGTTCACAGCACAATACCTCTTAAAAAATAACTCTGTGGCTTAGGTTTCTTTCGAACAACTTACTACGCGACGGCGAACATCACGTACAGACCCAGACCTACAGCGATCATCGGGATAGCATCCACCAGACCCATAACGATAAAGAACTGAGTACGCAGCAGAGGAATCAGATCCGGTTGACGCGCTGCGCCTTCCAGGAATTTACCCCCGAGGATGCCGATACCGATCGCAGCACCGATTGCCGCCAGACCCATCATCACAGCGGCAGCCATGTACAGCAGATCCATATTCAGGTTTTCCATGACAGTCTCCAGTTTGTTTCAGTTAAAACGTAGTATGTTGGTAAAAATCAATGCTCTTCAGATGCCATCGACAGATAGACGATCGTCAGAACCATGAAGATGAAGGCTTGCAGCGTAATAATCAGGATGTGGAAAATGGCCCACGGCACATTCAGAATCCACTGTGACCACCACGGCAACAGACCAGCAATCAGAATGAAAATCAGCTCACCGGCATACATGTTGCCGAACAGTCGCAGACCCAGAGATACTGGTTTAGACAGCAGGCTTACCCCTTCAAGGATTAAGTTGACAGGAATGAACGCCCAGTGATTGAACGGCTGCAGGGTCAGTTCTTTAACGAACCCACCTACGCCTTTCATTTTGATGCTGTAGAAAAGAATCAGGATAAACACGCCAAGCGCCATCGACAGGGTGATGTTCACGTCAGCAGACGGAACCACGCGCAGTGCAGGCAGGCCGAAAATGTGTTCACCGATGTATGGCAACAGGTCGATTGGCAGCAGGTCCATCAGGTTCATCAGGAATACCCAAACGAACACGGTGAGGGCCAGCGGAGCAATAACCTTGCTCTTGCCATGGTACATATCTTTAACGCTGCCATGGACGAAGCCGATGATCATCTCGATAAAGGTCTGGAATTTCCCTGGTACGCCGCTGGTGGCCTTTTTGGCTACGCTGCGGAACATCAACAGGAACAACAGACCGAGCACCACCGAGAAGAACATGGAGTCAATGTTGAGCGTCCAGAAGGTGGCCGGGGGGTTATGCGGATCCACCAGCGAGAAAGTACGCAGGTCCAACTGAAGGTTATTCAGATGGTGTCCTATGTATTCCTGCGGCGTCATATTTTCTGAAGCCATGATGCCTTTTACCCTTTGTTGTTAATTACAGCTGGCGCCAGAATTTGTACCACCAGCACCAAAACCCACGTCACTATCAGCGGCAAAAACACCACTTTGAAAACCGCCAGCGCCACCGCCAGAAGGGCGAAGGTCAGCAACACCTTAAAAGCTTCACCGAAGGCGAAGGTCCAGGCCACTCGGCCTTTAGCTGGTGTATGCGCCTGATGACGCCAGGCAAAAATCATAAATATCATGTTTGGCAACACAACAGCCAAACCTCCGCAAACGGCAGAGATGCCCCAGAAGGGGTCTTTGAGGCTGAACAGCAGTCCACTTGCTATTACTGCCAGTAACTGAATAAACAGAAGCTTACGAGCAACGTTTCGACTCAAGAGCGACACAGACATCACGTTTTTACTCCTGCTCCCTTTGAGGTATGTCGCGTGTCGTATAAAACGTCCTTTAAGACGAAGAGTCAAGCATCAAAAAGCGGACAAATTATACGGTGACGCCCCGTGATTTCAAACAATAAGTAGCAAAATAGTGAATAAATGTTTAATTATTTTCAAAGGGACAACTTTTCATGCTTTTCACCAATCTGTGAGCGGTCATGCAAAACTGCAAATAGCGAGAAAACACGGCAATCAAAGCGTGCATCAGATCACATAATAGACATTTTTGCCGTAATTGAATTAATTCTGTACATAAAACGTAAGTTTTCATCCTTTTGATATTCAACATAAAAAGTAGGTATTCTTTCTAAAACAACCCTATATACAATGAAAACCTTTTATTGACATTTATAATAAAAATTTAACATCCGTATGAAGCATCAGCAGCTCGATTTTTAGCACACTGATATTTTCAACGTTGACTATTCATCGGAGAAAGCAACAAGTCAAAGTTAACTGAAAGAAAAACCATGGTAAAAATAAGGTTAACAATGATCCGATAATACCCTGCAGTGACTTTTATTTTTGTAACATGCTTGAGCCATCTTTTTTTCACATTTTTTGATAAAAATTAAATCATTTTTGGTTGAATCACCACCAGGTGGCGCTCCCCTTCCAACTGAGGAACATGCAGCTCAATAATCTCATTAACCACATACCCTTGCGGAAGATTTGCCATTTCATCTTCCTGGACTAAACCTTTGAGCGCATAGAAGTGTCCGTTCTCTGCGGGTAAATGATGGCACCAGCTCACCATGTCATTCAGAGACGCAAATGCGCGGCTAATCACGCCGTCAAACGGCGGCTCTGCCGGAAACTCCTCCACACGGCTTTGTACCGGGGTGATGTTCTCCAGTTTTAGCTCATGCTGGACCTGTCGGAGGAAGCGCACGCGTTTGCCAAGGCTGTCCAGTAAGGTGAAATGGGATTCAGGACGTACGATAGCCAGCGGGATCCCCGGCAGCCCAGGACCGGTGCCCACATCAATAAAACGAGTTCCTTTAAGGTGCGGCGCAACAATGATGCTATCGAGAATGTGGCGAACCAGCATCTCGTTCGGATCGCGAACGGAGGTCAGGTTATAAGCCTTATTCCACTTATCCAGCATGCCCACATAGGCTACCAGCTGATTTTTCTGGTGATCGGTAAGCGAAATACCTGCTTCAGCCAGCAGACGAGAAAGTTTGTTAAGCACGGTCAATACCTGTCTAAAAACAATGAGCCCGGAGGCGATAACGCTTACCGGGCTGATGAATTAAAAGGGCGGATACGAATGCGCTATCCGCCAAATATCTCTATCAGGGAAAGATCAGGCGCTACGACGCAGCATTCCCTGTTTTTTCAGCCACACCAGTAGAATAGAGATTGCCGCTGGCGTAATACCAGAAATACGCGATGCCTGTCCTATTGAGGACGGTTTGTGATCGTTGAGCTTAGCAATCACCTCGTTCGACAATCCGTTCACCAGCCGGTAATCAAGTGTTGCAGGCAGCAAGGTATTTTCATTGCGCTGCTGCTTTTCGATCTCATCCTGCTGACGAGCGATGTAGCCTTCATACTTAACCTGAATCTCCACCTGCTCAGCAGCTTGCTTATCTGCAAGACCTGGTGAGAATGGTGACATCTGCACCAGCTGTTCATAGGTCATTTCAGGACGACGAAGTAAGTCTTCCCCGCTTGCTTCACGAGAAAGTGGCGCAGTCAGGTGAGCGTTCACTTCCGCAGCGCTTTCTGCCAGCGGATTAACCCAGCTGGATTTTAGACGCTGACGTTCACGCTCAATGCTTTCCAGTTTCTCGTTGAAACGCGCCCAGCGTTCGTCATCCACCAGACCCAACTCACGACCCTGTTCGGTCAGACGCAGGTCAGCATTGTCTTCACGCAGCATCAGACGATATTCCGCCCGCGAGGTAAACATACGGTACGGTTCTTTGGTCCCAAGAGTGCACAGGTCGTCCACCAGCACGCCGAGATAGGCCTGAGAGCGGCCCGGCGCCCAGCCCTCTTTCTCAGCAGAGAAACGGGCGGCGTTCAGGCCAGCGAGCAGGCCCTGCGCTGCGGCTTCTTCGTAGCCGGTGGTACCGTTAATCTGCCCAGCGAAGAACAGGCCATGGATAAATTTGCTTTCCAGCGTCGGCTTAAGATCGCGCGGGTCGAAGAAGTCGTACTCAATAGCGTAGCCAGGACGGACGATTTTTGCATTTTCCATCCCCTGCATTGAGCGAACGATTTGCATCTGGACATCAAACGGCAGGCTGGTAGAAATGCCGTTTGGATAAATTTCATTGGATGTCAGACCTTCCGGCTCCAGAAAAATCTGGTGCTGATTGCGATCGGCAAAGCGCATGACTTTGTCTTCGATCGACGGACAGTAACGCGGGCCGATCCCTTCAATCACCCCAGCATACATAGGGCTGCGATCGAGGTTATTGCGGATAACGTCGTGGGTTTTCTCGTTGGTATGAGTGACATAGCACGGTACCTGACGTGGGTGCTGGGAAGCATTGCCCATAAACGAGAAGACCGGCATTGGATCATCGCCGTGCTGCTGCGCCAACACGCTGAAATCAATGGTTCTTGCGTCAATACGCGGTGGAGTACCCGTTTTCAGGCGGCTTACGCGCAACGGAAGCTCGCGTAGACGGCGAGACAGGGGGATCGATGGCGGATCGCCAGCACGGCCACCGCTGTAGTTATCCAGACCGATATGAATCTTGCCATCCAGGAATGTACCAACGGTCAGAACAACCGCCTTCGCGCGGAATTTGAGGCCCATTTGGGTCACGGCACCGACGACACGATCGTTCTCAACAATCAGATCCTCAACAGCCTGTTGGAAGATCATCAGGTTCGGCTGGTTTTCCAGCGCGGTGCGTACAGCCTGGCGATAGAGCACACGGTCTGCCTGAGCGCGGGTAGCCCGAACTGCCGGGCCTTTGCTAGCGTTTAGTATCCTAAACTGGATACCAGCATGGTCAATTGCCTTCGCCATCAGGCCGCCAAGCGCATCCACTTCTTTTACCAGGTGTCCTTTCCCAATGCCGCCAATCGCCGGGTTGCAGCTCATCTGCCCCAGGGTGTCGATATTGTGTGTCAAAAGCAGAGTCTGTTGACCCATTCGCGCTGCGGCCATCGCGGCCTCAGTGCCTGCATGACCCCCGCCAATGATGATGACGTCAAAAGGATCCTGATAAAACATGGTGGTATGCCTCGCGTAAAGCGGTTTGAAAATGGATTGAAGCCCGGGCCGTGGATTCTACTCAACTTTCGGCTTTCGAGAAAGCACCGGGATCTTGAGTATTAAAAAGAAGATCTTTTATTTAGAGATCTGTTTTATTGTGATCTCTTATTAGGATCGACGATATCTGTGGATAAGTCAGATCCACGATTTAAGATCAAAAACTTAAGAAGGATCACTCTCTGTGAATGATCGGTGATCCTGGTCCGTATAAGCTGGGATCAAAATGAAGGGTTATACACAGCACAAAAATCATTCAAGGGTTATACTTTGGATAATTACCGGTTGATCCAAGCTTTTAAGCATAGTTATCCACAGAAGAAACGAGGATCTTTACAATTCTCATAGCAAATTTTTCCAGGATCCAAGCCAAATCTCTGCTGGATCTTCAGGAATCTCATGTTCGAGGACATTAATCTTCAGCGTTTCGCCGATCTGTTTTGCCCCACATGCTATGAGCGCCGCCTCGATTTTATCAATAGCTCCACAGAAGGTGTCATATTCACGACTACCGATGCCGATCGCGCCAAAGTGGACCGCAGAAAGATCGACTTGCTTCTCCTGAAGCGCTTCATAGAAAGGCAGTAAGTTATCGGGAATATCGCCAGCACCATGAGTGGAAGAGATAACCAGCCAGATTCCTTCGGCCCGCAGATCCTCAATCAACGGACCGTGCTGGATAGTGGTGCCGTGACCAGCTTCTTCCAGCTTTTCCGCCAGATGTTCTGATACATATTCTGCGCTACCCAGAGTACTGCCGCTGATAAGAGTTATGTCTGCCATGATCGCCCGCTCCACTATTCAGAGTGGCGTATTGTACGCTGTGAGCGAGCTGGGATCTACCTGTGGAAAAATGTGGGATTAAAAAGTCCGATCATGGGCGAATAGTACGCATAATCGGGTTCTGCAGGACGATCAATGTTTCAGTGGACTGAATTTCATCGATTGTTTGGATCTTGTTGATAAGTACATGTTGAAGGGCATCAATCGATCGGCACATCACTTTTATAAAGATGCTGTAGTGGCCGGTGGTGTAATACGCTTCGGTAACTTCATCCAGACTGTTTAATCTGGCCAGTGCGGAAGGGTAATCCTTCGCGCTCTTCAGAATGATGCCGATAAAACAGCCCACATCGTAACCCAGCTGTTTTGGACTGACGTCAATGCGTGCGCCGGTAATAATTCCCGCTTGCTTCATTTTCTCGACGCGAACGTGAATTGTCCCGGGACTGACGCCAAACTGTTTCGCCAGTTCGGCATAGGCGGTACGCGCATTGGCCATTAAAGCTTCGAGGATGCCGCGGTCCAGATTGTCGATTTGATAATTTTCCATAGGTTTTTCTTATGAAGTTTGATGAATCACTCTATTTTAGCGCCATATTTTGATGAATTAAAACCGAAGCAGGCTTTTTGTTGTTGGATTATTGAATTGCATTGCGGTTTTGTTGCTTAATCAATGGCAACAGGACGCAGGAGTAATAAAAAATGAAAACCGCATACATCGCAAAACAACGCCAGATTAGTTTCGTTAAGTCTCACTTTTCCCGTCAGCTTGAAGATAAGCTCGGTCTGATTGAAGTCCAGGCCCCCATCTTAAGCCGCGTGGGAGATGGGACTCAGGATAACCTGTCTGGTTGCGAAAAAGCGGTTCAGGTGAAAGTGAAAACACTGCCAGACGCCCAATTCGAAGTGGTTCATTCACTGGCGAAATGGAAGCGTCAAACCCTGGGACAACACGACTTCAGCGCGGGCGAAGGGCTGTACACGCACATGAAGGCCCTTCGCCCCGATGAAGACAGATTAACCGCTATCCATTCCGTTTACGTTGACCAGTGGGACTGGGAGCGCGTAATGGGTGACGCAGAACGCCATTGCGGGACGCTGAAATCGACCGTTGAAGCGATCTATGCCGGGATCAAAGCGACCGAAGCTGCGGTGAGCAAAGAATTTGGCCTGACGCCGTTCTTGCCGGAGACGATCCAGTTTGTTCATAGTCAGGAGTTATTAAGTCGTTATCCGGATCTTGATGCTAAAGGCCGCGAGCGGGCGATCGCTAAAGAGCTGGGTGCGGTATTTCTGATCGGCATTGGCGGCAAACTGTCTGATGGTCAGCGTCACGATGTTCGTGCCCCGGATTATGATGACTGGAGCACGCCTGCAGCTGAAGGTTTTGCCGGTCTGAACGGCGATATCCTGGTGTGGAACCCGATCCTGGAAGATGCTTTTGAGCTCTCTTCGATGGGCATCCGCGTGGATTCTGAGGCGCTGAAACGCCAGCTCGCGATCACTGGTGATGAAGATCGCCTGACGTTGGAATGGCACCAGGCGCTGCTGCGCGGAGAAATGCCGCAGACTATCGGCGGCGGTATCGGCCAGTCTCGCCTGACGATGTTACTTCTGCAGCTTGACCATATCGGGCAGGTTCAGTGCGGCGTATGGCCAACACAGGTTCGTGAAAGCGTCGCTGCCCTTCTTTAACAGAGCAACTAACGCCGCCAGCGACGCAGCAGGCGGCTACGTAACCCGGTATCAAAGCGCCAGATATGATCGAAAATGCGCATGATGCCGGGCTTACCGTGTACCGACATTGCTACGGCATGAAAACGGTGCTGATGTTTGTGTTGTAGTTCCCCTACCTTACTGATCACCTCATCCGGCAAGCGCTGGGCGATAAAATCAGAAATCACCACCGCATCAGCATCTACCCACTGAGGGTTCTGCATTCGCTCAATAACAGCCCGGAAGCAGCTGGCCAAATCCGTACCGCCGCGAAAGCGCTGGCTTAAGAAACGGATCGCCTGTTCAAGCCCCTGTGGTCCGGTGAGTTCGTAATGCACCACCTCGCTGGAAAACAGCATAATGAAGCAGCGGCGATTATCTGCCAGTGCGACCCGCATCAGCGCCAGGCAAAAAGCCTTGGCGCACTGCTCATTAAAGCCGCCCATTGATCCCGACGTATCGACGCAGACGATAAACGGCCCTCGCGGCTGTTCATCAAAATCCTGGCGGGTGACTGGACGCTCGGTTACCTTTTCCTTCCAGGCATCACCGTGAAGTCGGTAGGTCAGCAGCTGTTTCTCTACCAGCTTACGATAGAACTCAAACTCCAGCTCGGTGATGCCGAGTGTGGCCAGCTCCGGCGGCAGCAGGCGCAGAATATCGTCGCTCTGCTGTAGCCCATCGACCTGCTCCGGCACGGTTGCCGGTTCTCGCACCAGGCTGCGGAAGGTTTCCATCGGCGCATCCTTTTTTGGTACCGCCTTCGCTTCTCTGGAACGACCCAACTGCTCAGCAAGCTGCATAAGTTCAGGCTGCTGAGTCAAAAAATCCCCGTAGCGAACGATCAGCTGATAATCACCGCGCCTCAGATCTCCTGCGCTCATATCCCACAGGTGCCCTGCTGCATTATCATTTTCCACCAGCACCGGCTCCAATTGACCGCTGAGAGTCATTCGTTCCTGGACTTCGCTAAGCAACTGATCGCGCTCCTCATCCAGCAGTTGCTGATTGAGGGACGTTGCCTGCACCACCAGACTCAAACGCCAGCGTTGGAGAAATAGCGTATGCAGAGCGGGGGTAAAAGTATGATTGTTATCCACTAACTGCTGTGCCTGGGCGGCAAAAGGGGAGTGAAGCTTGTGTAGCTGACTCAGGATTTGCGGGAGCTGGACGATAAACTGTGAAGTGGAAAGCCTCTGTGACTGTTGATAACACTGAACTTCCGCATCCAGTTCGGGAGGAATATGGGTCTCTTTTAGCCGCGATCTGACCGCCTCACGCCAGCGAGGAATGTCTGCGGCGATGATATTTTTTAACCGCGGAAATTTTTCAAAGAAAATCGCTAACTGAGGTGCGGCCAGCAGAGCCAGCAGCATTTCGTCGATCATTCCCTCTTCGCCGACTGCCAGCATGACATTCAGCATATCCAGAGTCATGACTGTCGGGCCTGTTTAATCTGCGTCCCAACGTCCTGCAAGCTAGCTTCGATGCGTCCCAGCCACTCACCGGGAATAAACAGGCATTTTTGCTGTTCGCTGAAGCGGTTGTGTTGTTGATGCCACTCGTCATCCAGCGCTTCCAGCTGCTGCCTGATTTCGGTTGGCATATTTTCCTGCGATTCGCTGCCGGGTAGGGAGAGACGCGACCCCTGCAGACTGACATCGCGCACAACCAGATGCTGGCTGGTATCGACATCCATATTCAGCTGCTGGGCAAAGCCTATACCGTTGAGTTTACCGCGGATCTCTCCGCCTTTCTCCAGCCAATGCGCAAGCTCTTCACGGACAAACGTAATATGAATGACTTCCAGATCGTGCAGTTTGAGCGGCTGCTGGAGTAGCAGAGTCAGCGTGGGGGCCTGCACTTCAGCAGGCAATTCATAGTGAGGTTTCCGGCTAAACATACCGCCCAGGCGTGTCACTTTTAGCGCAGTCTTATCGCTTTGCTGTTGCTGAAGCTGAATGCGCCTCTGGATAATCGTCCCCAGGCGGGTGAGCATTGCCTGTTGCTGCCAGGCGTGGCTGGTCATTAAGGTTTCCAACTGCACGGACATCAGATTCATGGTCTCAATGTTGTGCCACAGGCAATCTTTCAGCAGGATCAGGTCGATAGGGGCAATGGTATCTCGACCGCTGAAGAATGCGCTGGCTTGCAACAGGCGGATGGCTTTTTTCCAGCGGCGATCTGAAACGTAGGGCGCGTTGGGTAGTGCATCCAGTTGTTGGCGCAACTGGAAAATCAGTTCAAATACGATGTCCGGCAGCTTAATGGCACCGATATCTTGCTGCCACTGTATGAATTCCTCGTCGCTGACCTGCAAATTAGTTGGAACTGGATTGCTGTTCTCATCCTGCTGGCTTATCAGCATTGAGCGGAAGTTGGTTTTATCTTGTACCTTATCCAGCCATAAACGGATGAGCATGCGATCGTATAAGGCTTCCAGGCTGTTATCCGCTTCAGGCAATTCGTTCGAAGCTGCCACCAGCAGGCGCATGGGGATTTTCTCTTCGGTTGCCCCATTGCGGAAATGGCGCTCGTTTATCGCTGTCAGTAGCGTGTTGAGGATTGCCGGGCCAGCTTTCCAGATCTCATCGAGAAAAACAATTTCGGCTTCCGGAAGGTAGCCGGCTGTCAGGCGTTCGTAACGACCTTCGTCTTTCAGTGCCTGGATGGAAAGTGGGCCAAAGACTTCTTCCGGCGTTGAAAAGCGGGTCATCAGATATTCAAATGCTCGGGCTCGCTGGAAGGCGAACTTAAGACGACGGGCAATTAAGCTTTTGGCGATACCCGGTGGGCCCAGCAAAAAAACGCTCTCGCCGCTGAGTGCCGCAAGTAGACAAAGGCGTATTGCGTGGCTGCGTTCAAAGAGTCCTTTTTCCAGGGCTGCGCTGAGCCGGGAAATTCTTTCTGCCAGTAAATGTGATTGAGCCATAATTGAGTTGCGTGCTTTTTAGGATGTCGTTGTTAAGTCGAGTATAGATGTTTGATTAGGGGTGGTAATAGCCTGAAGAATCGATTTATTTTCTTTGAGTCAGGTTAAGATGATGTCAGTTAGGGGTACGATTTAGCAAATAATCGTGCATACTGTGCGCTTTTTGTGGGCCAAGGGACTAGGCACACATTTGTTTTATAAACGAAAAGACTAGTCTATGAGCTCTGATAATAAGCAATCGTTGCCAGCAATAACGCTGGCGGCAATCGGTGTGGTATACGGCGATATCGGCACCAGCCCGTTATATACACTTCGTGAATGTCTGTCTGGCCAGTTTGGTTTTGGCGTTGAGCGTGATGCTGTTTTTGGCTTCCTGTCGCTCATTTTTTGGCTATTAATTCTTACCGTATCACTCAAATACATTACTTTCGTTATGCGAGCAGATAACGCCGGTGAAGGTGGGATCCTGACGTTAATGTCGCTGGCAGGACGTAACACGTCCGCGCGAGCAACATCCGTACTGGTGATCCTTGGCCTTATCGGTGGTAGCTTCTTCTACGGCGAGGTGGTTATTACCCCTGCTATTTCTGTGATGTCGGCGATAGAGGGGTTGGAAATTATCGCTCCTGACCTGGATACCTGGGTTGTCCCCATATCAATTATTGTTCTGACGCTACTGTTTGCTATCCAAAAGCACGGTACCAGCATGGTAGGCAAGCTATTCGCGCCGATTATGCTTATCTGGTTCCTGCTGCTGGCAGTACTTGGCGCGCGCAGCATCTTTGCTAACCCGGAAGTGCTGCAGGCGTTGAACCCATACTGGGCGGTTCACTTTTTCCTCGAATATAAAACCGTCTCCTTTGTGGCGTTAGGGGCGGTTGTCCTGTCTATTACCGGCGTGGAAGCGCTCTATGCCGATATGGGGCACTTCGGTAAATTGCCAATTCGCCTGGCCTGGTTTTCAGTGGTGCTGCCTTCGCTGGTGCTGAACTATTTTGGTCAGGGCGCGTTGTTGTTAAAACATCCGGAAGCGATTAAGAACCCGTTCTTCCTGCTGGCCCCCGAGTGGGCGTTGATTCCGATGCTGATTATCGCTGCCCTTGCGACGGTTATCGCTTCCCAGGCGGTTATCTCCGGCGTCTTCTCTCTAACTCGCCAGGCAGTGCGTCTGGGGTACCTGTCACCGATGCGTATTATTCATACCTCGGAGATGGAGTCCGGCCAGATTTATATCCCGTTTATCAACTGGCTGCTCTATATTTCGGTGGTCATTGTGATTGTCAGCTTTGAGCACTCCTCGAACCTGGCGGCGGCATATGGGATTGCGGTAACGGGAACCATGGTGCTGACCACCATTTTGTTCTCGACGGTTGCGCGTAAAAACTGGCACTGGAATAAATTTGTTGTGGCGCTGCTGCTGGTGGCCTTTATGTGTATCGACATCCCGCTGTTCTCAGCTAACCTCGACAAAATCGTCTCCGGTGGCTGGCTGCCGCTGACGCTGGGTCTGGTGATGTTTACCATCATGACCACCTGGAAAAGCGAGCGTTTCCGCTTGCTACGTCGGATGCATGAACACGGTAATTCTTTGGAAGCGATGATTTCTTCCCTTGAAAAATCGCCGCCGGTTCGCGTTCCTGGGACCGCCGTGTATATGTCCCGAGCGCTGAACGTGATTCCTTTCGCTCTGTTACATAACCTGAAGCACAACAAGGTGCTGCATGAGCGGGTGATCTTGCTAACGCTGCGTACCGAAGATGCGCCATACGTGCATAACGTTCGTCGCGTGCAGATTGAGCAGATTTCACCGTCATTCTGGCGCGTGGTTGCCAGCTACGGCTGGCGTGAAACGCCGAATGTTGAAGAAGTCTTCCACCGCTGCGGGCTGGAAGGCCTGAGCTGCCGGATGATGGAGACCTCCTTCTTTATGTCGCATGAATCGCTAATCATCGGCAAGCGGCCGTGGTATCTGCGCCTGCGCGGCAAGCTGTATCTTCTGCTGCAGCGTAATGCCCTGCGAGCGCCGGACCAGTTCGAAATCCCGCCAAACCGGGTTATTGAACTCGGCACCCAGGTCGAAATTTGATTCTCTAAAGCCCTTCCTCGTGAAGGGCTTTTTGCTGTTTGTTATTCTGACTTCCTTCCTTTACCTCAGTTTTGCGAAACGTTTCGATAGCGATCACAATTCTCACTTCTGATGATGGTTTTTTGCTCTAGTATTGATAATACTTATGTCAGCGAAACGTTTCGCTAGTGGAGCAAAAGAGAAAATGAAAAAAGGTACCGTACTTAACGCTGATATTTCGTCGGTCATCTCCCGTCTGGGTCATACCGATACGCTGGTAGTTTGCGATGCTGGATTACCAGTACCTCGCAGCAGCACGCGTATTGACATGGCGTTAACCCACGGAGTCCCCTCCTTTATGCAGGTTCTGGAGGTGGTGACGAGTGAAATGCAGGTTGAAGCGGCTATCCTCGCGCAAGAGATTAAAACCCTTAATCCGCAGCTCCACGCGACGTTGCTCAAACATCTTGAGCGGCTGCAGCAACACCAGGGAAACACCATTGAAATTCGTTATACCAATCATGAGCAGTTCAAAAAAGAAACTGCAGATAGTCAGGCGGTGATTCGCAGCGGGGAGTGTTCCCCGTATGCGAACATTATTCTCTGTGCTGGCGTCACGTTCTGAGGCCGTCATGGACGCACTCTTACAACTCAAAGGGATCGATAAATCGTTCCCGGGCGTGAAAGCGCTCTCCGGTGCTGCGTTAAATGTCTACTCTGGGCGCGTCATGGCGCTGGTGGGCGAAAACGGCGCAGGCAAATCCACCATGATGAAGGTGTTGACCGGGATTTATTCCCGTGACGCTGGTTCGCTATTATGGCTGGGTAAAGAAACCACCTTCACCGGCCCGAAATCCTCCCAGGAAGCGGGTATCGGCATCATTCACCAGGAGCTGAACTTGATCCCGCAGCTGACGATTGCAGAGAACATCTTTCTCGGTCGTGAGTTTGTGAATCGCTTTGGCAAAATCGACTGGAAGAAGATGTATGCAGAAGCCGATGTTTTGCTGGCGAAGCTGAATCTGCGCTTTAAGAGCGATCGTCTGGTAGGCGATCTGTCGATTGGCGATCAGCAAATGGTGGAAATCGCCAAAGTGCTGAGCTTCGAGTCGAAAGTTATCATTATGGATGAACCGACCGATGCGCTGACCGATACCGAAACAGAATCCCTGTTCCGCGTCATCCGCGAGCTGAAATCGCAAGGGTGCGGCATTGTTTATATCTCCCACCGTATGAAAGAGATCTTCGAAATTTGCGATGACGTGACGGTCTTCCGTGACGGCCAGTTCATTGCCGAGCGTGAAGTCGCCAGCCTTGATGAAGATCTGCTGATTGAAATGATGGTGGGACGTAAGCTCGAAGATCAGTACCCGCGCATTGATAAAGCGCCGGGCGATATTCGTCTGAAGGTGGATGCGCTGTGTGGGCCGGGCGTGGAAAACGTATCTTTTACCCTGCGTAAAGGCGAAATTCTTGGCGTCGCTGGGCTGATGGGCGCAGGGCGTACGGAACTGATGAAAGTGCTATACGGTGCGCTGCCGCGCACCAGTGGCTACGTCACCCTTGATGGTCATGAAGTGGTGACGCGTTCTCCGCAGGATGGCCTGGCAAACGGCATCGTTTATATCTCTGAAGACCGTAAACGCGATGGTTTAGTGCTCGGTATGTCGGTCAAAGAAAATATGTCGCTGACTGCACTGCGCTATTTCAGCCGCAGCGGCGGCAGCCTCAAGCATAAAGATGAACAGCAGGCGGTCAGCGATTTTATCCGCCTGTTTAATGTGAAGACGCCGTCTATGGAGCAGGCCATTGGGCTACTTTCCGGCGGTAACCAACAGAAGGTGGCGATTGCCCGCGGGCTGATGACTCGGCCAAAAGTGCTGATCCTTGATGAACCAACCCGCGGCGTGGACGTTGGGGCGAAGAAAGAGATCTATCAGCTAATCAATCAGTTTAAAGCCGATGGCCTGAGCATCATTCTGGTCTCTTCTGAGATGCCAGAAGTGTTGGGCATGAGCGATCGCATCATGGTGATGCATGAAGGGCATCTCGGCGGTGAATTCACACGCGAGCAGGCCACCCAGGAAGTATTGATGGCTGCCGCTGTGGGCAAGCTTAACCGCGTGAATCAGGAGTAAAAAAGATGAATAACCCGACTGTTTCTGGTCGCCGCTACTTCACCAAAGCGTGGTTGATGGAGCAAAAGTCGCTGATTGCCCTACTGGTGCTGATTGCGGTTGTCTCTACTATGAGCCCCAACTTTTTTACCGTGAATAACCTGTTCAATATTCTGCAACAGACTTCAGTTAACGCCATCATGGCGGTAGGGATGACGCTGGTTATCCTGACGTCGGGTATCGACCTGTCCGTAGGTTCCCTTCTGGCGCTGACTGGCGCGGTCGCCGCTTCAATTGTCGGAATTGAGGTTAACGCGCTGGTGGCCGTTGCCGCTGCGCTGGCATTAGGTGCGGCAATCGGCGCTGTTACAGGCGTAATTGTGGCGAAAGGGCGCGTGCAGGCATTTATCGCTACCCTGGTCATGATGCTGTTGCTACGCGGTGTGACCATGGTTTATACCAACGGTAGCCCGGTAAATACTGGCTTTACCGACAATGCCGATCTGTTTGGCTGGTTCGGGATTGGTCGCCCTCTCGGAATACCAACGCCGGTATGGATTATGGCGATCGTTTTTCTGGCGGCCTGGTACATGCTGCACCATACCCGTCTGGGTCGTTATATCTATGCGCTGGGGGGAAATGAAGCGGCAACGCGTCTATCCGGCATCAGCGTCAATAAAGTTAAAATCATCGTCTATTCTTTGTGCGGCATGCTGGCTTCGCTGGCCGGGATTATTGAGGTCGCGCGTCTCTCTTCCGCGCAACCGACGGCGGGCACCGGTTATGAACTGGATGCGATTGCTGCGGTAGTGCTTGGTGGCACCAGCCTGGCAGGTGGTAAAGGTCGTATTGTCGGTACGTTGATTGGTGCTTTAATCCTTGGCTTCCTGAACAACGGTTTGAATTTATTAGGTGTTTCATCCTATTACCAGATGATCGTAAAAGCGGTGGTCATTCTGCTGGCGGTACTGGTAGATAACAAGAAGCAGTAACTGAGAACTCTACAGGACATCTTAACTATGAATATGAAAAAACTGGCGACCCTGGTCTCTGCTGTAGCTTTAAGTGCGACCGTAAGCGCAAACGCGATGGCAAAAGACACTATCGCCTTGGTTATCTCTACGCTTAACAACCCGTTCTTTGTCTCTTTAAAGGATGGCGCGCAAAAAGAAGCGGACAAACTCGGCTATAACCTGGTGGTGCTGGATTCCCAGAACAATCCGGCGAAAGAACTGGCTAACGTTCAGGACTTAACCGTTCGCGGAGCCAAACTGCTGCTGATCAACCCAACCGACTCTGATGCAGTAGGTAATGCTGTGAAGCTGGCGAATCAGGCGAAAATTCCGGTTATTACCCTCGACCGTCAGGCCTCAAAAGGCGAAGTGGTAAGCCATATTGCTTCTGATAACGTTCTGGGCGGCAAGATGGCCGGTGACTATATTGCCAAGAAAGTCGGCGAAAGCGCGAAGATCATTGAACTACAGGGAATTGCAGGGACGTCTGCAGCACGTGAGCGTGGCGAAGGTTTTCAACAAGCCGTTACGGCGCATAAATTTAACGTACTGGCTAGCCAGCCAGCAGATTTCGACCGCACTAAGGGCCTGAACGTCATGCAGAACCTGCTGACGGCGCATCCTGATGTGCAGGCTGTATTTGCCCAGAACGATGAAATGGCGCTAGGTGCGCTGCGCGCTCTGCAAACTGCTGGTAAATCTGATGTGATGGTGGTTGGATTTGACGGCACTCCGGATGGCGAAAAAGCAGTAAACAGTGGCAAACTGGCTGCGACCGTCGCCCAGCTTCCGGAGCAGATCGGTGTGAAAGGCGTTGAGACCGCTGATAAAGTGCTGAAGGGCGAAAAAGTGGATACCAGCTATCCGGTTGAGTTGAAACTGGTCATTAAGCAATAATGTGTGATTCGGACTGGTAACGGTCCGAGGGACAACATAATAAAGAAAAGCAGGGCATGCGCCACCGGGTGCCGGTGGCGCGCTTTCCGGGAATATTGATTATGAAAACCGCAGGCAAACTTGTCGTCCTTGGTAGTATCAATGCCGATCACATCCTTAACCTCGACTCCTTCCCTACGCCTGGTGAAACCGTCACCGGTCATCACTATCAGGTCGCTTTCGGCGGTAAGGGTGCAAATCAGGCCGTTGCTGCCGGGCGCAGCGGGGCAAATATCTCTTTTATCGCCTGTACCGGTGATGACGATATTGGTGAACGCGTTCGTCGCCAGTTGGAAAGCGATAATATCGACGTTGCGCCGGTAAGGGCTGTTGCAGGGGAATCAACCGGCGTGGCGCTGATTTTTGTGAACGCTGAAGGTGAGAATACTATTGGTATTCATGCCGGAGCTAACGCCGCCCTTTCCGTTACGCAGGTTGAAGCTGAAAAAGAGCGTATCGCAAGCGCGCAGGCGCTACTAATGCAGCTGGAATCACCGTTGGAAAGCGTACTGGCGGCGGCGAAAATTGCTCACCAGAGTCAAACTGCAGTGATACTCAATCCTGCTCCTGCACGAGAGTTGCCGGATGAACTGTTAGCGCTGGTGGATATCATTACCCCGAACGAAACCGAAGCGGAAAAACTGACCGGCGTTCGAGTGGAAAATGACGATGATGCGGCAAAAGCAGCTAACGTGCTCCATGATAAAGGTATTGATGCGGTGATTATTACCCTCGGCAGCCGTGGTGTTTGGGCTAGTCTCAAAGGCAACGGTCATCGTGTTCCCGGCTTTAAAGTCCAGGCTGTTGACACCATTGCCGCTGGCGATACCTTTAATGGCGCGCTGGTGACTGCGCTCCTTGAAGGTATGGTACTGGCTGAGGCTATTCGTTTTGCCCATGCCGCCGCGGCTATTGCCGTTACGCGTAAAGGTGCCCAGCCCTCCGTGCCATGGCGAAAAGAAATAGACGAATTTTTACGTCAACAGGGGTAACGCTTGGCCACCATGAAGGATGTAGCCCGCATAGCGGGCGTTTCCACTTCGACGGTTTCTCATGTCATCAACAAGGATCGCTTCGTTAGCGAAGCCATTACCGCTAAAGTCGACGCCGCGATTAAGAGCCTGAATTACGCGCCATCTGCACTGGCGCGTAGCCTTAAATTAAACCAAACCCGTACTATTGGCATGCTCATTACCGCCAGTACCAATCCGTTTTACTCGGAGCTGGTACGTGGCGTGGAGCGTAGCTGTTTTGAACGCGGTTATAGCCTGGTGCTGTGTAACACCGAAGGCGATGAACAGCGAATGAACCGTAATCTGGAGACGCTGATGCAAAAGCGCGTCGATGGTTTGCTGCTGCTGTGTACTGAAACTCACCAGCCTTCGCCGGAGATCATGCAGCGCTACCCTTCCGTACCGACTGTGATGATGGACTGGGCACCGTTCGATGGCGATAGTGACCTGATCCAGGATAACTCTTTGTTGGGTGGCGATATAGCGACGCAGTACCTCATCGATCAAGGCCATACGCGGATTGCCTGCATCGCGGGCCCGCTGGATAAAACCCCTTCGCGACTGCGTCTTGAGGGATATCATGCTGCAATGGCTCGTGCCGGGCTGGCAGTACCTGAAGGATACGTTATTAGCAGCGATTTTGAGTTTGGCGGCGGATTTAGCGCAATGGAAAAGCTGTTAGTACTCCCCAAGCTGCCGCAGGCGGTGTTTGTCGGTAACGACGCGATGGCGGTTGGTGCTTATCAGGCGCTTTATCAGAGTGGATTGCGCATTCCTCAGGATATGGCGCTGGTGGGTTATGACGACATTGAGCTGGCTCGCTATATGACGCCGCCGCTGACCACTATCCATCAGCCGAAAGATGAGCTGGGCGAGCTGGCCATTGATGTACTCATCCACCGAATGGCTGATCCAGGACAAAAACAACAACGCGTTCAGCTGACTCCAGAACTGGTCGTGCGTGGCTCTGCTTAATGCTTGTGCCGCTCCTTAATCAGATTGCGGCCATCCTTCGCTTTCAATAAAGCAAATACTAGCGCTGATACAACGGTAATTGCTCCCATGGTTATAAAGGTGTAGTGGAACTGCTCGATGGTATTTGCGCTATCGAATCCTTCATAAAACCTCAGCACAGCCGCGCTAATGGCGACCCCGAGACTGATGGATAGCTGCTGAGTAACCGCCAGCATACTGTTGCCGCTGCTGGCGTTTTCATCGGTTAAATCAGCGAGCGTGATAGTGTTCATTGAGGTGAACTGGGTGGACATCGCCATTCCCAGAACGAATAGCGGTAGTAACAACATCCAGATCGACATATCCGGTGATTGCAGCGAAAACTGAGCGATCATCAGGCCAATAAATACCGTTACCCCAACCAGCGTTTTTCGGTAGCCAAACCAGCGAAGAATCTGAGTAACGGTTGATTTCGCGATAATCGAACCGATAGCCGTAGGCGCAATTATGCAGCCTGCGATAATCGCCGGATAACCAAAACCGACCTGTAGCATCAGAGGCATCAGGAACGGAACGCAGCCGGTGCCCAGCCGCGTTGCCAGATTTCCTGCAATCCCGACGGAAAAGGTGTGCGTTTTAAATAAAGAAAGCGAAATGAGCGGTGCGGGATGATGGCGTGCATGGCGAATATACGCCAACAGTAAAATAACGCTCAGGGCAATGATGGCCAGGGCAATCCATGTGGCAACGATCTTCTCACCAAACAGTTCGATTCCGCTGGAAAACAGTACCAGACTTAATCCGAACAGCAGAAAGCCGATCGTGTCAAAACGGCGCCGGGGCGTAGTGAAGTCCGGCATATATTTACGGGCGTACACAATCCCGATAATGCCGATGGGAATATTAATCAGAAAAATCCAGTGCCAGCTGGCCCAAGTGACCAGTACACCGCCGAGTACGGGTCCGAGAATGGGGCCGACCAGCCCAGGCATCGTGACGAAATTTAACACTGGTAGTAATTCACTGCGCGGATAGGCGCGCAGTAATGCCAGCCTCGCCACCGGCATCATCATCGCCCCACCTATACCTTGAATAACGCGGAAGGTAACCAACTCTGTTAGAGAACCTGAGAGGGCGCAGGCGAGAGAACCCAGGGTGAACAGACTAACGGCGATGATAAACACTTTCCGTGTGCCGAAACGGTCAGCCAGCCAACCGCTGACTGGAATTAACATGGCCACGGTAAGCGTATAGCTGATGATAGCGGATTGCATGGCCAGCGGTGAACGGTTGAGACTCTGTGCGATAGCAGGAAGGGCGGTATTCAGAATGGTGGCATCCAGCGCCTGCATAAAAAAGGCCATCGCAGCAATCCACGGCAGCCCGGCCATACTACGCCCTTTTTTCTCGCTCATTCTGTACCTTTTGAATGATTTGGAGCACTCAACAAAGCCTGACAGGCGTTCAGCGCCCGTGAACCGTCATTATCGAGGATGGCATCAACTATTGCCTGATGGAGATCCAGCTTCATCACCTCATTCTGGGTTATAGAAGTGAAATAGGTGTGGTAGACAGAATGGAATAAAGAAGCGAAAGAGATTAGAAAGGGATTTCCACTCATCTCATATATATGTTCATGCCAGGCCATATCGACTTCAATCCAGCGCTCGCGCTGAAAGTTTCTCTTCAACTCAATCATCTCCGCCATTAGAGCATTGAGTTGTGCTCTTTGTTCTGGGCTACCTGAATTCGCCGCCAGAAAACAGGCTTGCGGTTCAAGACTGCTGCGCATCACGAGGAAATGGCTAACAACCTCTTCAAAGTTATCTTCCGTTAACCACCAGGCTAGCAGCTCTTTGTCGAGAAAGTTCCAGCTACTGCGTGGCATAACGCGGGTGCCGATGCGTGGGCGAGGCAAAAGCATCCCTTTTGCTGTCAACGTTTTGACTGCCTCACGAACCGCCGTGCGGCTTACGCCGAATTGCTCACCCAGCTCTATCTCTCCAGGAAGAATGCTTTCTGGCTGATATTCGCCGGTCAGAATTTTTTGCGCCAGTTTCTCCGCTAATACCCAGGAGATATTCTTTTGTGCCGCCAGCTGCTGTGTGCTTAAAGACATAAATGCCGTTCCTTTCTCTTTTTTACTCTATCAGTATGCCATCAGGCGACTTACTTCGTTTGTTAAAACGGCAAAACGCCGGTTTTTTGCCACATTACACGTTGCTGTGGTGAAAAAAGAGACGGTTGAAAAGTTTTTTGAAGTTTCCTCTTGTCACGTCGGAATAACTCCCTATAATGCGCCACCACTGACACGGAACAACGGCTTACAGGCCGCCGGG
>NZ_JAPUEW010000061.1:0-9508 GCF_027492335.1 Klebsiella sp. | reverse complement strand
CGTGCTTTTGCACAGGAAACGGGTATCGCAATTGCCTGGGATGAGAGCCTGCGCGAGGCGGATTTTGAGTTTGCCGCCGAGCCGGGTTTGCGGGCCGTGGTGATTAAACCGATGTTAACGGGCAGCCTGCAAAAGGTGCAGCAG
The DNA here is from genome assembly GCF_027492335.1 of Klebsiella sp. NCBI lineage: Bacteria > Pseudomonadati > Pseudomonadota > Gammaproteobacteria > Enterobacterales > Enterobacteriaceae > Klebsiella > Klebsiella sp. The sequence continues at coordinate 9,364 of NZ_JAPUEW010000061.1, read as the reverse complement.
CAGGTGGCAACCGCTCATGCTCTGGGGCTGACGGCGGTCATCAGCTCATCCATTGAGTCGAGTCTTGGCCTGACGCAGCTGGCGCGGATAGCCGCCTGGCTGACGCCGGATACCATTCCCGGTCTCGATACCCTGAGTCTGATGCGCGGTCAGCTGGTTCGTCGCTGGCCGGAAAGTGACCTGCCGTGCCTGACCGTTGATGAGCTGGAGCCGTTGCTGTGACATTTAGCGACTGGCCCTGGCGTCACTGGCGGCATCTGCGAGGGGAGACGCAGGCGCTGCGTTTGAATGAGCAGCGGCTGAGCTGGCGAGCACTGTGCGTACAAATTGACGGGCTGGCAGCAGGGTTTCACGCCCAGGGCGTCAGCGAAGGCGATGGCGTCGTGCTGCGGAGCTATAACCAGCCCGATGCGTTGCTGGCATGGCTGGCGCTCCTGCAATGTGGCGCGCGCGTCCTGCCGCTGAACCCGCAACTGCCTGCCCCCCTGTTGGCAGAACTGCTGCCGTCGCTGGGTCTGAGTCATGCGTTGATACTGAACGGCGACGATCTGCCGCTAAAGCTCAATCTATTGGCTTTGCAGCCAGGGGCTGGCGAGCATGCGGTTGCCTGGCAAAAAGAACGTATCGCGTCCATGACCTTAACTTCAGGGTCGACGGGGCTGCCGAAAGCGGCAGTTCATACTTTTCGCGCCCACCTCGCCAGTGCCGAAGGCGTGCTGGCGATGATCTCGCTTGCGCCGGAAGATGACTGGTTGCTGTCGCTGCCGTTGTTTCACGTTTCCGGCCAGGGCATTCTCTGGCGCTGGCTGCATGCGGGCGCTGTCCTGACGGTGCGTGACAAACAGCCGCTGGAGCAGGCATTGCAGGGCTGTACTCATGCCTCGCTGGTGCCGACCCAGCTCTGGCGTCTACTTAACGGTGATGCTGAAGTGTCGTTAAAAGCGGTACTGCTGGGCGGCGCGGCTATCCCGGTTGCGCTCACCGAACAGGCCCGTCAGAACGGTATTCGCTGCTGGTGCGGATATGGACTGACCGAGTTTGCTTCCACGGTATGCGCCAAAGAGGCCGACGGCCTGGCTGATATCGGGCAGCCGCTGCCGGGACGCGAATTATGCATTGTTGATGGCGAAGTCTGGCTGCGGGCCGACAGCATGGCTGAAGGCTACTGGCGCGATGGGCAAATGGTTCCGCTGGTTAATGAGCAAGGCTGGTTTGCTACTCGCGATCGCGGCAGGTTTGATAACGGCAAACTGACCATTTTCGGAAGAATGGATAATCTCTTTTTCAGCGGCGGGGAGGGCATTCAACCGGAAGAGGTGGAACGGGTCATTGGCGCTCATCCGCAGATTCAGCAGGTCTTTATTGTACCGCTGGATGATGCCGAATTTGGCCAGCGGCCGGTGGCGGTGGTGGAGTGCAGCGAACACTGCGCCCCGGCAACCTTAGCAAGCTGGTGCGCTGATAAGCTGGCGCGTTTCCAGCAGCCGGTACGCTGGTTGCCACTGCCCGAAACGCTAAAAACCGGCGGCATTAAAATTTCCCGCCGGGCGCTGCGTGAGTGGGTTAACCAGCAGGTGAAACCGTAGTTCAGGAGCGCTGGACGTCGAGTAGCTGCTTTGTATGCCAGCGGCCCAGTAGCAAAACGGTAGTCAGTGCGCCAAGCAGGGCGCAGAACATATCAGACTGGGTATCCCAGGGATCGCCCTGGGTGCCGAGAAACTCATCCGCACCTTGCCCCAGCGCCAGAGCTGCCCACCATTCAATCAGCTCATAGACGGCGCTGATCGCCAGCGCAATACAGCAGACCACGAAGGCGAGCATTTTGCGTCCGTGAACGTAGCCGCCGCGCAGCAAAATTTCCCTCGCCGCCAGCGCCGGGACCAGTCCCTGGAAAAAGTGTCCCAGCTTGTCGTAGGGGTTACGGCTCAGGTCAAGCCAGGCCTGAACATCAAAACCAATAGGCACTTTGGCATAAGTGTACATCCCGCCAACCATTAAAATAATGGCGTGGAAGAAGATCAGAATGTAGAGCAGCGGCGTTAGCGGATAGCGTGAGTGCGTCGCCAGCAGCAAAGGAACGAGGATGATAACCGGCGTAACTTCCATCAGCCAGGTGAGCTTATCTCCCGCGCTGATGCCGGTATAAATAAGAATCAGCAGAAGTGCCAGGGCCGCGAATTTGATTAACGAGCCGGAAACCGTGGTAGTCATAACATATCGCCAGAAGTTTAAAGACGTTACTATCAGATGGATACCGGGAAAATACAATATTGAACGTTAGCGGCACGGTTCTCCTGAGTTGTCTTCCGGGAAGGGACGCAGCTTTTAGCTCTGAACAAGGAACATGGTTATAGCCAGAACCGGTGTGACAAAAAGAGAGTTGTGACTAACTGACAGGGACGCACGGTAATGAAAAACAAGTTCCGTATTCTCGCCTTTTTCTGCGTTTTGCTGGCGCAGCCTTTCAACGCCTGGAGCGTTGACGACCCTTTTTCCGGCCATATTCGCGAGGACGATCATCACTGGCGCGGGCAGAAAATTTGGCCGCAGGTGATTTACCGTTTTGACGCCTGGCGTTATATCGTGCTCGACAGAGGTAAGCTGGGACGACACGGGCGGGCACCGCGCTATTGTTCGGGGGTGATGTGGTATCTGGATACGCAACGGGATATTGTCTCGCGGATTGGCGATCTAAAGCCAAACGAATGGACGACCCCAGAGACGGAGCGTTCAGGCAGCGTGTCTTACGGGCAGGTCGCACCGGCATCGTTTCGCTATTTCCACGCGGCGCAGCAGTATGTCGTGGTGCCCAGAACCGGCTTGCCGCAAAAAATGGCCGACGGGCAGTTCCATTTTCGCCTGTATGGTTTCAACGTTTCAGTCGACCACGGTAAAACCTGGATGTTTACCCCTATTCGCCTGCCGCGACTAGCGGATGAACGCCCGCAGGAGGAGATGGCGATGACGGTGGTCAATAACCAGATCTATCTGCAGTTAAAAGAGGGGTATCTTGTCAGTTCAGACCTGTCTCGCGGCAGCAACTGGTCTTTTTACGATAATCAGCGCCAGAATAACTTGCTGCAGATCGATGAGTATCCCGGATGGGATGCGATGCGCTGTAGCGCGACCGCCCAGCTCAGCGGGCAGGAACGGCGCGAGTGGGACGATGCGCGCGCCAGAGTGCTAACCGCGGTGAACCCGTAGCCCCGGCCAGCAGCGCGGCCGGGGGCAACGGAAGCCGCGATACACGCTGTTTCCCGGAGGCGATGCTGCGCATCTGTCCGGGCTACCAGACCGCAGACGTCACGGACCCGTAGCCCGGTCAGCGAAGCGCCACCGGGAAGATAGTGGATGCTGCAATGGCGTGCCTCGAGGCGCATTCTGTCAGCTTCCCGGAAGATCTCCTTTCGTCATCAACTGGCGCTTGCGCCAGTACTTCGCTAGTGGCGGAACCACGATAACCAGTACCGCCAAAAACAGGAGCGTTTTCGTCACCCCGCTTTGCCACAGAATCGCCATGTTGCCGTTGCTAATCGACAGCGCGCGGCGCAGATTCTGCTCCAGCATCTCCCCCAGCACGAAGCCTAAGATCAGCGGCGACATCGGGAAGTGCATTTTGCGCAGGATGTAGCCGAGTACGCCCAACCCAACCATCAGCAGCAGGTCGAAGGTGGTGCTGTGTACGGCGTAGACGCCAACCGCCGATACGGCGGCAATTGCCGGAACCAGAAACCATAGCGGAATGGTGAGCATGCGGGTAAAGAGGCCGATTAGCGGAATGTTCATAATCAGCAGCATCACGTTGGCGATCAGCAGCGCGGCGATCAGGCCCCAAACAATGTCCGGTTGCTCGGTAAACATCGCCGGTCCTGGGGTGATATTATATAAGGTCAGCGCGCCCATCATCACCGCAGTGGTCCCGGAACCAGGAACGCCGAGCGTGAGCATTGGAATAAACGATCCGCAGGCGGAGGCGTTATTCGCCGCTTCCGGTGCTGCCACGCCGCGAATATCGCCCTTGCCGAACGTATCGCTGTTGCCGCTGAGCTTTTTCTCGGTCATATAGGTGATGGCGCTGGCAATGGTTGCCCCCGCGCCCGGCAGGATCCCGACAAAGAAACCGACAACCGATGAGCGCAACGTTGCCCCCATGCATTGACCCGCTTCTTTAGCGTTAAACAGCATGCGTCCGGTTTTCCGGACCAGTTTCTGCCCGCCGCTGGTGCTCTCCAGCATCAGCAAGATTTCCGAGACCGAAAAAAGACCAATCACTACCACGATAAACTGCACGCCATCGGAAAGATGAACGCTGTCGAAGGTGAAGCGGTAGACGCCAGTGTTGGCATCAACGCCCACCGTCGCCAGCCCCAACCCGATTAACGCGGCGAGAAACGATTTCAGTGGATTTTGCGCCATCATGCTGCCGAGGCAGGCGATGGCGAAAATCATCAGCGCGAAATATTCCGCCGGGCCGAACGCCAGCGACCACTGGGCCAGCAGCGGGGCAAATAAAATCATCCCGATAATCGCGATAAGCGAACCGACAAACGAGCTCACCGCTGAGATGGACAACGCCACGCCGCCGCGCCCCTGCTGCGCCATAGGGTAGCCATCGATAGCGGTCATAATGGCGGCGGCATCGCCGGGCACATTAAGCAGAATAGATGAAATGCGCCCGCCATATTCACAGCCAATATAGACTGTCGCCAGCAGGATCAACGCCGACTCCGCAGGCAGGTGCAGGGCAAAAGCCAGCGGCAGCAGGATCGCTACGCCGTTAATAGGCCCCAGGCCCGGCAACAGGCCGACGATAGTGCCCACAAAGCAGCCGATCAACGCAATCATCAGGTTGCCCGGCGTCATGGCGACGGCGAAGCCTTGCGACAGATAAATCCAGATATCCATAAACTCCTCCGTTAAATTAGCCAGATGCCGAGCGGCAAGGTGACATCAAGCAGGGCGTCAAAGATGTACCACAGCGCGATGCCCATGATGATGCCAGCAACGCCAGCCGCGGGCAGGGTCGCGCCAAACAGCAGGCCGAAAACGGCGGTCAGCAGCGCGGTTGACAAGGGAAAACCCAGCCACTCAAAGCCCCACGCATAGACCACCAGTGCCACCACCATCGTCAATAGACGTTGTAAAACCAGACGCCCCGGCCATGCGATGACATCGGGCCGACGCAGGAGCAGCAGCACAGAACACAGCAGCATCAGGCCGATAATACCCACCGGGAAAGGGCGGGGGCCGACGGGTTCATAGGCGTACTCGCTGTGAATTTGCCAGGCGATAAACATTCCACCCACGCAGAGCAGCAGCCATACTCCGGCAAAAATACGATCGCTCATCGCAACCTCCATTGATTATTTGGCCAGGCCAAAGGCTTTCGCCTGTTGGCGATAGTCTTCCACCTGTTTTTTGACGTAAGCGTCGAGCTCCTTGCCATTCACGTTGAACTCAAACAGGCCCCGGAGTTCGCGCTGCTTTTTAAACGCATCGGTCTGCTGCAATTTGCTGAACTCGTCCACCCACCACTGATAGTCGGCATCGCTGACTTTCGGGCCAACGAAGAAGCCGCGAATAATCGGCCAGACCAGATCGTAACCTTGCTCTTTGGCGGTGGGTACGTTGGCGAGCGCGCCTGGCAATCTTTCGCTGGAGAAGACCGCCAGCACGCGAATTTTATTGTCCTGGAGATAAGGCACCATTTCACTCAGATCACCGGAGACCGCCTGCACATGATTGCCGAGCAGCGCGGTGACCGGCTCGCCGCCGCCTTCAAACGCTACGTAGCGCATGTTGTGTGGGTCGACGTTGGCTTTTTGCGCCAGCAGCGCCGCTTTCATCCAGTCCTGGCTGCCGATGGACGCGCCAGCACCGATGACAATGCTGGCGGGATTTTTTTCCATCGCCGCCATAAACGATGGCAGGTCTTTCCACGGGGAGTCAGTGCGCACGGCGATCATGCCGTAATCGGTGCCGACGCTGGCCAGCCAGCGGACATCATCGACGCCATAGCGACCAAACTTTCCCTGTGCCAGGTTGAGCAACGAGCCGCCGGAGAAGGCGACCACGGTACCAGGCTCGCCGGGGCGCTGGGCAACAATGGCGTTGTAGGCCACCGCGCCGACGCCGCCGGGCATATAAGTGACGCGCATCGGTTTTTGGATAGCGCCAGTTTCCATCAGACTGACCTGAATCAGCTTGCAGGTGAGATCGAAGCCGCCGCCGGGCTTGGCTGGGGCAATGCATTCGGTTCGGGATGGGACCTCAGCGGCCCAAGCAGAGGCGGTACAAAGGCATAATGCGATGGCACTAACGTGGCGAAGGAATGGGATATTCATAGGCTTCCTCAGTCAGATACAGAGACGTTTTTTTTGATTATGTGAACCGACATGTAGTTATTCGGTTGCGTGATTGTTAAAACAACTACCTTTCATTTCCCTTTCAATGCGCCAGCAACTTTACAGGATGTGATATGCGTCTCTTATTGGCTGAAGATAACCGTGAGCTGGCTCACTGGCTGGAAAAAGCGCTGGTACAGAGTGGATTTGCCGTGGACTGCGTACTTGACGGACGGGCGGCTGACCATCTGCTGCAAAGCGAAAAATATGCGCTGGCCGTATTGGATATCGGTATGCCGGGGTTCGATGGGCTGGAAGTGGTGCAGCGTCTGCGAAAACGTGGACAGACGCTTCCCGTGTTGCTGCTGACCGCCCGCAGCGCGGTGGCGGATCGGGTGAAAGGACTGAACGTGGGGGCTGATGATTATTTGCCGAAACCTTTTGAGCTTGAAGAACTGGATGCCAGGCTACGGGCGCTACTGCGACGCAGTGAAGGGCAGATTCGCGAGATCCAGCAGATCGGTTCCCTGGAATATCGCGATGAAGGCTATTTTTTGCTGCGTGGGCAGATGCTGTCGTTGACCCCGCGCGAGCTGGCGTTGCTGACGGTGTTGATGTTTCGCCGCACGCGCCCGGTATCGCGCCAGCAGCTTTTCGAGCAGGTTTTCAGCCTGAGCGATGACGTTAGCCCGGAAAGTATCGAGTTGTATATTCATCGTTTACGGAAAAAGCTTCAGGAGAGCAACGTGCGGATCACAACGCTGCGTGGTCTGGGTTATGTACTGGAGCTTGCTGATGAGGTGGGGTAAACCGCAGTCGTTATTTGCTCAACTGCTGCTGTTTCTCGGCCTGCCGCTGGTTTTACTGTGGGGGCTTTCGGCATTCAATAGCTACGTCAGCGCCCTGCAGGCGGCGACCCAGGCTTACGATCGTACACTGCTTTCATCTGCTCGTACTGTGGCGGAACGTCTGGTGGTGCGCGGCAATAAGCTGGAGGTGAATGTGCCGTGGGTGGTGCTGGATAGCTTTGAACTGAATATGAACGATCGGCTGTATTATAAGGTTCTTGACCCTGAGGGGCAGGTCATTTCCGGGTTTGATGATCTTCCGGCGATGCCGCCATCGACCTCTCGCACCGCTCTCTATCCCGCGCTGGCGTGGTTTTATCATACCGAGTATCGCGGGCAGGCCATTCGCGTAGCGCGTCTGCTGCAGCCGGTTAATGAGGCGGGAATTGTCGGGATGGCGGAAATCTATATCGCTGAAACGCTGCAATCACGGCGTTGGCTGGCGGGACAGCTTCTATTCTCGTCGTGGATATCGCAGGGGCTGTTGGTGTTGTTAACCCTGGTGCTCACCGGCTGGCTGCTGCGCCGCGTGCTGCGACCGATGCGCCAGCTTTCGGCGCTGATGGTGCGCCGCGAACCCGGTCTGCTGACGCCGTTACCGGAGCTGCTGCCGTGGTCGGAAACCCGTTTGCTAATTGTCGCTTTTAATCGCTATATCGACCGTCTCCGGGTGATGATTGCCCGCCAGGAGCGCTTTAGCGCCGACGCTTCTCATCAACTTAAAACCCCGCTGGCGGTGCTGAAAACCCAGGCGTCGGTGGCGCTGGGCAGTGATGATCCTAAACTTTGGCGGGAGAGCCTGACGGCGATGAGCAACACTCTGGACGGTACAATTCTATTAACAGAGCGCTTGTTGCAACTGGCGACCATCAAAAGTAAAGAGCAGGGGGAACATGACTTCCCGTCGGTCGATCTCCATGAGATTGTTCAGAACAGCTGTTTTTCCCGACTTGTGCAGGCGCGGAGTAAAGCTATCGATCTTGGTTATGAGGGCGAACCATCGGCGGTGATGATAGCTGGAGATTACGTGCTGTTGAGCGAGCTGTGTGCGAATCTGCTGGATAACGCAATTCGCTATACGCCTCCGGGAGGGACAGTCACGCTAAGCCTGCATTACGATGGGGACGTGGTACTGCTGGACGTTGAGGATAGCGGGCCGGGGATTGACAATACGCAGATTCAGCAGGCGCTGATGCCGTTTCATCGCCTGGAAAACGTCGGTGATAACCCCGGCGTGGGGCTTGGACTCGCGCTAGTCAGCGATATTGCGCGCCTGCACCGCAGCCATCCGCAGCTGCTGCGCAGCGAAACGTTGGGCGGGCTGAAGGTCAGGCTGCGCTTCTTGAGCATTCGTTCAGAGTAAGCCTTTCAGGGTGAGCGTCTTCCGGGTCGCTACGTTCAAATCATAATGGGGAAGATCTTCCGGCTTCACCCACGCATAATCCTGAAACTCTTCGTTGATCGTCACTTCGCGGTTGGCGCTAACGCAATCGAAAATCAGGTAGATCATATAAATTTCTTCCAGGCGGCCATCAGCATAGGTTTTAACCCGGATATCGTCGCTAAAGGTCCATGGCGTAATCTGGGTTAGCTGTAGTTTTTCGCCCAGCTCTTCGCGAACCTCTCGTCGCAGAGCCTCTTCGATACGTTCGCCAGGTTCCACGCCGCCGCCGGAGAGCGCCCACTGGCCGGGAAATACGCCGCGGTCGTCAGCCATTTTGCACAGCAGGTAGTGACCTTCATTTTGAATAAGCGGGCAGACGATAGTCCTTTGACGCATGGTTTTTCCTTAATGATGACGTGGGTAAACATTGAGATAGCCCAGTTTGCGAGTCGACTCGGCAAACAGCAAGTACCAGATGCGTTATGTCATTGCCGTGATGCAGCGCCATCTGGATAAGAGGTATCGCCCGTTGCTGACAAAGCGCACCTTTCTGGAACCGCCCGGTGGCGGCTAGCGCCTTACCGGGCCTACGGAAAATGCATAACCGGATGATATTATAGTCTTTGTAGGCCGTGCAAGGCGCTAGCCGCCGCTCGGCAGAAATGTTAGCGCAATGGCTAAAACGGGGTCTTATCAGTTCCGGCAGCGGAATATGATGGAAATTTCAGAGCAGCTTCATACCAGATTCATGCCAGAGAAAACGGCAGCCTTAGCAGCTGCCGCGAAGG
>NZ_JAPUEW010000060.1:53322-56028 GCF_027492335.1 Klebsiella sp. | reverse complement strand
GTCACTACCGGGGTCTTTATTCCATGGACCCTGCCGCCGGTGATCAGCGGTTTTATCGTCACCGGGCATCTCAGCGGTAGCATCATGCAACTGCTTAATCTGTTGATTGGCGCGATGCTGTATCTGCCCTTCATGCGCATCGTCGATAAGCAGTATCGCGCGGCGGAAATCACCGCCCGTGCCGCAACGGACAACACGCTTGCTAAACAGGAGTAAACCAATGTGGGGAATTATTGCCACCTGGCGAATGGCGCTGGAAGGCGTAACGGAATCCGCTGCGGCGCTGGCCGCCGGAGCTGAAACCTCTATCGCCGTCGTCAATGCGGTAGCCGCAGTCGAAGATTTTCCGCTGTACAAATCGGTAGGCTACGGCGGCCTGCCGACCGAGAACGGCGAAGTCGAACTGGACGCCGCCTATATGAATGGCGATACCCTGGCGTTCGGCGCGGTTGGCAATCTGGTGGATATCGCCAATCCGGTGAAAGTGGCCCACGCCCTGAGCCGCCAACGCTATAACAGCCTGCTGGTCGGTCAGGGAGCCCGAGAGTGGGCGCTGAGCCAGGGATTTGCCGCCAAAGAGATGCTCACCGATCGCGCCATGCAGCACTATCGTAAACGCTGCCGTGAAACGCTGGATCAAGGCCTCAGTCCCTATGATGGTCACGATACCGTGGGCATTATCGGCCTCGATCGACAGGGTTCAATGAGCGTCGCAACCTCCACCAGCGGCCTGTTTATGAAAAAGCGCGGGCGACTGGGCGACTCACCGATTATCGGGTCCGGTTTTTATTGCGATAGCGAGACCGGGGCCGCCACGGCAACCGGCGTAGGCGAAGATCTGATGAAAGGCTGTACCAGCTACGAAATTGTACGACGAATGGCCCAGGGCATGACGCCGCAGCAGGCGGCGGACTCGGTGGTCAGCGAGCTGGAGGACAAACTGATGTCACGCTTTGGCCGCGCGGGAGATCTTTCGGTGGTCTGCATGAACCGTCACGGTGAATTCGGCGCGGCCACCAATATCAAAACCTTCTCCTTTGTCGTCGCTAGCGCAACGCAGCCACTCACCGTGTTTTGCGCCGAGCGCGTGCAGGAGAAAACTCATTACCGTCCGGTGGACGACGAATGGATGCAGGCCTATGCCGCACGTATTCGTGCGCCCATTGAGGAGTAAGTCATGTTGAATTATCGCTTAATTAATCAGCTGGATAGCACCTGCGATGGCGCACATCTGGTAACGTGGCCCGGCAGCCCGTTGTTAGACGTCTGCCCCCTAAACGCCAGCCCTCTGCTTGCGGAAATGGCCGAACAAGCCGCTGGCGGCGAGGTCGCGGATACCCGCTTCGGCTGTTCGCCTTTCGCCCGCATTACCGTTATCCCACGGTTACAGTGGCAGGATGCGATGAACGACAGCCTCACAGAGGTACTGCGCCCGTTGTGCAAAACGCCGGTGAGTGAATCGCTTGTCCTGGATTGCTCGCTGGAAGAGGCGTACGGCGCATTAACCAAAGCACTGCGTTATCTGTTTAACCTGGACTGGCATCTCGACGATCTGGGCCTGCATCGGGTAAATACCGGGAAACGGCGGCTGCGCCAGCTCTCATTTTACGCCTTGCCTGAACAGCAGACCGTGCTTGAAACCCTGGCTCATCGCCAGCAGGCCACGGCGTACGGCATGATCGCCGCACGGCAGCTGGCAGATCTGCCTTCTGAGCAGTGTACGCCGCAGTATGTGGTGGACGAAGCTGCACGTTTATGCGCCGATATTCCCGCTCTGCGCTGCGAAGTGCTTGATGAAAAGGCCATCGTTGAACAAGGGCTCGGCCTGCTGCATGCGGTCGGTAAAGGCGCCGAGCGCCCGCCGCGCCTGCTGGCGATTCATTATGATGGCATCACCGATGGCCCGGTACGCTGCTATGTCGGTAAAGGCGTGACCTTTGATACCGGCGGGCTGTGGCTGAAGGAAGGCGCCGGAATGTACACCATGAAGTACGATATGTGCGGCGCGGCCAACGTCCTGGGATTGATGCTAAGCATCGCCAGGCTGGCGCTGCCGGTGCGGGTCATGGGGGTACTGGCGCTGGCGGAAAACGCTATTGGCCCGAACGCTATGCAGCCCGGCAGCGTCGCGCGCGCCTGTAACGGCTTAACGGTAGAGATCAACAACACCGATGCCGAAGGTCGTCTGGTGCTTTCCGACGCCATTGCCTGGGCCAGTCAGCGGCATCCGCAGGCGCGCTATATTATCGATATGGCAACGCTGACCGGCGCGGTGGTGAAGGCGCTGGGTTATGACCTCAGTGGTTTAATGACCCAAAACGAAACCCTGCGTTCGGCGTTGACTCAGGCGGGAATAGAGAGCGGGGATGAAGTCTGGTCGCTGCCGCTGGACAGTCGGCTGAAAAAACAGACCGAAAGTGCGATAGCCGACCTGTGCAATACGCCGGGCAACAACGCGGCAATCAGTGCCTCCGCCGCCTGGCTGTTGCAGCATTTCTGTCCGCCGGAAATCCCGTGGGCCCACCTCGACGTCAGCGGCACGGCGCTGTGGCGCGAAGGCGGCAAGAGCGTGGCCTCCGGCAGGCCAATACCGCTGCTGATCCAGCATCTGCTCGACGATATCAGCGATGTTTAAAACCTTCCTGGGGGCGGCGCCTTGCGCCTTGCCCGGGCTACCAAACAATAAACTTCCACGATGCACCTGCC
>NZ_JAPUEW010000060.1:0-53222 GCF_027492335.1 Klebsiella sp. | reverse complement strand
TTGCGCCTTGCCCGGGCTACCAAACAATAAACTTCCACGATGCACCTGCCGTAAAGTAGCCCGGACAGGTGCGCCAGCACCGCCTCCGGGGAATTATCTACTCCTCGCTCACCACTGGCTTAACTCTTACCGCAAACAGCACAATCACCATCGCACTAACCAGCAACAAACCGCTGCCGGCGAAAACCCCGATGGCACCGTTAAGATCGAACACCGCCCCGCCGCCTGCCGCACCCGCGCCAATCGCCAATTGAATAGATGCCACCAACAGCCCGCCCGCGCTCTCCGCCTCATCCGGCACCGTCGTGGCAAGCCACGTTGACCAACCCACCGGCACCAGGCCAAAGGCAAAACCCCACATCGCCACTAACAAACCATCCAACAGCGCGAAGTGCCCGAACGTCACCATCATCAACGCCAGCGCGCTCATCGCCAGCGGCACCAGCGCCAGCGTCAGGCGCAGGCTTCTGGAGAGAAAATGTCCGGCAATCGAGGTACCGATAAAGTTCGCGACCCCAAAACCCAACAAGATCAGGGAAACCCCTTCGACGCTGGCCTGCGCCACGGTCTCCAGAAACGGTCGCAGATAGGTGAAGAAGGCAAAGTGACCGCTGAAAATCAGGATAGTCGCCAGCATCCCGCCCATCATGCCCGGACGGCGCAACACCTTAAACAGCGTCGCAAAGCTGCCCGCGCTCTCCGGGCGCATAGAAGGCAATACCCACAGCTGCCACAACAGCGCAACTACGCTCGGCAATGCGCAAATAATAAACACGTTACGCCAACCTATCAGCGCACCAAAATAGCTACCGAGCGGCGCGGCAACCACGGTGGCTATCGACACGGCAGAAAAGATGATCGCCAGCGCTTTCGGTACCATCGCCGCCGGAACCAGGCGCATAGCGGTGGCGGTCGACATCGACCAGAAACCACCAATCGCAATCCCTAACAGCAATCGTCCAAGCAGTAAAAACTCAAGCGATCCGGCAAAGGCCACCATCATGCTGGAGATGATTTGCAAAACGGAAAAGAACATCAGCACCCAGCGGCGATCAATATTCCTGGTCGCGGTAGTGATCAGCAAACCAGTAAGCAACGCCACCAGCGCCGTCGCGGTCACCGCCTGCCCCGCCATACCTTCACTCACACCGAGGCTGGCCGCCATCGGCGTTAACAAACTGGCGGGCAGAAACTCGGCGACAATCAGGCCAAACACCCCCAGCGCCAGCGCGTAGACGGCGCGCCATGCGGGCTTAGCGTTTGCCAGACTCTCTTCAGCGGCAATGCAGGAACTCATATACATCTCTCCAGAACAATTAACATTTCGTTAAGATTAGGGTGTTCCTGTCGGACGATCTATGATGCATACTCTGCAATTATTGATAATTCGTCCGGGAATGATGTAATGACTCAGCAAGCTCTCGATCTCACCAGCGAACTGCTGCGCGGCATGCGCCTTTCCGGCGTCAACTACCGGCGCATTGAGGCCGTTCGCCCCTTCGGCGTCGAGTTCAGTCATGTACCCGGCAAAGCGCAGTTCCACTTTATTAGCCGGGGCCCGGTGCTGCTGCGCATGGCCAGCGGTCAACGTCTGACACTGGAAAGCGGCGATGCGTTATTTATTCCCAACGGCGATAGCCACGCGTTGCTTTCCGATGAACAGGCCCCGGTGATGAACGTCCTGAAGCTTCCCAGCGAACCAGTTTGCAGCACCGTGTGTTGTGTTAAAAATAAGGGCGACGACGCGAAAAATGGCAGCGCCATTATCTTTAGCGGCTGCATGGATTTCGAACTGGGCGGCATGCAACCGCTGGTCAAAGCGATGCCAGAAGTGATGCTGGTCAGCAGCCTGCTGACCGCTCGCCCGGAGATCCAGCCGATGCTGGCGGCGATGGAACGCGAAACCCTCACCCGACAGGCAGGCTACGCCGGTATTCTGGCACGTCTTGCTGATGTGGTTGCCGCGCTGATCGTCCGCGGCTGGGTCGAGTGCGGTTGCGGCAATGCCACCGGTTGGGTGCAGGTGCTGCGCGACCCGAAGCTGGCCAAAGCCATTTACGTCATGCATCAGCAGCCCGGAATCAACTGGAAGGTCGAAGATTTGGCTCGCGAGGCGGGAACCTCCCGCTCGGTATTTGCCGAACGCTTTCTCTCCGCCACCGGTACCACACCAGCCCGCTACCTGACCGAGCTGCGCATGCGGCTGGCGGTACAGTACATCTCCCATGAGGGACAGGCGCTGGAAAAAGTGGCCTTCAAACTGGGTTACAGTTCGCATGCCGCCTTTAGCCGCGCCTTTAAGCGCATCACAGGCAAAGCGCCGGGCGCACTGCGTGACCTGTCGCGGGGAGAAGAGTTTTAGCCCTGCCCTAATTCGCGAGTGCGCCTGACCGCCGCCAGCACGCTACGCTGAAGCCCGGCGGCAAAATCGCTATTGTTCAGTTCATACAGACCGTGAATCCCCACTCCCGCCGGTGAATTGTTGATATCCAGAAGCTGACGCGGATGCTTCTGGCTGCGGCGCAGCATCTCTGCCGCGCCGAGCAGATTTTCCCGCACCACTTCCGTAGCCTGAGCCCGCGACAACCCAGCCAACACCCCGGCATCGGTAAAGGACTCGATAAAGTAGTAGATATAGTTGGGACCTGCGACGCCAAAGCCGGTGAAGATATCGATCAATCGTTCCGGTAGATACAGTACTTTGCCGAAACCGCGCAGAAACGGCTCAACCGCTTCCGTGCTGGCCCCGGCGTTTAGGGTTAAGCCGCTATAGCCGAATCCGGTATCGGTCAAGGTATTGGGGATCACCCTGGCAATCGGCGTTTCAGCGCCAAACAGGGAGGACAGTTTTTCCAGTGTCACTCCGGCAATCAATGAAACTACCGTTGTTCCCCTCGTCAATTGTGAACGTGCACGGTCAGCCACCGCCGTCAGATCGTCCTGCGGACGGATCCCCAATACCACCAGAGAAGCGTCCGTTAACCCGCGACCGTCCGGCAGCGAATAGCGGTTTTGCAGATAGTCAACTCGCGCACCATCAATATCCTCCAGCGAGATCTCTTCCGCTCGCAGCGTACCGTTGCTTAAAGACGCGCGAATAATCGCCTCCGCCATCTGCCCGGCACCGATAAAATGAACATTTGCCATTATGCCTCCTGCTCTTCTGACTGATAAAAACGCAGCCGACAGACTGCGTCACCGCGAGCCAGCGCGGTCTGTACGTCTAACTTCAGTCCCGGGAATGCGTCGGTTAACGCATGATCGCCTTCCATGCAGATATCGCACAGCGTCTCAACTTCACGGGCCTCGCGCCCCTGCTGCCGCCAGCAGTTAACGTAAGGACAGTAGTGAAACTGGACGATAAATTCTGTGCGGCTGGCGCTGACGGGCTCCATTTCATAAACCTGAGATTCAAGACCACGGGTAAACAGCGTGGCGAACGCTTCCAGATCTCGTCCATCGTGCATCTGCGCGCGTATCTTATACCCAATATCCCGGCCATAATGACGAATCGCCTCCCGGGCAAAATCATCGGCGATATTGCGCTGACGGCTTTCATCAAGCAGATAACCGATAGTTGCGGCCCTTTTTTCGGTAATCGCACGCAGCGCCAGGGTCACCTCATCAGTTAGGCTTGCGGTGTTATGCGCTGGTTCTGAAGTTATTTCCGTCATGTGTTTATTCCCAGTCGGTATTGACTTTAACGTCGCTGGCGCCGGGTAAGGCATAAACATCTTCGGCGTACCATTTACGTGAAAGCTCGGCAAGCGTGCCGTCTTTTTTCAGTGCAACCAGCTGAGCATCAATCGCTTTAATCAACTGCGGGTCAGTGTCCTTTTTATATAAATAGACGTTAGGGAATAAGCCGACAGAATCCGAAGCTTTAAGGTTAAGATTTAGCGCCTTATTTAACGCCAGCAGCGCGCCAATAGGATAAATCGCCGCATCGTATTCGCCTGAAGCCACAGCTTTAAAAATATCAGCGGCGGACTGTTCACCATTAGGTTGCAGATTAATTTGCTGGGTCGGGTGCTTTTTATTGTAGTTTTCAATCACCGTATAGCGTGCATCGGTGGTATGAATCGGCACCAGCTTTTTCTTACCGCTGGCAAGATCGCCAAGATTATGAATATCGTTTTCGTTATTGCGCACGATCAGGCGTAAATCGCTGATCCCGGTCGGTTCACCGGAGTGGTCGTATTTTTCTGCCCGCTCTTTAGTGAGATAAAAGTGATCCGCCGCGAGGGTATAGGCCCCGGTAGATAAGCCAACTATCATCGCATCGCGCGAGACAGCATTAAAATGAAATTTATAATTAGCCAGCCGTTGATCCAGCACCTTTAACAGATCGCCGTCGTAGCCGGTAATATTGTTATTATCGTCAACAAAGCTAAAAGGAAAACCGTTGGCATTCACCACCACTTCTACCGTTTTCGCCGTCGGGCTTTTTTCAACAGCCTGCGCAGCGCTAATTCCCATTGTCAGGAACAGAGAACTCACCAGTAACGTTTTATTTTTCAAAATACTTTCCCCAAAATGATAAAGTTGCCACTCTTTTTTGTGCATCTCCTCGCCAGCGTGCGCTCAGAGATATTTCTACGCTGCGCAATGCCCGGGCGATCGCCAGACACAACACGATGTAAATCACCAGCACCACGCAATATGCTTCGACAAAGTGGAAGCCGCGTGCGGCGGCGATGTTGGCTTTCGCCATCAGGTCGATAACGGTGATGGTATAAACCAGCGAGGTATCCTTAATCAGATCGATCAACACGCTGGTGAAGTTGGGCAGCGCGGATACGGCTGCCTGCGGAAAGATAATCCGCCGAAACTGGGTAAACCCGCTGACGCCAATCGACCAGGCGGCCTCCCGCTGCCCTTTATCAACCGCATTCCATCCGGCCCGAAATGTCTCGGCAAAATAAGCGCTGAAGATCAGCGACAGCGCGGTCACCGCCGCCACTAGTGGCGAGAGCTTATAGCTGAACATATTCTCCTGCGGGCCGCCAAACAGTCCGGCGGCAATCCACGGCCAGACATAAAAAAAGAAATACAACATCACCAGTACCGGTACCGAGCGGCCAAAAGAGATAAATATCTTTGCCACATATTTAATACCGGGGGTCTGGCGAATGATTACATATGCAAGTCCTGCCCCCAGCAGGGTAGAAAAAAGTAGTGATAATAGCGTTATCGCCAGAGTCACTGGCAGTGCGCTCAAAATAAACGTAAAATTATCCCGAATAAATGCAAAGCTAAACATGTTAATCTGTCACTCCAGCAGGAACTGATATTTCTTTTCAATACGGGTGGTAAAATAGAGAATAATACTATTCAGCAACCAGTAGACGATTATCACGCTAATAAAGGCCGCAACCTGTTTAGCACCATAGCTATTTTGTGAGATCTTCTGTGCCCGACCAAAAATATCGACAATACCAATAATATTCACCAGAGAGGTCATCTTCACCAGATTGATTAAAAGATTACCAAAATTGGGAATAGCAATAATTAATCCCTGAGGGAATATAATCCGCCGAATGCCAATGTGCCATGGAATATTCAGGCTTCTGAGCGCCTCCTTTTGGCCAATATCTATTGCATGCCATGCCGAGCGGATCATCTCGGCGAAATAAGGACTGATGCTGACCGAGATAGATAAAATGGCAAAGGTGGTATCGCCAATTAACAGCGGTGGAAGCGCCAGCGCCGTCAGAATAAGTTTGCCACCGAAGAAAAACAGCAGGATCAGCAGCGCCAGCGGTGCCCCGCGCAGAATATCGGTATACCCTTTCGCAACAATCCTGAGCGGCATAAATCGACTAAATTGTAGCACCACGATAATCAGCGCCAGCATCAGCCCAAACAGCAATGAGGCGAAGGTCATTCCGAGAGTGATCGGTAAATTCTCCAGCAGTTTGGGGATAATCTGGCTGATATCCTGCCAGCTAAACAACGCGTTATTGTCCATCTTGAGCCTCAGCCATGATAGTGCAAACGAGCCAGAAACGCCCGGGTTCGCCCCTGCTGCGCGGCACCAAATATCTGCTCCGCAGGCCCCTGTTCTACAATCTCGCCGTTTTCCATAAACACCACCCGAGAAGCCACCTGGCGGGCAAACTCCATTTCGTGAGTGACGATAATCATCGTCTGCCCCTCGACGGCAATCGTCTGTATCAGTTCCAGCACTTCGCCAACTTTTTCCGGATCCAGCGCGGAAGTCGGCTCATCCAGCAGCAGTACAGCGGGGTTGATTGCCAGCGCGCGGGCAATACCGATGCGCTGCTTTTGCCCACCGGAAAGGCTATGAGGATAGTGATCTTTCTTATGCAGTAGCCCTACCTGCTTTAATAACCGTTCGGCAATATTTTCAGCCTCCTGGCGTGAGCGCTTTTTGGCATAAATCAAACCTTCGGTGATATTTTGCAGTGCGGTAAGATTATGAAAAAGATTCCACGATTGAAAAACCATTGCAGTTTTGGCGCGTAGCTTTTCAATTTCCTTTTTACCCGCCTTTGCACAGTCCAGCGCCACGTCATCTATTTTAATTTGTCCGCTATCTGCGGGTTCTAAAAAATTAAGCGTCCGCAATAGCGTTGTTTTCCCTGAGCCACTCGGGCCAATAATGCAAATAATTTCGCCGGGATTTACGCTCAGTGAAACATCTTTGAGTACCCGTTCACCGGAAAAGCTTTTACTGATTTTATCGAGAGTTATCATAATGAGATATTCGTGAATATATTTTCCAATCCGCCGCATATCGACGTTTGTTGCTGTGTAAAAACTATATTGCTGCGGTTCAGGGGATAGCAAACAAGAAAAAAACATATCTAAAGTCGAAAAATAACTTTTTATATATTTGTTATGGTATTAAGTCCGGATTGTAACCAATACATCACCATTCAGTGGGGTTAATGCTGAAACGCTAAAATTATTCAAATTTTCTGAAAGAGATGCGCAAATTGTTTCGATTTTAATCACCGCATGCTCAGTCTATTATTTATCACATCGGGGCAACAACGCTCCAACACTGATAAAACACTTAAGGAATACGACCATGAAATCCATCAAAACTTTCGTTGCAGTTGCTGCTCTCTCTATGATCTCTTTTGGTTCTTTTGCACAAAGCGTTAGCGCCAGCGCCTCAACTCTGGACCGCGCAGAAGCAAAAATCGCCGCTCAGGCAGCAGAACAAGGCGCGTCATACAAAATTACCAGCGCTCAGTTTAACAACCGCGTGCATATGACTGCTGAACTGACTAAATAAACTCCCCCGTCATACTTCAAGTTGCATGTGCGTTGGCTTTCCTGCAACTCGAATTATTCAGGGTATATAAGACTATTGCCGGGCCGCCAAAAGAACAGGCGACAGCGACAACACGATGAAATAAGGAATTGAATATGAAAAAAATCAGCGTGGTCACCGCACTGCTTTTGGCCGCTACACTTTCATCTACCGTGATGGCCGCAGAGAATAGCTTTGCGCGACCAGAAGCAGGTTCAAATATAGATACCTCAGTACATCAGAACCATATTGATGTCAGCCATGCTTTCGATAAAGAGAGCCTGACGGCGGGTAATCTTCAGTAAGACATAGCAAAAGGGGCGCGCGGAAATATCTGCTGCGCTCCTTATTTTTTCTGCCAGTTCGCCCACGGACTCTCAGTCGAGGCATCCGCAACGTCTGACGCCACATCCGTCAGCGAATCGATATACAGCTCCTCCACCTCTTTGCGCGCCCACGGCGTGCGGCGTAAAAACTTCAGGCTCGACTTAATACTCGGATCGCTTTTAAAGCAATTAATATTGATGCGCTTCGCCAGTTCAGCCCAACCATATTTAGCGACCAGCGCGTTGAGCAGGGCTTCCAGCGTGATACCGTGCAGAGGATCTTTTACGTGCTGCATGACCGTGTTTTTACCTGAATAGAAAAATTTCGCCCACCATACTGGCTCACGACGCCGTGCGCAACCCGACTCCCTCCCCTCTTAGCCAAAATTCGCAAAAGCACAGAACCCTGCGCAGACATAAATTAGAAAAGAACGTTATTGGTTGATTATTTTCGCTTAAGGCAAGCTGGTTTCAACCACCCGACTGAGGAATCGATCATGCGCTGTTGTTGTCCCCGAACTCTGAATCTGACTAAACGAAAATGCCTGAAAACCACCTTCGGAGAACACAATGAACGCGACAACCCTACCGATACTGGATCTTGCCCGCTACGCAGACCCCGCTGACAAAGCGGCGTTCCTTGCCGACCTGCGCCACGCGGCGCGCGATATTGGCTTCTTTTATCTGATTAACCACGGCGTTGATGCCTCGCTGCAGCAGGCCGTCCAGCAGCAGTCCCGCGCTTTTTTTGCCCTTGCTGATGAACAAAAGCAGCAGGTGGCGATGATCCATTCCCCGCACTTTCGTGGCTACAACCGCGCTGCATCGGAATTAACCCGTGGTCAGCCGGACTGGCGCGAGCAGTTCGATATCGGTGCCGAGCGCCCGGCGCTCACGCTCAACGAACGCGCCCCGCGCTGGCAGCGCCTGCAGGGGCCAAATTTATGGCCCGAAGCCTTGCCCTCACTCAAACCGACATTGCTAACCTGGCAGCAGGAGATGACCCAGGTTGGGATCACGCTGCTGCGCGCGTTTGCCGAAGCACTGCACCTTCCGCAGGATGCCTTTGATGGCCTGTATGGCGATAAACCCAACGAGCATATCAAGCTGATCCGCTATCCGGGCCAGCAGGAGACGCAAAGCGCCCAGGGCGTCGGCGCGCACAAGGATTCTGGTTTTCTCAGCTTTCTGTTGCAGGATGAGCAAAAAGGCTTGCAGGTCGAAGTGTCACCCGACCGCTGGATTGACGCCACGCCGCTGGCGGGAAGCTTTGTCGTGAATATCGGCGAGCTGCTGGAGCTGGCGACCAACGGCTATCTGCGCGCAACGGTGCACAGAGTGGTGTCGCCGCCTGCCGAGCAGCAGCGTTTGTCGATTGCTTTCTTCCTCGGCGCGCAGCTGGATGCTGTAGTCCCCGTTTATACGCTACCTGCCGAACTGGCCCGCGAAGCCCTCGGCCCGGATAGCGACCCGCAAAACCCGCTGCTGCGTGAAGTGGGCTGGAATTACCTGAAAGGACGTCTGCGCTCGCATCCTGATGTCGCTGAACGCTACTACCAGGATGTTTTTCGCGAACGCGCCGAGCAATTGATCGTGTAGACATAACAACAAACAAAAGGAATAAGATGATGAAATATGCCGCATTTAAACTGGCAGGGGTCGCACTGTCTCTCTCTCTGGCGTGGACTTCAGCCCAGGCCGCCGCGCTACGCGTTGCCGCCGACCCGGTACCGCACGCTGAAATCCTGAACTACATTAAAAAAATCGATCCCAGCCTTGATTTGAAAATTGTCGAATTAACCAGCGGCGTGAACGCCAACGAACTGCTGGCTAACGGTGACGTCGATGCCAACTATTTCCAGCACGTGCCCTATTTAAAAGATCAGGAAAAGGCGCTAGGCAAAACGTTTGCCGTTGCGGCGACCGTGCATATTGAGCCGCTGGGCATTTATTCGCGCAAGCATAAAGATTTTAAATCGCTGCCTGAGAATGCCACCGTAGCGGTGCCGAATAACACCACCAACCTGAGCCGCGCGCTGTTTCTACTGCAAAGCCAGGGGCTGATTAAGCTGGCGGCAAAATTCACCGACCCGGCGACCACGCTGGCGACGCCGAAAGATATCGTCGAAAACCCGAAGCATCTGAAGATTCTTGAAATTGAATCGCCGCAAATTCCTCGGTCGTTGGATGACGTCGACCTGGCGGTGATCAACGGTAACTATGCGCTGGAAGCCGGGCTGGTTCCGGCAAAAGACGCGCTGGGTCTGGAAAGCGCCACCAATAACCCGTATGCCAATATCCTGGTAACCACGCCTGAGCTGGCGAACGATCCGCGCATCAAGGCGTTGGCCAAAGATCTCACTTCGCCGCAGGTCGCCGAATTTATCCGTAAACAATATAACGGCTCGGTAATCCCGGTTGCTCCTCAATCATGATTGAGATTGTCGGGCTGAGTAAAACCTATGCCGGAACAGGCCGACCGGCGTTAAACGATGTCTCTCTGCAGGTGCCGAAAGGAGCCGTTTACGGCATCCTCGGACGCAGCGGTGCAGGCAAAAGTACGCTGATACGCTGCCTGAATTTGCTGGAGCGGCCCACTGCGGGCCGCATTATTGTGAACGGGAACGATATTACCCGGATGGATAAAAGCGCACTGCGCGAGTATCGGCTGCGCACCGGCATGATCTTCCAGCACTTTAATTTACTTCATGCCCGCAGCGTGACCGACAATGTGGCGGTACCGCTGGAGATAGCCAAAGTGCCAAAAGCCGCCCGCCAGGCGCGCGTTGCCGAGCTGCTGGAGCTGGTGGGGCTGGCGGATAAAGCCGCCGCCTTCCCGTCTCAGCTTTCCGGCGGGCAAAAACAGCGTGTGGGCATTGCCCGCGCGCTGGCGGCAAGGCCGGATGTGCTGCTGTGCGATGAGGCGACCAGCGCCCTTGATCCCGAGACCACAACCTCGGTGCTTAGCCTGCTGGCGGACATCAATCAACAGCTGAACCTCACTATCGTACTGATTACCCATGAGCTGGAGGTGGTGAAAACCTTATGTGACCACGCGGCGCTGCTGGAGCACGGTGAAATTATTGAAAGCGGCAGAATTGCCGATCTACTGGTGGCCCCCTGGTCGCGGCTGCGGCAATCACTTCTTCACGATCCTCAGGCGGAGCGGGATTTTCTCGCCCGCCACGGATTTCACGGGAGGCCTTTATGCGGAGTAGCATGAGTTGGGATGATCTTTGGCCGCTATTGCTCCAGGGCACGGTAGATACCGTTTATATGGTCGGTCTGGCGGCGCTGTTTACCGTGGTGCTCGGACTACCTACCGGCGTGCTGCTGTTTGTTTCACGCCGCAACGGCCTTGCGCCCATGCCGAAGGTCAACGCCATATTGGGCGCGATTATCAACTTTGGGCGTTCGCTGCCGTTTATCGTTCTGCTGATTGCGCTGATCCCTTTTACCCGGCTGATTATCGGCACCACTCTCGGCAGTACCGCTGCGGTGGTTCCAGTCACTATCGGCGCTTTTCCGTTTTTTGCTCGCCTGACGGAAAATGCACTGGATGAAGTGGATTACGGGCGTATCGAGGCGATTTTGTCTATGGGCGGCAATATCTGGCACGTCATCTTTAAATCGCTGTTGCCGGAAGCGTTGCCGACGCTGCTGGCGGGCATCACGCTGACCATCGTGATGCTGATCGGTTTTTCCTCAATGGCGGGCGTGATTGGCGGCGGCGGGCTGGGGGACCTGGCGATTCGTTACGGTTATCAACGCTTCAATAACGAGGTGATGGTCGGCACCGTACTGATTCTGGTCGCCCTCGTGCAGGGCGTACAGATGGCCGGCGACCGTCTGGTACGCGGTTTAGCGCACCGACGTTAGCGGAACATGCGGTTTTCGCTATTGAAAACCGCATTCCCTAACCAGGGTTCGTATCAGTTCAGCCGCCGGAAGCTCACGAATAAGATTTACGCCCTGTCCTGCCCAATGTGCGCCGTACTGATGATCGCCATGCGCTTTGGCCGCCGTGGCCAGCGCTTTCCCGAGATCATAAGCTACCGGATAATCAGGGATAGCATGCGGCTCATTCATTTCGCGCCAGCCGTTAACCACACATCGCGCCGGACGCCCGGAAATCGCCGAGGTTAAAACAGTTTTCCCGTCAGGGCTGCTTTTAATGGCCTCACGGTAACCGGCATCTGCTGCTGACTCCGGGCACAGCAGGAACGCCGTTCCTAGCTGCGCGCCCTCAGCGCCAAGGTTCATCACGCTGTTAATTCCAGCGCCGTCCATAATGCCGCCTGCGGCGATAAGCGGAATGTCAATCCGCTGTTTAATCGCCTGAACCAGGGTAAACGTACTCATCTGTCCGTCAGCAGCCTGTGGGGCAAAAATACCGCGATGACCTCCGGCTTCGTAGCCCTGAGCCACAACCATATCAATCCCCTGCGCTGAGACCAGTTGGGCTTCTTCAACGCTGGTGACGCTCGCCAGGGTAACAATGCCCTTTTCACGCAGCCAGCGAAGTGTTTCTCGATCCGGAACACCAAAATGGAAGCTCACCACCGCTGGGGTAAGATCGAGCAGCAGCTCTGTCATCTGTGGATTCTGTTGAAGACTGAGATAAATTTCCGCCAGCGTTTGCGGCGGAACGCTGCCGAAGCGCGCAAATTCGGGACCCAGTCGCTCAATCCACTGCGCTTCACGCTGAGGGTCTCTTACCGCCGGGGCGTGGCAAAACAGATTGACGTTAAATGGGCGAGTGGTTAAGCGCCTGGTCTGGTTTATGAGCGCTTCCGCCTGCGCCACCGAGGACGATCCCAGGCCCAGCGAACCGAGTGCTCCGGCATCGCTGACCGCCGCCGCCAGCTCCGGCGTCGACACGCCCGCCATCGGGGCCTGAATAATGGGATAATCAATATCAAGCTGCTGCGTAAGCCGGTTGCTCATAGGCTGCCCTGTTAAAATTTGTGCGTTCAGGCAATCAAAATCTCTTTTAGAGATGATAAGATCAACATTATTTTCAAATTAAGAACAAAAATATGAACCACACCACATTACAGATTTTCAAAACGGTGGCGGAAGAACAGAGCGTCACCCGTGCAGCAAAGCTGCTGGGGCGGGCACAGTCCAATATCACTACCCGCATTCACCAACTGGAAGAAGAGCTGGGAGTCGAACTTTTTGCCCGCGGCAATAAGAAGATGCTGCTGTCGCCCGCCGGAGAGAATTTTTTGGGTTATGCCGTGAAGATCCTCAGCCTCGCCGAAGAGGCCAAACAGGCGCTGCATCCAGCCACACCGGGGGGGAATTTTCGCATGGGGGCGATGGATGCCACCGCCGCCAGCCGTCTGCCGCGGCTTCTCCCTCTCTTTCATACCCAATGCCCGGAGGTGACGCTGACGCTAAAAACGCAGCCGACCCGCCAGCTTATCCTGCAGGTACTTGACGCTTCTCTCGATTGTGCGCTGGTGAGCCTGCCGCAAGGCGCTATCCCGCCGGACGACCTTGAGTACAAGTCGGTCTTTAAAGAACAACTGGTCATGGTGCTCCCCGCCGACCGACAACGTTTTCGCTTTGCGGCTTTCCCGGATGGCTGTACCTATCGGGCAGCAGGCGAAGCTTTTCTGAAGCAATCAGAGGAAGCAGAGGTTGAAATCCAGGATGTCGGTTCCTACCACGCGATGCTTGCCTGCGTCGCCTCCGGCGGCTATGCCTGCCTGCTGCCGCAGGGCGTTCTTGATACTCTGAAATTGCCAGAAGGCAGCATTATACGCCCGGTTGGCGAAGCGCTAACTCAGTTAATATGGCGCAAAGGCTATACCTCACCGGCCCTTGAACATATGCGCCAGATCCTTGAATCAGCGTCCGATATTTGACTGCCGCCGGACTCCCATCGCGACCAGCGCAGCGGCGACCAGGAGCGCAAATGCCGCCGCGCTCAGCGAAGGATTAAACGATCCGCTGCGGTTATACAACGCCTCGGCGACCAGCGGGCCGATAATTTGCCCTACGCCATAAGTCGCGGTCATCGCGGCAACCATATTGAATGACACCAGATGGTTCAGCCGCCTTCCCTGCGATAGCGCGATGGTCACCGTCCCCAAAAACGTAAAACCGACGAGCAGCGCGCTCAACACGCAAAACGGTAACGAATGACTCCACGCCGGAAGGATCACGCCGACCGCCTGAATCAGCAGATTTGCAGTAAACGCGCGGCGATAGCCAAACTTAATCACCAGCCGATGCCAGACAAAACATGACGGAACCGCCGCAAGTCCGAAGATAGCCCAGATTTGCACCGGATCGATGGCGTTCAGCGAACCGCTGAGAAACAGCGGCAGATAGGTGGCGGTAATAATGTAGCCGAAACCGGCAAGGCCATAAATCAGCAGCAGTTTCCACGCTTCACTGACTCCCCCCTCTTCCTGCTCATGTTGCGCGCTATCAGCAGGTTTATAAGCGATAAGATAATCGGCCGGACTCAGCAATAAGCGCAGAGCCAACACAAACAGGACGCCAGCGCTTATTGCACATATCAACCAGATTTGCTGGCTGGAAAGCGCAAGTGCTTTGCCCAATGAGATAAATTCCGCCGACAGAAATATCCCCATCCCGACGCCGGAAAAAAGCACCGGCGCGCCGTTATGATGCTTCATATGCTGTAGCAGCCACAGCGAAGCGGCAATCAACGTGACCGCGCTTAACAATCCAGCAATACCGCGTACCACGATAATTGCCAGCGGAGAAACCAAAAACGCCAGCAAAGCCATGCACAGCAGCGTTAGCAACGCGGAAAGCAGACTTAACCATCTCGCGTCCGCAGGCCTGGCTTTCGCCAGCAGCAACGCGCCCGCCAGATAACCGGCGTAGTTTGCCGAAGCGGCAAGATTCCCTTCGCGCAGTGAGAGTATCTGCTCATTCAACATCAAAGGCAGGATACCGGTATAGGCAAAACGCCCGTAGCCCATGCCAATGATCAGTACGACTGAACCGGCCAGCGCCAGTAGAAAAGCCTTTAACTCAGGTCTGATTTCGCCAACGTTCACCTGTTACCTCTTTAATTAAATCTCATTAAGAGAATTATAATTTAATATTATTCTCTTTTTATTATGATATCGGTTAACCCGACGCGCAAGTGACTCCATGCAGAGGCTCGTTGCCCTGCATGGTGAGAGACTTTACGTAAAAGGTATGGAGATGCTTCGTCGGGGGACGAAATATGGCGTAAAACTGATGTGAGCCCCGAACATCCATGTCCGGGATCATTTAGCGATGGCTTAGCGCCAGTTTGGCGGCAAACAACATAAAAATGCCGCCGGTAACACGATCCATCCACTGAACGAACAGTGGCGTTTTCAACAGAGTAGCGGCATAACGGCTGGCTATTATGAGGGTTAACGACCACAGTGTGCCGATCAGGACATGAATGGCGACCAGCAGAAATGTCCAACCCACCGGAGAGTGGCCTGCGGGAATAAATTGCGGCAGGAAAGATACATAAAATATGCCCATCTTCGGGTTAAGAACATTGCCCAGCATTCCCTTTAAAAACCAGTTACTGGCGGGTGTCCTCGCTATTTCCTGGCAATTAAAATGACGGCGTGGCCTGAGAATTAATTGAATACCTAACCAGCATAAATAAATGGCACCACACCACTTTAGCAGGTCATACGCCAGCGCCGATGCTGCCAGCAACGCCCCGAGACCAAAAGCAACCACCGCGCCCCAGATAAAGCACCCCATATCAATACCCAATGCCGCCTGAAAGGCTTTTTTACCGCCTTCAACGGTGGACGTTCGTAAGATCAGAGCCGTATCAAGGCCAGGAGTAAGAGTTAGCAGGAGTGCTGCGAAAGAGTAAGCAAGAAGGGAATCTTCGACGGACATTTTGTCTCTCCGAAAGCGAGAATTTTAGGCAAACGCCCCTACTGAAGCAATCAAATAAATTTCATATTCTCGAAACTGAGTACTGACAAATTACATGGAACAAAAGCTCTTCGCGACAAATGCCGGACGCAAAAGCAGATAGAGTCATTCGACCAAACGATCTTCAAGACAGGTACTCATGACATTTGTTCAAATGCGTATTGCCAGACCGGTCACCAATCTTGCCGCCAGTAGCAAAATGTACTGCGAAGGACTGGGACTGAAGCAAATCGCCCAGTTTTCCGATCATGATGGCTTTAGCGGGATGATGGTCGGACGCCATGGTCTCGGCTGGCATCTTGAGTTCACCCTCTGTCATCACCATCCAGTGACGCCTACGCCCAACGAGGAAGATTTGCTGGTGCTCTATTACCCGCAAATTGCAGAATGGCAAGCGCAGTGTGAGAACATGCTGGCTGCCGGTTTTGTGCAGGCCAGCGCGTTTAATCCGTACTGGAATGTGAACGGTAAAACCTTTGTCGACCACGACGGCTATCGGGTGGTGCTGCATAACAGAAGCTGGCGGTAGCAAATCCACACGGCGCTACTTCACGAGACGGACGTCAGGATAGCGCGGGCTCGCCGCCTCATGAAATATATCGCTTAGCCAGCCGGGAATTTCCGCTTCCGTGAGGTCATCCGGGATGATGACCCCGTGCAGCGGCGAATATTTGCCTTCGCTGAGATCGACGCGAAAGACTAACCAGCGCTCACCCTCGCGTTTTACGCCAATGTGGCGACCAAATACGTTATAAATCAGCATGATTGGCCCTACTCTTTCTCCTCACGCAGCCACGGGGTGACGGTAATCCCGGCCAGCAGTCCTTCCGGGCTAAGCAGTCGCGTCACGGTCTGGCCCCAGGGTTCCATGCGGTTATCGACCAGCAGACGGTAGCCTCTGGCTTTCAACACGTCGGTCGCGGAGTCGATATCGCGTACTTCAAACTCGATCCAGGCCTGCGGCACCGGCAGGTAGTCTGGCCAGACATCAGCGTCAAAACAGGAGCGCGCCGCCTGCGCCAGCGGCCACAGGGCAAAATGCTTTACTCCGCCGAGGGCGTTATGCTCAGTCAGCAGATACTCTTCGTTACCGGGCATCGGTTTTAACG
This sequence comes from Klebsiella sp., assembly GCF_027492335.1. NCBI lineage: Bacteria > Pseudomonadati > Pseudomonadota > Gammaproteobacteria > Enterobacterales > Enterobacteriaceae > Klebsiella > Klebsiella sp. The sequence goes on along the minus strand of NZ_JAPUEW010000060.1, from coordinate 36,576 downwards.
GTAACCCCAACGCACCGAGGTAAAATTCGTGGCTGGCGGCGGCTGGTTGCGTTATCGGCCCAAAGCCCGCGACAAACAGAACATCCATACCGACTAAATCGTATTCCATACCCTCTCCTGTCATTGTCCGTGATGTAATAACAAATTTTATACTCTGTTGCGCACCGCTTTCCCAGATTCCTCTTCTCTCATTACTATTTTTAGTGTGTTTGCCTGAATCATTGAGAAAGCGCATAGTCTGCCCGTCACTCCCGACGTCGCTGCGCTATGCTTAGCGTCCCTTTGGTTTTAAATACTTAGCGTTATGGCCACTTCCGTCAGCACCACTCAGCTTAATCTGCGTATTATTTCAATCGTTGTCTTTACCTGTATCTGCTATCTCTCCATCGGCCTTCCGCTCGCCGTGCTGCCCGGCTATATCCATTATCAGTTGGGATATAGCACCTTTATCGCCGGGGTTGTTATCAGCCTCCAGTACATTTCAACTCTGGTCAGTCGCCCACATGCTGGTCGCTATACCGATATCTGGGGAGCGAAAAAAGTCGTCAGCCTGGGGATTGTTTGCTGCATGCTCAGCGGATTATTCACGCTGCTCGCGGTGCTCCTGCAATCCGTTCCGCTGCTGGCCGTTGCCGCGCTGTTAATTGGCCGAATTTTCCTCGGCGTCGGGGAGAGCTTCACCGCCACCGGCGCAACCTTGTGGGGGATTAAAACCGTTGGCGCGATCCACACTTCGCGAGTTATTTCATGGAACGGCGTGGCGACCTATGTGGCGATGGCGGTAGGTGCCCCACTGGGCGTAATGCTTAACGGCTATTTTGGCATCAGCGGATTTGCCGCCGTGGTGATTCTTGTGGCAGTGGTTGGCCTGCTCTACGCCCGCACGCGGCAGGACGTCAGCGTGACGGCGGGTATCCGGGCTCCGTTTCATGTGGTGGTGCGCAAAATCTGGCCCTACGGGATGGGGTTGGCGCTGAGCACCGTGGGTTTCGGAGTTATTGCGACCTTTATTACGCTCTACTTTTCCGCCCATAGCTGGCAAGGCGCGGCGTTTACCCTTTCCCTGTTCAGCGTCGGCTTTATCTGCATCCGCCTGGTGTTGGGCAACATGATTACCCGCTATGGCGGCGTGCCGGTATCGTTAGCCTGTTTTGTGGTGGAGTGTCTGGGCCTGCTGATCATCTGGTATGCCCCTTCTGCGTGGATTGCCGGAATCGGCGCATTCCTCACTGGTTCAGGTTTTTCTCTGGTCTTCCCGGCGCTTGGGGTTGAGGCGGTGAAGCAGGTCGAAGAGCAAAACCAGGGAACTGCCCTGGGTACCTATTCAGCATTTCTCGATCTGGCGCTGGGGTTAACCGGCCCGGTTGCCGGATGGGTGGCGGGTTATTACGATCTGGACACTATTTATTTGCTCGCTGCGGTGGTGGTCGCGCTGGCGTTTATATTGATTTTGCGAATTTACCTACGACAACGCGCTGATTTGCAGCGGACTTGAGGAATACTCTACGGACGGCGATTCTCGCGTTGCCTGGTAAAAAACTAATCAATATTTGACTGCTATTCGGCTTCCGTGCCACCATCGCCTCAGCGTCCGGCTGGCGGCGCAATGGTGGCACGGGTGGATATCAGAGACCGCATGATTAAGGTCCATGCCCGTCCTCAACCTGATTCTGGCGGGAAATAAAAGACATGCACCAAAGTTTTAATCAGCGCGTTCATTTCTATTACTGCATTCTGGTTGCGCTGAAAATACACGCAAATTCAAAGAAATCGGGCGGCGTTCGCGGGAAGAATAACTTCCTGCTGAAATGGCTACGCAAAGCCCAGGACAACAATATATTCCACTCGGATATTGCCAGCGAGATCGAATGGCTTCGCGGCAAAATCATTCAGGCTGGCTATGACACCGACCTCGAACCGATGCTGGATTTTGTCTACGCCACCGCCAAACGTGCGGAAGACCTTAAAAACGCTGACTGATTCCCACCCGGGCCGTTTGGCCCGGGTGTTTAACGATTAGCGCTTTTTACGGTGTGTCAGCAGGTAGACTGCCGGGATCACCAGCATCGACAGCAGCGGCGCGGTGATCATCCCACCGATCATCGGTGCGGCAATACGCTGCATCACCTCTGAGCCGGTCCCTCCCCCCCACATAATCGGCAGCAACCCGGCCATAATCGTCGCTACGGTCATCACTTTCGGGCGCACGCGCAGCACCGCCCCTTCATGAATCGCTTCGTTGAGGGTCCGATCATCCAGTTGCTCACGCCGTTTGGCGATCGCCTGATTTAAATAGAGCACCATAATCACCCCAAACTCCGCCGCGACGCCCGCTAGCGCAATAAAGCCAACGGCGGCCGCCACCGACAGGTTATAGCCCAGCAGCCACAGCAACCAGACGCCGCCAATCAGCGAAAACGGCAAGGTACCCATTATCAACAGCGCGTCTTTAACCTTGCTGAAGGTAACGTAAAGCAGCACGAAGATGATCATCAGGGTAAACGGCAGCACGATTTTCAGCTTTTCAGTGGCCCGCTCCAGGTATTCATACTGCCCGGACCAGGTCAGCGAGATCCCTTCCGGCAATTTAACCTGCTTGCTGACTTCACTCTGCATTTCGTCAACGGCGGATTTCAGATCGCGGTCGCGAATATCGACGTAGATCCAGTCCGACAGGCGGGCGTTTTCGCTTTTTAGCATCGGCGGGCCGTCGGTGATGGCGATATCCGCCAGCTCGGACAGCGTCACCTGCGCCCCGCTGCTGGTCACTATCGGCAGATCGCGCAGCTTTTGCAGCGAGTCGCGCATTTCACGCGGATAGCGCACGCTTATCGGATAACGTTCGCGCCCTTCGATGGTCTCGCCAATGTTATCGCCGCCCACTACGCTGGCGACCACCGATTGCAGCTCCTTCACCGACACGCCATAGCGGGCCACTTTTACCCGGTCGATCTTGATGTCAATATAGCGTCCACCGTCAAGACGCTCAGCCAGCGCCGACGTCACCCCCGGCACGTCGCGCACGATGCGCTCGATCTCCTCAGCGGTTTTTTCAATTTCCGCCAGGTTGTTGCCGTTCACTTTAATACCAACCGGGCTTTTAATGCCGGTTGCCAGCATATCCAGGCGGTTACGGATCGGCGGTACCCAGACGTTGGCAATCCCCGGCACTTTCACCGTATTGTCGAGTTCACTGATGAGCTTATCCATGGTCATACCTGGCCGCCATTCGCTTTTTGGCTTGAACTGAATGGTGGTTTCCAGCATCGTCAGCGGCGCCGGGTCGGTGGCGCTATCGGCACGACCAGCTTTGCCAAACACGCTTTGCACTTCAGGAATGGTTTTAATCAGGCGATCGGTTTGTTGTAGCAGGCGTCCGGCTTCGCGGCTGGAAATCCCCGGCAGCGTGGACGGCATATACAGCAGATCGCCCTCGTCAATCTGCGGCAGGAATTCGCTGCCAAGCTGCGCCAGCGGCCACAGCGTGGCAACCAGCAGCAGACCGGCGGCGCCCAGCGTCGCTTTTGGCCACTGCAACACTTTATCCAGCAGCGGTTCATAGGCGCGAATCAGCCAGCGGTTGAGCGGATTAGCGGTCTCATCGGGGATTTTGCCGCGAATAAAATAGCCCATCAGCACCGGCACCAGGGTGATCCCCAGCCCGGCGGCCACTGCCATCGAGTACGTTTTAGTGAAGGCCAGCGGCGAGAACATCTTGCCTTCCTGCGCCTCAAGGGTGAATACCGGAATAAAGGACAGGGTGATGATCAGTAGGCTGCAAAACAGCGCTGGCCCCACTTCTGACGCCGCCTGCTGGGCAATTTTCCAGTAATCATCAGAAGATGGTTGGCGCTCAGGATGATCGTGCCGCCATTGCTCCAGCACCTTATGCATATTTTCAATCATCACGATTGCCGCATCCACCATCGCCCCGATGGCAATCGCAATCCCGCCGAGCGACATCATATTGGCGCTGACGCCCTGATAGTGCATGACGATAAACGCGCCGAGGATCCCTAGCGGCAGCGTAATCATCGCCACCAGGGCGCTGCGAAAGTGGAACAGGAACAGCGAGCAGACCACCGCCACGACGATAAACTCTTCGATAAGCTTATGGGTCAGAGTCTCAACCGAGTTTTTAATCAACTGCGAACGGTCATACACCGGGACAATCTCCACGCCAGCGGGCAGGCTTTTTTTGACTTCCGCCAGTTTAGCCTTCACCGCGTTAATGGTGGTCAGCGCATTTTTGCCCGAACGCATAATGATAATCCCGCCCGCCACTTCCCCTTCACCGTTGAGTTCGGCGACACCGCGACGAATCGCCGGGCCGCGGCGCACGCTGGCAACGTCGGAAAGCAGCACCGGCACGCCGTTGCGCGAGGCAATCACCACCTGATTAAAGTCGTCGATAGATTTCAGGTAGCCGGTAGTGCGCACCATATATTCAGCTTCGCCCAGCTCCAGCACCGAGCCGCCTCCCTCCTGGTTGGCGCTCTGAATGGCGCTAATCACCTGCTCGTGTGTCACGTTCAGCGCCCGCAGCCGGTCAGGGTTGAGGATCACCTGGTACTCTTTCACCATCCCGCCGACGCTGGCGATCTCTGAGACATCCGGCACGGTTTTCAGCTCATATTTGAGGATCCAGTCCTGAATCGCCCGCAGATCGCCGAGGCTGTGCTTACCGCTTTTATCGGTGAGCACGTATTCAAACACCCAGCCGACGCCGGTGGCGTCCGGCCCTAACGAGGCTTTCGCTTCCGGCGGCAGGCTGCTCTGGATTTGGCTCAGATACTCCAGCACGCGGGAGCGAGCCCAGTACGGGTCGGTGCCGTCATCAAACAGCACGTAAACGTAGGAATCGCCGAACATCGAAAAGCCGCGTACGGTTTTTGCACCTGGTACCGATAGCATGGTGGTGGTCAGCGGATAAGTGACCTGGTCTTCAACAATTTGCGGCGCTTTGCCGGGATAGCTCACGCGGATGATCACCTGAGTATCGGAGAGATCCGGTAACGCATCCAGCGGTGCCTGCTGCACCGACCAGACGCCCCAGGCAGCCATAATAAGCGTCGCCAGCAGTACCAGCAGACGGTTGCGCAATGACCAGCGGATAACGGCGGCAATCATGGCTGCTCCTTAGCGCCGGTCATCGGCATGATTGAGGTGAGTTGCGCCCCGTCGTCGGTCAGGGAAAAGCTGAACATCACCGACTCGCCGGGGCGGATTTGCTGACGCTGCTGCGGCGTAATGGCAAAATCCATGGTCATCGCTGGCCACTTCAGTTCCGGGACTGGCTGATGCTCAATCGTGACCGATTCATCGTTTAGCACTTTGATAACGCCGTGCGTCGAGTACGTTTTAACTTCCGTGCTCTCCTGCCCGGCGATTTGCGGCAGCACGCTGCGCAAGCTAGCTTCGGAGTCAATCAGGAACTGGCCGGAGGTGACCACTTGCTGGCCCTCTTCGAGGCCGGATTTGATCTCGACCAGCCCGTTCTGCGCGCGTCCGGCGGTGACCTCAACCGGACGGAAATGCCCTTCGCCATCAGCGATCAGCACGCGGTTGCTGGTGCCGGTGGCGATCAGCGCCTCTTCCGGGATGGTCAGAACGGCGCGACTCTGATTCGCCTCAGCCAACTGGACGTTTAAGTACATTCCCGGCTTCAGTTGATGCTGCGGATTCTCCAGCACCACGCGCGCTTTCAGGGTGCGGGTGGTGGCTTCGAGGTCGGGCAGCAATTCGCTGACTTTCCCCTGGAAGGTCAGCCCGGGCCAGCTGCTGGTGGTCGCCGTCACCTGGCTACCGAGACGCAGCAGGCTGGCCTGGTTTTCCGGGTAATCAATCACTATCCATACCGGGTCGAGGCTCGCCAGTTCGAATAGCGCCTGAGTGGCCGTCACCTGCGCGCCGGTTCGCACATCAAGTTTATTGACGTAACCCGCGTTTGGCGCGCGAACGGTCATGCGGGTTTGCGGTTTGCCGCTGCGCTCGACGCTACGAATAATCGCTTCCGGCATAAACTGCAACTGCAAGCGCCCGCGCGCGGCGGCGGTGAGACCGCTATCACCAAGCTGCCTCACCGCCAGATACTCCTGCTGCGCTGCCGCCCACTGCGGGATCCACAGCTCGGCCAACGCCTCGTTCTTCTTCACAAACTGCTGCGCGGCGTTGACATAGAGCTTTTCAATCAGGCCATTAGCCAGCGCCGGGACCGTTTCAACGCTGCGTTCGTCAATAGCAACGGTACCAAACGCGTTGAGTTTGAGCGCCAGCGCCTGACGGGAAACCTTTGCCGTACGCACGCCGAGATTTTGCTGCTGGCGCGCGCTAATCTGCACGCCGCCCGCATTATCGCCCTCACCTTCATCGGCATAGCGCGGAACCAGGTCCATATCCATAAATGGCGATTTGCCCGGCTTATCAAAACGCGTGCCGGGGGTCATCGGATCGTACCAGTACAGCACTGTGCGGCCCGCTGCCGCGTCCTCTCCACCGTTGGCCATTGTCGGAGCTTTTCGTGCGCCCAGCCAGTATCCGCCCGCAGCGGCAAGGGCGACGGCCAGCGCCACCAGGGTAATAACAGATTTAAGCTTCATTATTTAACATCCTGCGGAATCAGGTAGCGAATGGCAGCCCACGCATCAGCGAGCGCTTTCTCGGCATTGTTGCTGGCGATTTCGCCGCTCAGCAGATCGCGACGCACGGATAACAGCTCGCTTAGCGCAGAGCTGCCAGCCCGATACTGGGCATTCACGAGGCTGACTTTTTTGCGCAGCAGCGGTAGCACCTCGCTTTGCTGGCGGTCGTATATTGCTTTCGCCGCGTTATATTGCGAGATCAGCTGATACTGCTGCGCCTGGTGTTCTCGCAGCAATAGCGTTAGCTGGTCGTTGGCCTCAAAGGCGCGCGAAACATCGGCGGCGTGGTCTTTGTCCTGACGTTTGCCCTGAAAAATAGGCATATCGACGGTGAACATCACTCCGACCATGTCGTCGTAATCATCCCCGCGTCTGGCGTAATAGACTTCAACGCCGACGTCGGGGATCGCCGCCACCTCCGATTGCCCTGATTTAGCTTTTGCCAGATCGGCTTCTCGCGCGGCCTGGATCAGCTCCGGATGGAGTTTAACCCCCTCGATTAAGGTGGTTTCATCCGCCGGAAGTCGTTCGATGCGCGGCAGGGGGCCGGAGATATCGCGCACATCCTTGCCGGTGAGCTGCATCAAGCGCGCCTGAGCAACCTGCACATCGCGACGCGCGTTATCCTGCTCATTTTTCATCGCATTCAATGCCAGTTGAACGTCCAGCACACTGCTGGGACTGGCGCTATCGCTACTGACGCCCGCTTTCTGGACGCCAATTTGCCGGGAAGTTTCGCTGATCAATGTCTGAACTGAGCGTAGCGATTTCTGCGCCACCGCCAGCGCCAGCCATGCCTGAGCTGTTTCCCGTTGGAGTCGCGCGCGAATCACATCCGCGTTGGCGGCGGTTCGCCGCGCTTCGGCGGTTATCGAGCCGGCTTTGCGCTCGCGCTTAGTGCTGCTGACGTAGTCCTGCATCACACCGACCCGCTGCATGGTCATACCTTCACGGGTTAGGCGGCTGGTGTTGTTACCCCCCAACGGGACGTTCTCAATGCCAAATTTCAGCTTTGGGTCGGGGAGCTGCATGGCGGAGTCCGCCATGTTTTCTAATGCGTTAACCTGATGATCGTTAGCGGAAAGCTCGGCGGAGTAGCTCTGCGCAGCCGACAGGGCCTCCGCCAGCGTCGTCGCCCAGCCGTTAGTTGAAATCAGCGACAGCAGAAGCGGCAGCCCAAAGGCCGCCTTATTTACGATGTGCATAGTGACTCCGGAGTTATTGCGCGGTAATGGAAACGAGCGCGTAGCCGGAGTCAGTCTGACGGAAGGTAAAATTAACCCGCTGCCCCACTGCTAACTTTCCACCCTGATACTCGCCAAGCGCAAAGCTCATGGTCATCGCGGGCCAGTTCAGTTGCGCAACAGGCGAATGGGCAATGGATACCGAATTATCGCGCCAGGCTTTAATCAGCCCATTTGCTGAATAAGTCGTAACGGAATCATCCTGCTTATTCATATCCGACATGTCCGTCATCGTGGACATATTGTGGTGATGCATGGCGCTGTCTTCGGCGCTGGCGGGAAATGAGACGGCGGTAAAGGTCAGAACGCTGGTAATAAGCAGAAAAATAGAAGTAGAACGCATCATAATATCTCCGAAAAAACATAAAGTCGCCCGCAGACCGGGCAGATCTGATGGATGTTTTTAACGGAGATTTATTCTCTGAAGCGGCAGAAGCGTATTTCAGCCGGAGGGCCAGTGACCGGCGGCGTATGCCAGTCCATACGTTCAGCGCAACTTTCCTGTTGCGGGGAAACCACTAACAGCGCGGTCTCCGAGGGAAAAGCATTCAGCTGTAGCGCAGTTGAAGAATTAGGCTGAGCCGTGTCCGGGTCACAGTGTTTCTCGCAAATAACTTTCTGACCAGCGCTTTCCATACCGGGCATACTCATCATGCCATCAACAATATGGTGAACCTGCACTTCCGGCGCGACCGATGGTTGGCCGCCGCCATGATGCGCCGCGACCGCGAGCTGAAGATTGAGCAGTAACCAACAGGCAATAACAAGCCCAGCGCGGATACGTAGCCTGCGCCGGGTTGCTTGTTTAAATAATACCTGTAGTGACTGGATCATAGTTATATTCACAATAAGACGACTGACGAATTAAATCATACTCACCGACAGAATTAAATAATATTTCAGAAGGAAAAACAGGCATTAAACAGAATGAAGTTTCTCTATATATATTTACACAAAATAGTGAAATAGCGATTTGACCTTCCCCCTGGGGGAAGGTGTATAGGGATGAAAATAATGTACTTAATAAATGACAAAAATGTTATTTGTATGTGATTCAGTAATAAATTAAGCCCTATTCCAGCACTAACGTATCGCCAGTTGCTGGGGCCGCGTCCGCTGAAAGCCACCATCGCCCCCATGAGCCGGTGCAGTGGCACGCCATAATTTTTTCTACCTTTTGCTCCTGCAAAAACAGTTTCAACTGGCGTATGAGCCAGGGGGAAGCGCTGCGCAGATGAAGACCGCCGATTACAGCGTGTATTTTCTGTTCACCCATTATCTTCTGGCAGTGCCTGATGGTATCGATCAATCCGCGATGTCCGCAGCCGCAGATAATGACCAGCCCTCGGGTCGAGCGGTAGATCAGCACGCCTTCATCGGCAATATAATCCTGTGTCTGACCATCAAGTACGCCGTAAGCTTTTGGCCTGGCGACGGCAATTTCACCGGACCACGTTAACCGCTCACTAATCCGCAACGGCTCGCGGTTATACTCCATCCGGTGGCGGGAATAGTCGATTTCCCGCGATAGTTTCTTAATTTTCCAGCGGTGCCCGGCCAGCGATAGCGCAGAATAACGCCGCTGCGCAATCTGCGGATGGCAGATAATACGACTGTTATCCGGTAGCCACGGCACGCCGCCGCAGTGATCGTAGTGCCCATGCGACAGCACCGTCGCAGTTAAATCTTTTAAAGAAACGCCCATAAGCTGGGCATTGTGTAAAAAACTGCCGTCAGGCCCGGTATCAAACAGGACTCGGCTGGTTTCATCTTGCAAAAGCAGGCTCAAACCCGGTTTCGCCCGCAGCGTTTTGTCCTTTCCCTCACCGAGTCGATTTTCAAGCAACACCTTAATTATTAGAGCCATTGTCCTTCCGATAGCCACTATTTCACGGCGCGTAGTCTACCTGGCAGCCACGGAAAGTACCGTGATGCATCGCTCAGCACGGCGCATAAAAAGGTGACAGTGTCACTGAAAAACGTCAACGATTTAAAAAGCTTGTTGCCAGAGCGTCATTGCCGCCTTTAAGCAACTCGAATTATTTTGGGTGTATGCTGATGGCGAGTTTCTCACAACCGGAGCGCACTATGGCAGACTGGAACCCTTCACTGTATTTGAAATTTGGCGCGGAACGTACGCGCCCCGCCGCTGAACTTCTCGCCCGTATCGCCCATCACCGCGCAGCGCTGGCCATCGATTTAGGCTGTGGACCGGGCAACAGTACCGCCCTGTTACGCGACGCCTGGCCGGAGGCAACGATTATTGGCATCGATAATTCACCAGCGATGCTGGAAGAGGCCGCCCGGACGCTGCCCAATTGCCGATTTGTCGCCGCAGATATCGGTGAGTTTCGCCCCGAACGCCTAGCGGACGTGATCTACGCCAATGCTTCTCTGCAGTGGCTAACCGATCATCAACGGCTATTTCCTCATCTGGTGGGTAATCTTGCGGCGAATGGCGTGCTGGCGGTGCAGATGCCTGATAACTGGCAGGAACCGTCGCATACCCTGATGCGTCAGGTAGCAAACGAGTTGGGGCATCCAGCCAGCGGACGTCATCCGCTGCCGAGCGTGCAGGAGTATTACGATATTCTGACCGCCAGCGGCTGCGAGGTGGATATCTGGCGCACGACCTATTTCCACCCTCTGGATTCACATCAGGCCATTATTGACTGGTTGCAGTCCACAGGGCTTAGACCGTTTCTGCAACCGCTGGATGAACAACAGCGCGAAGCGTTTCTTGAGCGTTATCTGGAACGGCTCAGAGAGCATTATCCGTTACAGTGTAACGGAAAGGTTTTATTGTTATTTCCTCGCCTGTTTATAGTGGCGCGACGCTCGTCTTGAACGATAAGAATGGGACTACGGCGCCGGAACGAGCGCCGTATCATCTGATTTACCAGGAAAGGTGATGCACCAGGGAGAGGTCCCATGCGGTGGCCAACAGCGAAAGAAACATGATTAAATTGACGACTGTCTCTATGCGTTTTTCCATTTTTGCTTCTCCTGAGCCGTTTTCACCTGTTTTACAGGTAAAATCTTAATAACTTCTTAATCTCAGACTTTTAGAGCGTTATGCGGTAGCGAACATAGTCATCAGCTGGCGTAAATTCATCATAAAGACGCCGGGCCGGATTATCAGTGCGGGTGTGCCAGTAAAGACGCGACCATCCTTTCTCTATGCCTTCCACTTGCAGCGATTGCATTAGCGTCCTGGCGATACCGCGCCCGCGAACCTGTGGGTCAACATACAGATCTTCCAGATAACAAATGGGGGTTTTTACCCATGTTCCTTCGTGGAGCACGCAAATCACAAACCCAACCACTTTCCCGTCCACCAGCCCAACAGCGACGAAGCGGTATCAAGCAGGCGCTGCCAGGTGTATTCAGTGACGTCCTGCGGCTGCGGGCTGCCGTAAAATTTGGTGTAACCTTCCCACAGCTGTAACCACTGCGCTTTGTCCTGCGGACCTGCTTCGCGAATCTCAATGACCATCGCATTTCCCCTTAAACGGATAAGCCATTATTTTCCGGACAGATAATTTCTTCAAGCGCCTGGGGCACAATTCATCCTTTTCTCTTAATTGCCTTTAGTTTGTCTGCCAGGCAAAGATTGCACGATGTTGCAAACCTGCTTTAAAGAAAAAAATAAAAGTATGTTGTAACTAATTTAAGCGCAAAACTAACCCGGCGGTAGCCGGGTTGAGATCGATAACAAGTCAGCTTCAGAACATCAGCACAGCGGTTTAACCGCCGCACGCATGCCATCGCGCAGAATAGCATCCAGATCCTGCGTAACCTGCTCTACCAGGCCAGAAACTTTAGTCAGATCCTGCTCCCAGTGGGATTCAACGGACAGTACCGCGTTCACCAGTTCACCAGTGCTGATTTGCGCATCACGATGCTGGGCCCACAGCGCCTGATAGCTTTCCATCCATTCAGCGTCATCCTGCACCGGATAGCTCTCGCCGTTACGCTCACCGCGGTAAAACGCGATCAGCGCCGCCAGTGCAAAAGTCAGACGTGCCGGGAGCTTGCCACCTTTCGTCTGCCCCGCCAGCAGCTGTGGCAAAATGCGGGTGCGGTATTTGGTCATCCCGTTAAGGGCGATAGACAGAAGCTGGTGCTTGATATACGGGTTACGGAAGCGCCCGGTTACCGCACTGGCGAAAGATTCCAGCTCATCACGCGGCAGGTCGAGAACTGGAATAATCTCTTCATAAATCGCCTTCTCGACGAAAGAACAGATTTCGGTGTCATTCATCGCCTCACCAACGGTATCCAGGCCAGCCTGGAAAGCGACCGGCACCAGCGCAGTGTGCGCACCGTTAAGAATGGCGACTTTGCGCTCTTTATACGGTTTAATATCGTCAACGATCAGTACGTTAAGCGCCAACTTGTCGAGGCGCAGCTCCGCGGCCAGGGATTTTGGTCCCTGAATCACAAACAGATAGAAGTGCTCTGCGGTGTCAAGGAAACCATCTTTATAGCTCAGTTGCTCTTCAATTTGCGCCGCTTCATCACGCGGATAGCCGGTAACAATGCGGTCCACCAGGGTAGAACAGAAAGCGTTAGCCTCATCCAGCCAGGTCAGGAACGCTTGCGGCAGCGCCCACTCCTGCGCGTAGCGCAGCACCAGTTCACGTAGCGCTTCGCCGTTATAATCAATCAGTTCACAAGGGATGATGACCCAACCTTTATCCGCCGCACCGGAGAAATGGCTGTAGCGCTCAAACAGCAGGCGGGTCAACTTCGCCGGATAGCTGACCGCAGGCGCATCATCGAAACGATCGCCTGCGTGGTAGCTGATGCCCGCTTCAGTGGTATTGGAAAACACAAACCGCATATCAGGGTTATGCGCCAGACGCAGCAACTCTTCATAATCCGCATAGGCGCTGATTTCCCGGTTTACAGAACGAATCAGCCTTGCATCGCTGACCGCTTCGCCCTTCTCATTCAGGCCACGAATGATCGTGGTATAGAGACCATCCTGAGTGCTGAGCGACGGCGGGAATGAACTCTCAATCGGACGCACGATCACCACCCCGGAATTCAGGTCGGTCTGCTCGTTCAGCAGATCGATCTGCCAGTCGATAAACGCGCGCAGAAAGTTGCCTTCGCCAAACTGGATGATACGTTCAGGGTACTGCGCGCCCGGGAAATCGCGACGATTTAATGTTTTCACAAGGGTTCCCTCATAGAGTAGTCATACAACCTGAGTAATTGGTCCAATAAGTTATCAGGTTTTTACACGAGTGAAACCCTGTTTTGATCAAAGCTGTATGCAATATCAAATTTATTACAGAAATTTATAGAACAGAGATGTCGCGGTCAGCTCTCCGTCCGGCATCAGCGCATAGCGCGGAATTTCCCCGGCTTTTTCCCAACCGCATTGAAGATAAAAGTTTTCTGCGCCACTACCCGTCGCCGTATCCAGCACCAGAACGCTCTTACCCTGCTCACGTGCAATCTCTTCCAGCTGGTTCATCAGTGCGTTAGCCAGCCCCTGTCGACGTGCATTTTGGTGAACCAGAAGTTTGGCGACGTCGGCACGGTGGGGTTGGTTTTCCGGTTGGTCGGTGATTAGCTGTACTGTACCGACTAACCGCTGCTGTGCATCTACCGCCGCGAGGATGGTACGCTCCCCGGCGGCAACGCTCTGCGCCATTTTCTGCCAGAATGCCGTCGCGGTTTGCGGATTAAAGGGCTGCATAAAGCTCACCGACGCCCCGCCATTGACGCAACTGACGAGGATGTCGGTTAATTGAGAAAGGTGTTCGAGAATATCGTCACGCGACAGCGTGCGTAGAGAAAAGGATGTGGTCATAAGTAACTCCTTGAAATCGACCACACCACTATGTTTTTAACGTATATTTAACACAACAATATTTATCATCGCGTTTTCTTATAGCGTGCTTTCAGCCAGCTTTTCCGTACAGATCCGGTTACGCCCAGCTTTTTTCGCCCGAATCATATAATCATCAGCATTCATTAATAACTGATTAAAAAGATCGTTCACCCGCGCAGTTCCGAGCTGGCGGCTCTCCATTCCCATACTGATAGTCAGCTTGATATGGCTTTGACCCCAGGTAAAGGTTTGCGATTCGATGCCCTGGCGAATTTTCTCCGCCAGTATTTGACCTTCCTGCTCTGAGGCCGTTATCGCCGCGACCGCGAACTCTTCGCCGCCAATACGCGCCACCATGCCCTGTTCACCCGCCAGCAGCCGCACCTGTTGTGCAAACTGGGCAAGCACGCAATCACCGCACTCATGCCCCCAGCGATCATTGACCTGTTTAAAGCCGTCGATATCCAGCACCATGACCGTTAATAGATTTTCGGATGATAATGGCTGACGTTTCAGCGCCTCGCTTAAACCGGAACGGGAATAAACGCGCGTCTGGAAATCAAAATCAGCACGCAGCGCCAGCTGTTTCATCAAGTTATTAATCGCCTCGACGCTGGAGGCGACAATAATCGGGCTAATCAGCATTGCCGCTATGCCAAGCCGGGTCGAGAAGAGCTGCCAGGGCTGCATCCGGGCATCGTGCGAGAGATGGATCAGCGAGTTGGCCACCAGCAAAATTTCGCTAATTCCGGTAATAAAGGTCAGCAGACAGGTTAGCGGCAAGGGGTACCGAATGGCACACCAAATCAGCGCCGGTAGCGGAAAAGTAATGCTTCCCGCCCCGCCAACGGCGACGCCGAGAATAATCGACAACACCAGGGCAATAGTCGGCAGCAGTTGACGCAAGCGAAAACGGCCAAATGCCGAGGGCAGCGTCAGTGTCAAAACAAACGGTAGAATCAGCACGGCAGTAGAAAACTGCTCGCTAAACCAGTCCGCCAGTTGGGGAATAAAGGTGGCGCGTTCAACATCCACCGAACCCAGCGCACCCACGGCGGCACACAACAACGCCGCCAGCAGACAATAGCAAAACAGACTCAGCGCGTTAATCGGGCCAGGCATTGAATCCGTTCGCCGTTTATCCCACAGAATCAACTGAGCAAGGGTGACAATAAAGACAATATTGGAGAAATTAATCAGGAAGGAAGCAAAGCCCATTCCCCAGCGCGAAGTTAAACCGTCATAAACCAGCATGGCGGCAAAACAGACGGCGTAAAAATAACTGCGATTTAGCCAAATATAACGTGCAAAAATACCCGCCATTACCGCGTTCAGCGGCCAAAAGAAGGACAGTTCCTGAACCAGACGCAGCATCGCGCCAAAGAAATGCAGCAGTAGCGTTAACGTGAACAAGACCAGCGCATCGCGCACGGGTTGTTCCTCACGAAACAGCGTGAATGACCGAATCGACAGTGGAGACATTCATGATTATCCGTCTAATTGTTTCAGGCAATTATTATGTTAATAATTAGTTAGCACGGCATCATATCATGAGAATAATTATCAGGCATACACTGACGCCTGATGAATTAAAGTTAGCGTTGGTCGGGAGAATTCATCTGGATGACCAGCCAGTGGTGAATGACCTGCACCACGTAGCGCTGCTCTTGCTCGCTAAGTCTCCGTCCTTGCGGGATGGCATGCCACTTTTCCAGACACCCGCGACAGCAGGTAGCGGTGGCGTGTTGCGCAATAAACACCGGATGCCCGCGCATTGGAGTTTGTTTACCATCGTTAGGTATTTCAGCAGGAGCCAACCGCTTGCCGATAAAATCGGCGGCGTGCTGGTCGATAACGTCCGCCCCTTTATCATAGCAATACTGCCGCTCCTTGACGCCAAGGCGAAACCGTGAGCGAAAAGTGGAACGCTGAAGGCGAGAAAATAGAGTGTCGATTGGCACCATCAGAACACCGACCTCCCCAGTTTTTGGGTGAGTTTTTCCAGTAAAGCGATACCGGCCAGCGAGTTCCCGGCTTCGTCAAGCTCCGGGCTCCACACCGCAATCGCCATCTCCTGCGGGACGATAGCCACAATCCCCCCGCCAACGCCGGATTTCGCCGGTAAACCAACTCGCCAGGCGAATTCACCCGCGTTCTGGTACATGCCGCTGGTCATCATCAGCGCATTGACCTGGCGTGATTGAATCGGTGCAATAACCGGCGACGTAAGGTGCGGAGCAATGCCACTATCGGCAAGAAACAAGAACGTGCGCGCCAGTTCGACACAGCTCATCTCCAGCGAGCAGTAATGAAAGTAATTTTGCAGCACCGTCGCAACATCGTTATGAAAGTTGCCAAACGATTTCATCAGCCACGCGATGGCGGCGTTACGCGCCGAGTGATCAAATTCGGAACGGGCCACCACCGGATCATAGGCAATATCGCTCACGCCGCTCAGGCGACGGACGATTTCCAGCATTCTCTGACGCGGTGCGCTAAGACGGCTTTGCAGCATATCGCAGACCACCAGCGCCCCGGCATTAATAAATGGATTGCGCGGTTTACCCTGTTCGATTTCCAGCTGCAACAGCGAGTTAAATGGCTGCCCGGAAGGGTCTTTGCCCACTCGCTGCCAGATCTCCTCTTCCTGATAGTGGTTCATTGCTACTACCAGGCTCAGCACTTTCGAGATAGATTGGATAGAGAAACGCTCGTGAGCATCACCAGCGCTGTAGTGTTGACCATCCACCGTACAGATAGCAACGCCAAGCTTGTCGCCGCTGACGCTGGCCAGCGCCGGAATATAATCCGCCACCTTGCCGCGCCCAATCAGCGGCCTGACTTCAGCCAAAATGGCATCGAGCATTGCGTTATTGATTACTGTCGCCACACGCGGCTCCTTGCCAACATCAAAATTCGGGCTGCAATTATAGGCGCACAAGGAGCGAAGAAACAGCCTCTTTCAGCCTCTTCTGGCCGCACGTTATGGCTCATCGCGGATAAAAAAACCATTGGTCAAAGTTACAAGTAATATAAAGCACGCTAATCATTCCCTCTTAACCAGGAAGAAATGGAGTTTGGTTAACAGCTGCGGTGCCCGCGAAGTTTATTGAGTGATAAGACAATCCCGGAGGCGGCTCGGCGCGCCTGTCCGGGCTACTCCTGGTTCACGTCCGGCATTACTGTTGAAGTTCGCGGACTAACGCCTCGGTCTGCTGCTGGTTGCGCAAACGCACAAAGCGAATATGTTGATATTGTGGATCCTGCATATCCGCCAGATAGCGCTGGCGATTATTACGCCAGGTTTTTAGCGTCCAGAGGATAATGGATTCCCGACTAAAAAAGGAGCGGCGGAAGGTTTCGCAATTGCCGGTGCCGGGCCACAGCTCCTGTCGGCGGCTTGCACGAGAGGCCGCGCGCCATACCGCCTGGCGGAAGGTGCGCCAGAAGCTGTAATCCACCCACACCACCAAATCAACCTCACGCCATTTCACCGGACGGCTGCGGTTGTAGTTACCGTCCAGCACCCAGCCGGGCGCGTCGAGAGCAGCAGCAAGTTTGGCGTAAAACTCATCATCCGGCGTCCCTTGCCACTCCGGCCGCCAGTAAAGTACATCCATTTCGATATAAGGCAGTGACAGTTCCTGAGCCAGCCGACGCGCGAGGGTAGACTTGCCGACGCCACTGGTCCCTACTACGTTGATTTTCATCGTTGTCTCTCGGGCAAAACGCGGGCTGAGAATAATAGCGCAATAACGTCGCAAGCAATGAGCAAAATTCTCTGACCATTCTCCTGCCGTCAGAAAATAACCGATCTCCTTGATATTTAAGTAAGTGCTGCCCGCGAATGTTTTGCGTGCGTCCATTTTGTGATGCGTGTAGGATTCTCCGCCATGTTGGCTTATCTCATTCACCAGAATGATGAGAGGGCCTGCATCACGAACCACTCATGGACATTGACAGGAAAATAGCAATATCAATGAATACGAAACACACTACTGTGGCGGAGCAGCATGCTGCAAAACGCCACTGGCTGAACTCGCAAGAGTCCGGTTATCACAAGGCAATGGGCAACCGACAGGTGCAGATGATCGCCATCGGCGGTGCCATCGGTACCGGTTTATTCCTCGGTGCAGGTGCGCGCTTACAGATGGCCGGGCCCGCGCTGGCACTGGTTTATCTGGTCTGCGGCCTGTTCTCGTTCTTTATTTTACGCGCGCTGGGCGAACTGGTGCTTCACCGCCCTTCCAGCGGCAGCTTCGTCTCCTACGCTCGTGAATTCCTCGGCGAAAAAGCGGCCTATGTGGCGGGCTGGATGTACTTTATCAACTGGGCGATGACCGGGATTGTCGATATCACCGCCGTCGCGCTGTACATGCACTACTGGGGCGCGTTTGGCGACGTTCCGCAGTGGGTCTTTGCCCTTGGCGCGCTGGCGATTGTCGGCACCATGAACATGATCGGGGTGAAATGGTTCGCCGAGATGGAGTTCTGGTTCGCGCTGATAAAAGTGCTGGCGATCGTGGCGTTTCTGGTGGTCGGGACGATTTTCCTCGGCAGCGGCAAGCCGCTGGACGGCAACGCCACCGGCTTCCATCTGATTACCGATAACGGCGGCCTGTTCCCACACGGCCTGCTGCCCGCACTGGTGCTGGTGCAGGGCGTAGTCTTTGCCTTCGCTTCTATCGAGCTGGTTGGTACCGCCGCAGGCGAGTGCAAAGACCCGCAGACCATGGTACCGCGCGCGATTAATAGCGTTATCTGGCGCATCGGTCTGTTCTACGTGGGTTCGGTGCTGCTGCTGGTTTTGCTGCTGCCGTGGAACGCCTATCAGGCCGGGCAGAGTCCGTTCGTTACCTTCTTCTCAAAGCTGGGCGTGCCGTATATCGGCAGCGTGATGAATATTGTAGTGTTAACCGCCGCGCTCTCCAGCCTTAACTCCGGGCTCTACTGCACCGGGCGTATTCTGCGCTCCATGTCGATGGGCGGTTCCGCACCGCAATTTATGTCGAAAATGAGCCGTCATCATGTGCCTTACGCCGGGATTCTGGCGACGCTGGCGGTCTACGTGGTCGGGGTATTCCTCAACTATCTGGTGCCTTCGCAGGTATTCGAGATTGTCCTGAACGTTGCTTCGCTGGGGATTATCGCTTCGTGGGGCTTTATCGTGGTGTGTCAAATGCGCCTACGTAAGGCCATCAAGGAAGGTAAAGCAGCGGACGTCAGCTTCAAGATGCCGGGTGCGCCCTTCACTTCCTGGTTGACCCTGCTGTTCCTGCTGAGCGTGCTGGTGTTAATGGCTTTCGACTATCCGAATGGCACTTATACCATCGGTTCGATTCCGCTGATTGCCGTGCTGCTGGTAGCCGGCTGGTTTGGCGTGCGTAAACGCGTACATGATATTCATAGCACCGCGCCGGAGATCGAAAAACAGCAATAAACGAGATTGATGACAAACCCACGTTTCTGCCGGGCGGCGGCTAGCGCCTTGCCCGGCCTACAAAACCCACAATATCAATAAATTATGCATTTTCGTAGGCCCGGTAAGGCGCTAGCCGCCACCGGGCAATTCCAGAAAGGTGCACTTTGTCAGCAATCTGAAACCACTCTTGTTAGTACTTAATTATCTTCAACCAGCTGAGCAACATCGCTGCTGTTGATCTGGCGCTGGTTACCTGACTCATCGGTATAGCTGGTCATGCCGGTATCTTTATCTAGCTTCGGCTTGCCCTGCGTCACAATAGTTTGCCCGCTTTTCGTCGTCATCACATAGTTCGAGCTACAGCCCGCCAGAAGAGCCAGCATCGCGCCAGCGCACACAACCATTAATGATTTTTTCATCTTTTCTCCAGGATTAATGCCACCGTCCCGCTAATGCAGGAAAGTCTTAAGTGTATAGCCATTACATTTATCCGGCTAATAAGTGTTTGTAACAGAGGGTGATACAGGCGAGCAGGAGGGGTTGCCCCCTCCTGAGAAGATTATAGCGCGATGCGGATAACGTCATCCGGCTGGGTCGCTTCTTTCTGACGAGTCGATTCCTGCTTCACGCTGACGTACAGCGTTTTACCATCAGCGGAGAGTGTCAGGCTGTTCGGGTGAGTCGGGGTTTTGAAGGTCTTGACCACTTTATAGGTCTTACCATCAATCACGCTCACTTCACCTGCTTTACGATGCGTCACGTAGGCTTCATTGCGAGTCGGGTTGAACAGCACGGCCAGAGATTCCGGCGCGGCGATTTTCTCCAGTACTTTGCCGTCGCGAATGTCAACCACCAGCACTTCCGGCTGTTTGCCATCGGTGATAAAGGCGCGGTGACCCGCGGTGTCCAGGCTCAGGTTCAGGTAGAAGTGCTCTTTGCCATCATCCTGCAGCTTCTTACGCGACAGGATCTTGTTGCTGGTGCTGTCGATAGTCAGCAACTCACCATCGGCGTTGGTGGTGTAGATACGGTTGGCTTCCGCGTCTACCGCCAGCCCCGTCGCCATCGCACCGGTGTTGGCAATGGTGTCTTTCAGGGTCAGCTTGTCGCCATCCACCACCCAGATCACGCTCTCTTTACCCAGACCAGTGATATAGACGGTATTGGTTTTCTCGTTGACCGCCAGCTCGCGCGGAGCCAGCGGGCGCACGGTTTCACTACGCTCGCGAGGATCCAGCACCAGGCGCCCTTTCACTTTGCCGGTTTTGGCATCGATAGCCGTCACGGTGCTGTCGGTGGTATTACCAAACCACAGAGTCTGAGTTGCATTGTTGATAGTGGCGCCAAACGGTTTCAGATCGTTATGAATAATCTGGGTCACTTCGAGAGTCGTCGGATCGAGACGGTAAACAATGCCGCCTTTATCCAGCGAACGGCTTTGCGAAGTGGCTACCCACAACGCATTCTCCTGCTGGCTATAAGCCATTTCGTATGCGCCCTTGCCAACGGCCTTGCGCAGCATTTCTTCCGCCGCGTGAGCGCTGAAGCTCCCCGCCAGCAGCAACGAAGTTAACAACAGTGAACGGCGCAGACGTGGCGCGGACAGATGACGTAATGACATGACGACTCCCTTTGATAAAACAGTATATGCCTGCTCGACAGTGCTTCCGTGGCGCAAAATCATTGCTTTGCGCTATTCTTGGAATGCGAATAGTAATCATTATTTATCGCAATGTGGAGAGTTAATTGCGTTTAGTGACCCTGCGATCACGCAATTCTTGCTATTTGTTAACTCAAATTCCGTTAAGTCTTTTCAAAAAATTTACAAAAGAGTTAACATATATACATATGTTCCGTTTGGTTCGTTTTACGAGTAACTTTGATGAAAATCCTTTCCTTGCGCGCCGCCGCACTCCCCGCCCTGCTTCTGCCGCTTATTTCCACTGCGCCAACCGCTACCGCCGCTGAACAAACCATGGTCGTCACCGCTGCGCCATCTACGGTTTCTGAACTCGATACCCCAGCCGCCGTGAGCGTGGTTAACGGCGATGAAATGCGTCAGGCCGCTCCGCGCGTAAACCTCTCCGAGTCGCTGGGCGCGGTTCCCGGCCTCCAGGTACAAAACCGACAAAACTACGCCCAGGATCTGCAGCTTTCTATTCGCGGCTTCGGCTCCCGCTCGACCTACGGCGTACGCGGGCTGCGCATATACGTCGACGGTATTCCGGCCACCATGCCCGATGGTCAGGGGCAAACCTCGAATATTGATATTGGCAGCCTCGACTCACTCGAAGTATTGCGCGGACCGTTTTCCGCGCTGTACGGAAACTCCTCCGGCGGAGTGATTAACGCCACCAGCCAGACCGGCAGCCAGCCGCCAACCATCGAAGCCAGCAGCTACTACGGTAGCTTCGGTACCTGGCATTACGGCATGAAAGCAACCGGCGCTGTCGGTGACGGTACGCACGCGGGCGACGTCGACTATGTGGTTTCCACCAACCGCTTCACCACCCACGGCTCCCGCGACCATAGCGGCGCGCGCAAGAATCTCGCTAACGCCAAACTGGGCGTGCGTATCGACGACGTCAGCAAGCTGACCCTGTTGTTCAACAGCGTCGATATCAAAGCTAACGATGCGGGCGGCCTGAGCTATGACGAATGGCAGAGTAACCCGCGCCAGTCTCCCCGCGGCGATCAGTACAATACGCGCAAAACCATTAAGCAGACCCAGGCCGGTTTGCGCTATGAGCGCCAGCTGAGCGAACATGACGACCTGAGCGTGATGATGTACGCCGGTGAGCGCGAAACCACGCAATATCAGTCGATTCCGCGCGCGCCACAGCTTAACCCAACCCATGCGGGCGGAGTTATCGACCTGACCCGACACTATCAGGGGATTGATACCCGCTGGACCCACCACGGCGAGCTGCTGGTGCCGGTCACCTTTACCACCGGTCTCGATTACGAAACCATGAGCGAGCGCCGCAAAGGCTTCGAAAACTTTGTTATGAGCAACGGTGCGCCGCAGTACGGCGAAAAGGGCGACCTGCGTCGCAATGAACGTAATCTGATGTGGAATATCGACCCGTATCTGCAAACTCAGTGGCAGCTTACCGAGAAACTTTCTCTGGACGCCGGGGTACGTTACAGCTCGGTGTGGTTCGATTCTAATGACTACTACATTACTCCTGGCAACGGCGATGATAGCGGCGATGCCAGTTATCACAAGTGGCTGCCAGCGGGCTCACTGAAATATGCAGTAACCGACGCGTGGAATCTGTACGTTTCCGCCGGTCGCGGCTTCGAAACGCCGACGATTAACGAGCTTTCGTATCGTTCCAGCAACCAGGGCGGTCTGAACTTTGGTCTCCAGCCATCAACCAACGAAACCGTCGAAATTGGCAGCAAGGCGCGTATTGGCAATGGCTTGTTAACTGCTGCGCTATTCCAGACTGATACCGATAATGAGATTGTGGTCGACGCCAGCAGCGGCGGGCGTACCAGCTATAAAAACGCCGGCAAGACCCGTCGTCAGGGGATGGAACTGGGGCTGGATCAGCAATTCGGCGACAGCTGGCGTTTGAAAGCAGCGTGGACCTGGCTGGATGCGACTTATCGCACCAACGTCTGCGACGACACGAGCTGTAAAGGCAACCGTATTCCAGGGATCGCCCGCAATATGGGCTATGCGTCCTTCGGCTATCAGCCCGAAAAAGGCTGGTACGCGGGCAGCGATATTCGTTATATGAGCGATATTATGGCTAATGATGAAAACACCGCCAAAGCGCCGTCATGGACGGTGGTCGGCCTGACGACCGGCTATAAATGGAGCTACGGCAAGATGGATATGGATCTGTTTGGACGCGTCGATAACCTGTTCGATCGCAGCTACGCGGGCTCGGTTATCGTTAACGAATCCAACGGTCGCTACTACGAACCGGCACCGGGCCGCAATTATGGCGTCGGGCTGAATCTGGCATGGCGGTTTGAGTAACGCCTCACCAGGAATCCTGCTTTTCTGCCGGGCTGCTCACGTCGCCCGGCAATTTCCAAAACGCGCGCGTTGCCTTAAATAAGGTTTCTTAAGGACAATTCAAAAATAATCTTTTCCGCCTGGCAGGAGAAAGCGATAGAAACGTCGAGCTTCACCTCATCACCTGCAGCCACAATGGTATAGTCAACCTGCGGCGGCTCGCTGGCGGGCGTTGCGGCTACAGCGCGTTCGCGAACGGCAGCCACCGTAGCCTCTGCTTCTTCGCGCGAGGGGAATGTTTTCTCTGCCCGGTAGACGCAATCTTCATTATCAATGATAGATCCAACGTCAATGGCGCAACCTTTGGTACTGCATTTATCTACAACATCTTTCATAACGATAACCTCTTGAGTTTCTATCAGGATAAGAACCCGTTAGCGGAAAAGCAAACCATTAAAATATGTATGGATTAGTTAGCTGGAATTATATACCGCCGAGTGAGTCATCTCCTTACGCCATCGCATAGCGATTTCGCGATTGCGGGTTGATAAAACACTGCGTTGGTAAAATCTCGCGCCACCGCGATCAATCGTGCACGCCATCACACTATCCTGCGTTGTGCCTCGTCTATCCCGCTTTACAGCGTTACCCTTGTCACAAAACAACGCCAATAAGGAGCTGCCATGGCACTGCCAGTAATTATCGATTGCGATCCGGGTCATGATGACGCGATTGCCCTCGTTCTTGCCCTCGCTTCACCCGAGCTTGATGTGAAAGCCGTCACCTCGTCCGCAGGAAACCAGACGCCGGACAAAACGCTGCGCAACGTGCTGCGGATGCTCACCCTGCTTAAACGTCCGGATATTCCGGTAGCCGGTGGCGCGCTGAAGCCGTTAATGCGGGAACTGATCATCGCTGATAACGTGCACGGTGAAAGCGGACTTGATGGCCCGGCGCTGCCGGAACCAGGTTTTGCCGCACAAAGCTGTACTGCCGTTGAGCTGATGGCAAAAACGCTGCGTGAAAGCGCTGAGCCGGTGACAATCGTGGCAACCGGGCCGCAAACCAACGTCGCGTTGTTGCTCAACAGTCATCCTGAGCTGCATGCCAAAATCGCCCGTATTGTGATTATGGGCGGCGCGATGGTGCTGGGTAACTGGCAACCGGCAGTCGAATTTAATATCTACGTCGATCCGGAAGCGGCGGAGATCGTTTTCCAGTCCGGTATCCCGGTGGTTATGGCCGGTCTTGACGTCACCCATAAAGCGCAAATTCACGCCGAAGATATCGAACGTTTCCGCCGTATTGGCAATCCTATATCGACGATTGTCGCCGAGCTGCTCGACTTCTTCATTGAATATCATAAGGATGAAAAATGGGGCTTCGTCGGCGCGCCGCTGCACGATCCTTGCACCATTGCCTGGCTGCTTAAGCCGGAGATTTTCACCACCATTGAGCGCTGGGTCGGCGTGGAAACTCAGGGGAAATACACCCAAGGGATGACGGTGGTTGATTTCTACAACCTGACCGGTAAGGAGCCAAACGCTACGGTGATGCTCGACGTCGACCGCCAGGCGTTTGTTGACCTGCTGGCCGAACGGCTGGAATTTTACGCGTAAATCGTCATCATAAATCCCGGCGGGCACTACTGCCCACCGGGAAATACGTCACTCGTCTGGAGAGACGCGAACCACCACTTTACCGAAGTTCTCGCCCTTCAGCAGGCCGATAAGCGCCTGCGGCGCGTGCTCAAGACCGTCGACGACCTGCTCACGGTATTTGATTTTGCCTTCCTGTACCCAGCCTCCCATCTCTTGCTGGAACTCCTGAATACGATGACCGTAATCCTGGCCGATGATAAAGCCTTGCATCCGAATGCGTTTTTTGAGGATCGTCGCCATCAGCAGCGGCAGGCGATCCGGGCCGTCCGGCAGCGCGGTGGCGTTGTAGCCGCTGACCAGACCGCAAACCGGGACGCGCGCAGAGGTGTTTAACAGCGGCAGGACTTCGTCGAACACTTTGCCGCCGACGTTCTCATAATAGATATCAATTCCCTGCGGACAGGCTTCAAGCAGCTTGACGGCAAAATCAGGCGCGCGGTGGTCGATACACGCATCGAACCCTAAGGTTTCAACCGCATAGCGGCACTTCTCGCTACCGCCCGCAATGCCAACCGTACGGCAACCTTTCAACTTCGCTATCTGCCCAACCGTCGCGCCAACGGGCCCGGTTGCGGCGGCGACCACCAGCGTTTCACCCGCTTTCGGCTGACCAATATCCAGCAGCCCCATATAAGCGGTAAAACCCGGCATCCCCAGAATCCCCAACGCCCAGGAAGGATGTTCAGGATTAGCGCCTAGCTTCACCAGCCCGCTGCCATCGGAGAGTTCATAATCCTGCCAGCCGTCGTAGCCCAACACCCAGTCGCCGGGCTGAAAGTCAGCATGATGTGAGGTCACGACGCGACTCACGGTACCGCCCACCATCACCGCGCCAATAGCCACCGGCGGTGAGTAGGATGGCGCATCGCTCATGCGTCCGCGCATATAGGGGTCTAATGACAGAAAAACGGTGCGCAGCAGTATTTGTCCGGGGCCCGGAGATGCGACCTCGCCCTCTTCCAGGCGGAAGTTTTCTCCGGTCGGCTCACCATGTGGACGAGACGCCAGCAGCCAGCGGCGATGGCGTTGCGGATTAAAAGCCATAACAAACTCCTCTTTTGACAAGTCTGTACTGAGGCTAGCTGCTTTCCCGGCAACGCGCATTGACATTAAGAGCCTATCCCAGTAGGCGTTATTGGCGCAGACAGTTTGAGCACTGCCCAGGTTCAAAATGGCAAGCAAAATAGCCCTAATGAGCCAGGCTCTAAGAGGCAGATTGATTAAGTCGAACAACCAGATAAACGCAGGGTTGCGTTGTTTCGTTAATAAAGCGGCAGTCGTTAGGTGGTCCCAGTTCCAGGCAATCCCCCGCCTGCATCTCGTGGCGCGTATTGCCTTCGACAAACACCAGTTCACCCTGCTGTAGCCAGATAAGCTGCCTGGCCAGCGCGTAAGACGCCGCAGGCATCGGAATATCGCTTCCGGCGGGAAGCTCAACCTGCACCAGGTCGATAGGCAAATCGCTGCGCGGTGAAACGTGACGGCGCAGATAGTGGCTCTGCGGATCGTGCCATACCGGCTGATTAGCAAAACGCAGCAGTCTGCCTTCCTGCATCTCGGCCCTGGCGATCAGCGTTGACATGCTGATGCCAAATGCGCCGGAGAGTCGCCCAAGCATTGACGCCGTGGGGCTGCTTTCACCACGTTCGATCTTGTGGATCATCGCCCGTGACGCGCCCGCCCGCTCTGCCAGTTCACTCAGCGACCAGCCGCGGGATTCCCGTTCGATACGGATGCGCGCGCTGATGCGCTGGTTAAGGTTGTCTTCTAAAGTATTCATATCGTGACACTATAGTGTATGAATCTGACAGCAACAAGCGGGTCGCAGCGAGCGGTATAGCGCAACATAATAAAATATTATGGCCAAAGCAGATGACAGCCCGGCGTACATTATTGTAATAATATCGTACTACTATAGTGTACAAACGTTTGGGGTTTGCCATGAGCATCCGCTATGCCTGCAAAGACGATTGCGCCGCAATCGCTGAAATCTACAACCATGCGGTCGTCCATACTGCCGCTATCTGGAACGACAAAACCGTCGATACCGACAACCGCATTGCCTGGTTTGAAGCCCGGCAGTTTGCCGGATATCCGGTGCTGGTCAGTGAAGAAAACGGCGTTATTACCGGCTACTCTTCCTTTGGCGACTGGCGCGCCTTTGACGGCTTCCGCCATACCGTCGAGCATTCGGTTTATGTTCACCCCGACCATCAGGGTAAAGGTCTGGGCCGCAGCCTGCTGGTTGCGTTAATCGCGGAAGCCAAACGATTAAATAAACACGTCATGGTGGCCGGCATTGAAGCGCAGAATCAGGCCTCTTTGCATCTGCATGAAACCCTTGGTTTCATCACCACCGGACACATGCCGCAGGTAGGGACTAAATTTGGCCGCTGGCTGGATCTGACGTTTATGCAATTGCAGCTAGACGATCGCCGCGATCCGGACGGCAGCGCATGAATCAGACGCTGACCCTGGCCTGTTTAATTGCCGCGGGTGTTGGGCTGGTGCTACAAAACACGCTGATGGTGCGGATTACCCAATCCGCTTCTACCATTCTTATCGCTATGCTGCTTAACTCGCTGGTCGGTATCGTGATTTTCGTGACGATACTGATGCTGAAGCACGGCGCGGCGGGCTTTCAGGAGCTGGCGGGCAGCGTGAAGTGGTGGACGCTCATTCCCGGCCTTCTGGGGTCATTCTTTGTTTTTGCCAGCATCAGCGGCTATCAAAACGTCGGGGCGGCAACCACCATTGCGGTATTGATTGCCAGCCAGCTGGTAGGCGGGCTGGTGATTGATCTGATCCGCGCGCACAACGTGCCGGTTCGCGCCCTGATTGGCCCATTGTGCGGCGCAGTGATGCTGGTGATAGGCGCCTGGCTGGTGGCCAGACGCCAGTTTTAACGGCGATTTAATGAATTTCGCCGCCACGGGTTAACTGCTCGCGGCGCGCCTCCTGCTCCTCGTGCTGTTGACGACCATGGTGCGCAATCGCATTACGCAGACGCTGCTGCTGAACGTAGCGCTCTTCACGGCTTAGCTCAGCGTCATCGCTCAGCGCGATCAGCAATTCATTCATATGGGTAATCACGCCTTCTGCAATTGTGGCGTCCACTCGGGCGATCACTTCATCCAGATGTGACATTCTTTTCTCCTTGCGGCTTAATTCAGTTTTACTTTGGAAAAATCGCTGCCCATCAGGCTCACGCTATAGCCGCTGACGTTGCTGCGCGTCGCGTAGAAGGTTTTCCCGGTCGCCAGCGGGATCCACGGCGCCTGCTGATAAAAAATCTCCTGTGCCTGCCCATAGAGTTTTGCGCGTTCTTGCGGGTCGCTCACCAGGATAGCCTTTTTCACCAATGCATCGTAGGACTTGTCGCACCAGCGGGCAACGTTGGAGCCGGTTTTAATGTTGTCGCAGCTTAACAAGGTCCCGGCGAAGTTATCCGGATCGCCGTTATCGGACATCCAGCCAAACAGCGCGCTGTCGTGCTCGCCTTTACGCATTCCGGCGAGATATTCACCCCACTCGTAAGTGACGATTTTGGCTTTAATGCCGACCTTGCTCCAGTCATTCTGGATCATCTCGGCAATACGACGTGAATTGGGGTTGTACGGACGCTGTACCGGCATCGACCACAAGGTCACTTCCGCCCCCTTTTCCAGTCCGGCCTGCTTGAGCAGCTCTTTCGCTTTTTGCGGGTCATAGCCGTAATCCGGCAGATCTTTCTTATAGCCGAGCATATTGCCCGGAATTGGTGATTTCGCCACGCTACCGGAGTCCAGGAAGACCGCTTTAACGATCGCCTGTTTGTCTGTTGCATAATTTAGCGCCTGACGCACTAATACATTATCAAACGGCTTTTTCTCCGTATTAAACGCCAGATAGCCCACGTTGAGCGCTTCCACCGAATGCAGCGCCAAATCTTTGTTACCTTTAATCACCGGGAACTGCACCGGCGACGGCGCGGGAATAATCTGGCATTCGTTGGTTTGCAGCTTCGCCAGACGCGTCTCAACGTTTGGCGTGATGGAGAAAATCAGGTGCTTAGTCGGCACTTCGCCGTCCCAGTAATGCGGATTGGCGATATAGCGGATCAACGAGTCCACTTTATATTGTTGTAGCGCGTAAGGCCCCGTACCGATTGGCCAGGTATCAACATACTCCGGCGTGCCTTTTTTCAGCATTGCATCGCCATATTCGGCAGAAAGAATCGACGCAAAATCCATCCCCCAATCTGCGAGGAACGCCGCATTCGGCTCGTTCAGCACGAACTGAACGTGGTAGTCATCGATCTTTTTGACTTCTTTGATCAGCTTATCCAGCCCAACGTCGTGGAAATATTCATAACTCCCTTGTGAAACATTGTGGTACGGGTGTTTCTCATCCTTTTGACGCAGTACCGAGAACAGCACATCATCGGCGTTGAAATCGCGGGTCGGCTTGAAGTATTTGTTGCTGTTGAACTGTACGCCCTTGCGCAGGGTGAAAGTCCAGGTTTTGCCATCCGGGGAAACGGTCCATTCGGTCGCCAGTGACGGAATCGGCGTATTTTTGACCGGATCAAAGTTTATCAGGCGGTTATAAAGCACCTGTGAACTGGCAACGAAGGATGGGCCGGAGCTGGCAATCTGCGGGTTGAAAGATTCTGGTGAAGCTTCGGAGCAATAAACAAGCGTATCGTTCCCCGCCGCCCAGGCACTTGCCGCTGGCAATAGCGCACTCAATGCCAGCGCAAGAAGCGTTTTCCCTGTAGACATGGTTATAAGCCTTATGAATATTGTTATAAGAGCTTTAATAACAGCACAGGTACATTCAACCGGCAAATAATCAATTGCTATCAGGTTATGCTAAATACAGCGTTTTAGCCGATTAATTCAACATCAGCCGTTTTTTTCATCATCAATTTCACCAATAAATGTGAGGACTGCGAAAGGTTACGAAAAAAGAGGGCGATAACCGCCCCGCTCCCTCCTGGAGGCGATGGAAACCGATACACTCGGAAAAAACGCAACGTCAGGAGACGCTAACAATGACAATAACCTGCAATCTGTACACCAACGGCCAATGGCACGATGCCGAAGGTCATGCCACGTTTAGCCGCCATAGCCCGGTGACGGAAGAGATCGTTTCTGTCGCCAGTGCTGCAACGTTGACCGACGCTCGTCGCTGCGTGGAGGCCGCTGCCGCCGCTTTTCCACAATGGCGTGAAACGCCCCCCGTAGAGAGGCGTCGTCTTCTTCTGGAAGCCGCCGAGGAAATGCTGCGCCGTGAGGCTAAATTTATTGCCGCTATGGCGGCGGAAACCGGTGCTACCGCGCACTGGGCCGGGTTTAACGTCCATCTCGCCGCCGACATTCTACGCGAAGCCGCCGCGTTGACGACGCAGATCGAGGGTCAGGTTATCCCATCTAACGTACCGGGAAATCTGGCGATGGGGATCCGCCAGGGCGCGGGGGTTGTGCTCGGCATGGCACCGTGGAACGCGCCGTTAATCCTCGCGACCCGCGCTATCGCCACACCGTTGGCCTGCGGCAATACGGTTATCCTCAAAGGCGCAGAGCTGTCGCCTGCCACGCAAGGGCTGATTATTGATGCGCTGGCAGCAGCAGGTTTTCCCGCTGGGGTCGTCAACTATCTGACCTGTGCGCCCGCCGACGCACCTGAACTAGTGGAGTCTCTGATAGCGCATCCCGCCGTGCGCCGCGTTAACTTCACCGGTTCCACGCCGGTGGGGAGAATCATCGCCCGCACCTGCGGCGAACATCTGAAACCGGCAGTGCTTGAGCTTGGCGGCAAAGCCCCGCTGCTGGTGCTGGATGACGCCGACCTCGAACAAGCGGCAGCAGGAGCGATTTTTGGTGCGTTCGCCAATGCCGGGCAAATTTGCATGTCGACCGAGCGAATCATCATTGATAATGCCGTCGCAGATGAATTTGTTTTGCTGCTGGCCAAACGAGCGGCAGCCCTCCCCGCCAGCCTTCTCGGGCCGGTAGTGGATATGAAAACCGTCACCCGCTGCAATACGCTGATAGACGATGCGCTGGCGAAAGGCGCGCGTCTGCTAACCGGCGGCAAAGCCAGTTCGACGCAAATGCGCCCCACGCTGCTTGATGGGGTCACCCGGGAAATGCGCATCTGGCGTGAAGAGTCTTTCGGCCCGGTGAAAGCGATTATCCGGGTTGAAGATGAAACGCAAGCGCTGGCCGTTGCCAACGAAAGCGAATATGGCCTCTCGTCGGCGGTTTACAGCCGGGACAGCGCCCGGGCGTGGAACCTGGCGCAAAACCTGCAAACTGGCATTTGCCACATCAACGGCCCTACCGTGCACGATGAAGCGCAAATGCCGTTCGGCGGCTGCAAATCTTCCGGGTATGGCCGTTTTGGCGGACGCGCGGGGATTGCCGAATTTACCGAATTACGCTGGATAACGCTGCAAACGCTCCCGCGTGAGCTGCCGTTTTAAGCCTCACGACTTATTGAGGACCACATCTTTAATCTGACGTTCTGCCTCAGCGCTACAGTAAAAATCGGCCACCGTTTGGGCCAGCGCTGATGGGTTTTCCCATGCCATTGAGTGCCCTGCCTGGGGCACAATAAACAGCGGGATTCCGACGGCTTTAACGTCAATAGCTTCCTGCGCGGGGAGAGAAAGTTCGCCGTAGACCAGGGCCTTACGGCAGGCTAAAGCGCTAAAACGGGTAAACCAGGAAGGCGTAACACCTTTCACCAGGCTGCTTGCCCCGCGCCAGACGGCCCAGGGAGCGCTGTTTTGCAGGCAACCTGCCCAGGGTGATGTTTCAGCCGATAGCATGTCGCCGTAGCCCTGAGCAATAAAGCGCTCCTCAGGTTGTTCAGCAATGCGTCTGCTGTACATCCCCCCGCCGGGATACAGATTCGGCTCGGCCACCAGCAGCGCCAATACCCGCTCAGCAAGCAGTTCTGCCGCTTCAATCGCAATGCTGCCCCCCATGCTGTGTCCATATAAATAGCAGCGTGTAAGCGCTAAGTGTTCCAGTAGTTCGACCACCACCTTTGCCTGATCGCTGGTGCGATAGCCAAAAGAGGCCGGTTTATCGCTATAGCCATAACCGGGTAAATCAACAAGGAGCATCCGCCGACCTGCCAGCGCGGGATCGGCGGCGACGCGAGGATAATCATACGTAGAGGCGCAGCCCAGGCCGTGAATAAAAACAATAGGTTCGCCGCGACCAGGCAGATCGAGCCAGCGTACGGTGGCGCCAGCCTGAGAGGAAAAGAAACTGTTCATCGATGACCATCCGTTAGTTATCACTGTTTTTTTAAACAGCCATCATATAACGCGGGGTATCGATTTTTAAATCAGAACAACGAGACCAGCAGCGCCATCGGGAAGCTAAACGGCCAGGTCGCGCCGATCAACAACGCGGCAAGCAGACGTATCCAACGGCTCTCTTTGGTTAAGAACCAGCTTATCACGGCACAGATACATCCCATAACGGCATAAAAAACCAGCATTTTCTGGTATACGGTCATTTTTTCTTCTTCCTTCCCTGATAAGCATTTTCACTAAAGACAATGCTCTTTCGCACCCCAGCGTGCATCAGAGATGATGAAATCTTAAAACAAAGGCAAGCATAATTTTCAGAAAGTCGATCGATTCGGCTTTGTCCGATAGCGCAATCTTTGACCTCGTACTATACCTGTAGAGGCTTACTCAAAAAGGTGGCGTTATGGATGTTTCCAGCAAAACCGTCATTCTGATTAATGTCGGCGCAGCACTTGCGCTCATCAGCCTGTTGTCCGTTCGTTTTGGTTGGTTTTACTGATTTTACTCAGCGATGAAACCTAAAAAAGCAGCCTTCAAGGGCTGCTTTTTTACGATTTGAAAGCGCCCGCATCAGCAGCAGACCCGCTATTCTGTAAGGCAAGCACCTTCAGACTTTCAGGATTGTATGTCGGTAACAGATCAACTTTTTCACTATCCCACTCGGCAGCGATGCAGATAGCTTCCGGTACCCCCTGCTTTTCACATCCAATAATATGTTTAGCCGGGAAATTGCCGCAAAGAGTTGCCGTGGCGCAGACCACAAATAGAAAACATGCTATTTTTTTCAAAACAATATCAACTTCAAAGTAACAAATTGCGCGGAATGTTCGCATGAGCGGCTATGGAAAGTCAAACCCAGCCCCCAGGTCTTCCTGCAGTCACCGCTCCATATGAAATTAACAAACAATTTACATTTATGCGTATTTAAAATACTGGAGATAAATAATAAGCAACGCTCACGTTATTTCTATACCCCCCCGAACACAACGCTCGCACCCGATAATTAATAACTGCAATATTAATGTGGTTTAATCTATAGAGTTATTGATAAATATAAATGCACATTAAACACAACATTGAATTTGCTACCTGAGGACGCAATACGGTTATCATGTCTCTCAGCCAGATGAGCGCTTCACATCCATCAGTATTCAAGATTAAAGCATTGATGAGACAATCTCACTATTAGCACGAAATGCGATTACTCCTGATTGTTCACGAATTGAACCAAGATAAAAATTTCAAAAAATTAATTAATAAACATACTATTACCATCATTCATGTGAGCATTTTGCATGACTTTGTCATTCAAATGATAGGAAATATCATTTGCGTTATCTGGCATAAAACCATACATTCATAAACGCAAGTTATGCAATGCTTGTTTTTCACTCATTCAATTTTTTGAGGTGGTACATGTCGGGAATCGCCGTTCTTATTGTGGCGTTAATTTTACTGGTCGCTGCGATTTATAATCTCGTGTCTTACTTTCGCGATCGTAGGCAGTCGAGTTTACCGAGCAAAAAAACAAAACGTTAGCATGATAATTATTTTAGAAAAATAAATTATGCCTTCGTGTAATTGATCATTGACGATACTCCGTCATTTATCCTTCTGGGTAAGACCGCTTTAACCTGACAGCAACATTCGCCAAAATCACACCTGCACGCTGCTCTCAATCATTCGCAATAACCCATACAAAAAGCCCCTGCAAACAATGCAGGGGCTTGATAGTCGTTGCCATTCCGGGCGGGTGTTATATCGCTCTACCCGCCCGGGGTACATCCTGCACCCAGGGTGGTTAACAGACCCCATCCGGCGCTTATCTCCGGCACTCATGATGGCTTAGCTCTTGAAGGGGTTTGAGAATATTCTCATAAAAAAATCGCTCTGTTTTAACATTTGCTGCTATCGAAACTATTAGTAAGCTAATTTAGACACTGGCAACTATCGCTTGCCGTTTTCTAGCCATGCTTAATCATCACGTGCCTGATAGTGGTGTAGTCCTCCAGACCGTACATCGACATATCTTTGCCATACCCAGAGAGTTTCTGCCCCCCGTGCGGCATTTCGCTCACCAGCATAAAGTGGGTATTGACCCAGGTGCAGCCATACTGCAAACGCGCGCTGAGGCGGTGCGCTCTGCCGACATCCTTCGTCCATACCGACGACGCCAGACCATATTGAGAATCATTGGCCCAACTGAGCACCTGCTCTTCATTCGCAAACGACGTGATGCTGACAACCGGACCAAAAACCTCACGCTGCACAATTGCATCGTCTTGCTTCGCCCCCGCCAGCAATGTGGGCTGATAGTAATAGCCGTTACCCGGCGCTTTGCTACCGCCGGTGACCACCTGAATATGCGGCAGCGCACGAGCGGCATCGACAGCAGCGCTGACTCTTTCCAGATGCGCCAGTGAGCTTAATGGCCCCAGCTCCGTCGTTTCATCATCGGGTGACCCAATCTTCAGGCTGGCGACCGCCGCGCCCAACTTCTCCACCAGTTGATCATAAATACCGGCCTGCGCATAAATGCGACAGGCTGCAGTACAGTCCTGGCCGGCGTTATAAAAGCCAAAGGTCCGCACGCCTTCCACCACGGCATCGATATCTGCATCATCAAAGACGATAACCGGCGCTTTGCCGCCCAGTTCCATGTGGGTACGTTTAATCGACGAGGCAGTATGGCCGATGATATGCGCCCCGGTGGCAATTGAACCGGTCAATGATACCATGCGGACTTTAGCGTGAGCCGTCAGCGGATCGCCAACGGTTGCCCCGCGGCCAAACAGTACGTTAAGTACCCCGGCAGGAAAAATATCTTTGGCCAGTTCCCCGAGCTTCAGCGCGGTTAACGGGGTAATTTCAGAAGGTTTGATCACCACGCAGTTGCCCGCCGCCAGCGCCGGGGCCAACTTCCAGGCCGCCATCATCAGTGGATAGTTCCACGGCGCGATGGAAGCAACAACGCCGACCGGGTCGCGGCGAATCATAGACGTGTGTCCTTCGAGATACTCTCCTGCCGCCATCCCCGGCAGACAGCGGGCCGCCCCGGCAAAGAAACGGAACACATCGGCGACCGCCGGGAGTTCATCATTGACGACGCAGTGCAGCGGCTTGCCGCAGTTTAATGACTCCAGTTCAGCCAGCGACTGCGCATGATCGGTAATCACGTCCGCCAGTCTGAGCAGGCATTCTGAGCGAGTTTTCGGCGTGGTCTGGCTCCAGGTGGCAAATGCCTGGTCAGCAGCATCCACGGCAGCATCCACCTGCGCCGCCGTGGCTTCCGCAATTGACAAAATCTCTTCACCCGTTGCGGGGTTAAACACCGGTACCGTCTCGCCTTCCCCAGCCACTAACTTTCCGTTAATCAAAAGGTTATTTTGCATAGCATTTATCCTGTATCGGTCTTTTATTTTCCGTTTTCAGCGTCGGCTTCGCCGTCACGGGTGAGCCACCAGGCCCCCAGAATCGGAATCATCGTCACCAGCATCACCAGCAACGCGACCACGTTGGTCACCGGGACATCACGAGGCCGTCCGAGCTGATTAAGCAACCAGAGCGGCAACGTGCGTTCATGTCCCGCAGTAAAGGTGGTGACGATAATTTCATCAAACGATAGGGCGAACGCCAGCATCCCGCCCGCCAGTAGCGCCGATCCCAGATTGGGCAACACCACGTAACGGAAGGTTTGCCAGCCCGTCGCCCCTAAATCCATTGAGGCTTCCACCAGGCTCCACGAGGTTCGGCGAAAGCGGGCAATCACGTTGTTAAACACCACCACCACGCAGAAGGTCGCGTGACCCACCACGATAGTCAGCAAACCCGGCTCAAGGTTGACCGCCTTAAACGCAGTGAGCAGAGCAAGCCCGGTAATAATGCCGGGCAGCGCAATCGGCAACAGCAGCAGCAACGACACCGCGTTTTTGCCAAAGAAAGTGCTGCGCCATAGTGCTCCTGCAGCCAGCGTGCCAAGTACCAGCGCGATAGTCGTGGACAGCGCAGCTATTTTTAGTGACAACGTCACGGATTCAATGATATCGGCACGCCCTGCCGCTTCGCTAAACCAGCGCACCGTCAGGCCCTGCGGTGGAAAGCTGAAAGCGGCATCTTCAGTATTAAACGCATAGAGCGCGATAATCAGCAGCGGGAAATGCAGGAATATCACCCCTCCCCAGGTCGCTACTTTCAGGAACAGCGGTGCGCGTTTAGAGTGCATCGAACGCTCCCAGACGTTTCACGAACGCCAGATAAAGGGCAATCAACACGATAGGCACCAGGGTAAAGGCAGCCGCCATCGGCATATTGCCAATCGCCCCCTGCTGGGAATAGACCATATTTCCAATAAAGAACCCCGGCGGCCCCACCAGCTGCGGCACGATAAAATCACCCAGCGTCAGCGAGAAGGTAAATATCGACCCCGCCGCAATGCCGGGGATCGCCAGCGGCAGCACCACGTAGCGGAAAGTCTG
>NZ_JAPUEW010000059.1:0-9934 GCF_027492335.1 Klebsiella sp. | reverse complement strand
TTCCAATAATAATCGGGGGCGAAAGCCCCCAACCTTACAGGCATAATAATATGGAATATTCACAATGAAACTCTCTGAACTCGCGCCCCGAGAACGGCATAACTTCTTTTACTTTATGCTGTTCTTTTTCTTCTACTATTTCATTATGTCGGCTTACTTTCCCTTTTTCCCGGTGTGGCTGGCGGAAGTTAACCATTTAACCAAAACCGAAACGGGGATCGTCTTCTCCTCAATTTCGCTCTTCGCCATTATCTTCCAGCCCATATTTGGCTTGATTTCAGATAAGCTTGGGCTACGCAAGCATCTGCTGTGGACCATCACAGTTTTATTAATCCTGTTCGCGCCATTTTTTATTTTCATCCTCTCACCGCTATTGCAGATGAATATCATCGCGGGCGCGCTGGCGGGCGGGATTTACCTGGGGATCGTATTCTCCAGCGGCTCCGGGGCAGTAGAAGCCTATATTGAACGCGTCAGCCGCGCTAACCGTTTTGAATACGGTAAGGTTCGCGTCTCCGGCTGTATCGGCTGGGCGCTATGTGCATCAATCACCGGCATTTTATTTGGTATTGATCCCAACATTACTTTCTGGATCGCCTCCGGCTTTGCGCTGATCCTTGGCGTGCTGCTGTGGGTATCAAAACCGGAAAGCAGCAATAGTGAGCAAGTTATCGACGCGCTGGGTGCTAATCGCCAGGCCTTCTCCATGCGCACCGCCGCGGAACTGCTGCGGATGCCACGTTTCTGGGGCTTCATCATTTATGTCGTTGGCGTCGCCAGCGTCTATGACGTCTTCGACCAGCAGTTCGCCAACTTCTTTAAAGGCTTCTTCTCCAGCCCGCAGCGTGGGACCGAAATCTTTGGCTTCGTCACCACTGGCGGGGAACTACTTAATGCACTAATCATGTTCTGCGCACCGGCTATTGTTAACCGAATTGGTGCCAAGAATGCCCTGTTGACCGCCGGACTGATTATGTCAGTGCGTATTTTAGGATCGTCTTTTGCTACCTCGGCGGTGGAAGTGGTTATCTTAAAAATGCTGCATATGTTTGAAGTTCCGTTCCTGCTGGTGGGCACCTTTAAATATATCTCGTCGGCCTTTAACCCAAAACTCTCTGCCACGCTGTTCCTGATTGGTTTTAATTTATCGAAACAACTTTCGGGCGTTGTGCTATCAGCGTGGGTTGGGCGGATGTACGATACCGTTGGCTTCCATCAGGCTTATCTGATCCTCGGTTGTATTACCCTGAGCTTTACGGTTATCTCACTATTTACCCTGAAAGGTAGTAAAACGCTCCTCCCGGCAGCGGCATAAAATAGATGCCGCCGGAAATAACCCGGCGGCACATCTGCACCAATTTATAATTTCTCTGTTTTGTAGCCCGGATAAGGCGTTAGCCGCAATCCGGCAACTCGAATTACTTAGGGTATATATCTTCGTCAGAGAGGCATCTCTCCTGTAATCCGCGTCTCTCCATCGCTATTTTCCAGCGCATAAATTCGCGCTTCGGCCATTGAGGAAATTAATTCGGAAAGCTCGGCAGAATGGCTGGTCAACCAGATTTGGCTATAGCGAGACGCTTCAACAATTAATCTGGCAAGAGCCGGAAACATCTGGTGGTGCAGGCTGTTTTCCGGCTCATTGATCGCCAGAAACGCCGGTGGACGAGGGCTCAATAACGCCACCGCCAGGCACAGAAAACGCAGCGTGCCGTCGGACATCTCGGAGGCCAGTAAAGGCCGGTAAACACCGTTACGCCGCATCTTCATTGAGAAACGTGAATTCTCATTCTCACAATAGAATGTGCATTGCGGAAAGGCCTCGCCGAGGATCTCATGCAGCAGTTCCTCCGCGCCGATTTCCACAATAGTCTGAAAGGCGGCAGCAAGATTATGCCCATTGCTATCAAGCACCGGCGAGCGGTAGCCGACCGCCGGTTGGCGCAGCGGCGAGTGCCTGCCAATATTGAACTCGTGATAAAAACGCCAGCGACGCATGGTCTCCCTGACCCGAGAGACCTCCGGAAAGCGATGCGGTTCAACCAATTGACCAAAGATGGATTCGTTTTCATAAATAGTATCGGTGAAGGTGCTTTTTTCACCGTTAACATCTACCAGAAACGCGGCCTGATTTTTGCGCTGTAGCACGCGCGATGAAGGTCGTCTGGAAAAGCCCGCCAGCCAGATAGACTCCTCTTTGACAATTGGGTCCAGCACGAACTGGGTCGGATAAGGCAGTTTTTCCGGAAAACCGACTTGTAACTCATAGTCGAACTCATCGGTCAGACAGGCAATCTGCAGCCGTCGCGGAAAGCGGTCCGTTGGCGCACTCGGCCCTGACCACATAATATTTTCCAGTCCGCCCTCATCACTGATATAGCCGGAAAATTGTCCGTCGGCAGAGGCGGTTAACAGATGAATAGCTTTGTAGATATTGGACTTGCCGCAGCCGTTGGGGCCGAAAACAATGTTCAGCGCGCCCAGCTCCAGCTCGATATCCCTGACCGATCTGAAGTTTTTAATGCGGATGTGGTTAATCATAGCGTTTCCGAAGCGTGCAAAGGCGTATCGCTATACTGTATCGGAGGCGGGAGGAAAACG
Organism: Klebsiella sp.; assembly: GCF_027492335.1. Lineage (NCBI taxonomy): Bacteria > Pseudomonadati > Pseudomonadota > Gammaproteobacteria > Enterobacterales > Enterobacteriaceae > Klebsiella > Klebsiella sp. Next base: position 7,333 of record NZ_JAPUEW010000059.1, on the reverse strand, counting down.
AAACATGACCCAACCGGACGACAGATAGCCGTCCGGCATCGGATCAACTGAAGAACTTTTTCATGCCGCGAGTCAACGCCACTCTTTTGAGTTTATCCGTATCCTCATGGCTCTCACTGAAAACGCCGAAAAAGTAGCGCTCATCATCGATAGTTTGCGACACAATCCGATAGCTCAGCGGCTGACCAGATTTTGCGCCGTACTGCGCAGGCGTGACGGAAACTTCTGTCGCGGTATCGGCGACGCTGACTAGCAAGCCATCCCCTTTGCCACCTACCAGCATGACCTTAATTAACGGGTGCACCATATCCCTCCCGGGTTGAGGTCAATGATTAGTTTTCGATAGCCACTGGCTGACAGTTTGCAGCGGGGCCGTCATGACCTGGTTTGCCATTTGCCGGAGCAGGCCGAGTCCCCTCTTTTCCGACAACGGGCGGTAGCGGCACGCCCTCTTTGTCCACCGCAGGCGGCGCTTTCTGACAGGTTGTTGTTTTCGTCGCATCCGCGCCCCAGGCAGGCGTGGACAGATTCAGCAACGCCACGGGAGCAAGCAGTAACGTAACCTTCAGTACATTCTTATAGTTCATACCGACCTTGAGTAAAAAAATAAATTTCTTATGCTGAGCTAAACGCTGATTATTAGTAGCAAAAGCTGACAAATGATGAAGGAAAAAAGAGGAATTGTGAATCTCAATAGCTCTTATTTATCAGTCATCGCTTTGGCAGAAAGCAAGTTATGTGGATTTTATTACTCAGAATAATCTCAATCAATTGAAATATCTGAAAAACCACTAATTCTGGCGAAGGCTTTATGGCGAGGTTGTTTCCTATACTGAAGCGGAAAACAACAACCAAGGTTATATAATGAAGAAACACTATCTGATGCTTTTTCTGGCAGGGACTGCGCTATTGCAGGGCTGCTCGGCTTTTGACAAACACCATGGCGTTAACTGGGGTGAAGGTACCTGCCCAGCGCCTGCGGCAAATGAGCTCAGCGAATCTAAACAACTGATTATTGAAGATGGCAAAACGCTAAAATGCCAGATTCGTCCTTACGTCAGCAATATGGAGTGCCAGGGTATCACTGATAAAACCAACGCCGATGGCGTTGTCTGCCAGAACGGACTTGGGCAGTCGATTATGTTTATTTTTGACGACAAAGGCGTGTTGAAAAAGCACGGCAGCGTATAACTCATCCGGTCTTTAGAAAAATCCTGGAATACAGCCGCAGCGGCCTTTGCATTTGAACTTCTTCCGTCAGCCACTAGACTTGAATGAGTCAAACGAAAGGAGAATCACATGCCATCACAAGATTATGAAAACGACGCGCAAAATCTGGCGGATAAGGTCGGTAACAAAGTCAACGAAATTGCCGGGGAAGCCCAACAGCAATTTGGTGATGCGGTAGATTCGCCTAAGCATCAGTTGAAAGGCGCGGCGCGTAAATACGCGGCCCAGGCGTCAGATGCGGTCTCCGAAGTTTCGGAGCGCGTCAAAGAAAACCCGCTTACCGGATTGCTAGCCGCCGGTGCCATCGGGCTGGTCATTGGTTTACTGGCCGGACGTAAGTGAAATTAGGGCCTTCGGGCCTTAATTTTTTGTGATTACCCCCCCTCAAATCGCCACGACGTTCGCCACATCAAACTGAAAGACATAGGGATCGGACAAGAGCTGGAATTGCTCATCATCAGGGTAGGTTACCGCCACATGGTAATTCTCACCTGCGAATGCTTTGACCGCATCCAGATTCTCCCAGTAAGTCGCCAGAAAGAAATGTTCCCATTCTCCCTGAGTTTCTCGCCTGACAAACGCTCCCGCGTTTCCAGGGATACCCGCAGAATGTTGCACGCCGGTTAACTGCAAATGGTCTGCAAACGCTTCACCAAAATCAACAGGAACACAGCCGTGCCAGGTTCTGACAATCATCTTCAACTTCCTTAAAAAACCGTCAAAGATGCATTTATAACAAAAATAAACCACTTTATGTGATTTTTTATGCACTCCGTGTCTGTACTGAATGGTTCACCAGGTCCACCTCGATCTAACCGTATCGCACCGTCATCCCCGCGCACTGACACATCAGCTAAAATTACAGGTATAATCGCAAAAATTTTTCAACGGGTTTAGAAGCGAAGATGACAAAACTCACCTTACAAGAGCAGATGCTAAAAGCAGGACTAGTCACCAGCAAAAAGATGGCTAAAGTCCAGAGAACAGCAAAGAAATCACGAGTTCAGGCTCGCGAAGCAAGAGAGGCTGTGGAAGAAAATAAAAAAGCGCAGCTTGAACGTGACAAACAGCTAAGCGAACAACAAAAACAAGCTGTTTTATCTAAAGAGTATAAAGCTCAGGTGAAGCAGCTCATTGAAATGAACAAAATCGTCATTGCAAAAGGCAATATTGATTTTAACTTCACGGATAACAACTTAATTAAAAAAGTTGTTGTGGATAAGACAACGCAAACTCAGCTGATTAACGGCCGTCTCGCCATTGCGCGGTTGGTTAGTGATGGCAGTGGCGAGAGTGAATACGCAATTATCCCCGCGATCGTGGCCGATAAAATCGCGCAGCGAGATGCGAACAGTATTGTTTTAAACAGCGCGCTGAATCAGGAAGAGCAGGATGAAGATGATCCGTATGCTGATTTTAAAGTGCCCGACGATTTGATGTGGTAATTCACATTTTGCCGATGTTTATCAGAGGAAATAGCCCTTCCCGGAGTTTCAAACGATAAACAAACCGGCTTTAGATTCTGTTCTCGCATTTCTGCCGGGTGGCGGCTAGCGCCTTACCCGGCTTACAAAACTGACTATAAAACGCCCTGCTCGCTCAGCCCGCGATTTTCCAGCATCGGTTCGATTTTAGGATCGTGCCCGCGCCACTGCCGATACAGTTCAGCTAAATCAGTGCTATTGCCGCGCGACAAAATCGCCTCGCGGAAGCGCTGGCCGTTTTCGCGGGTTAAACCGCCCTGCTCAACGAACCACTGATAGCCATCGTCCGCCAGCATCTGCGTCCATAGGTAGGCGTAATAGCCTGCGGCATAGCCGCCACCGAAAATATGTGAGAAGTAACTGCTGCGATAACGCGGCGGCACGGCGGAAAGATCCATATTCTCCGCTTGCAGCGCCGTCACTTCGAAGGTATCAACATCCTGCGGCAGCGTTTCCGTCGACACGCTGTGCCAGTGCATATCCAGCAGCGCCGCCGCGAGCAGCTCGCTCATGTCGTAACCTTTATTAAACTTCGCCGCCCGGAACATGCTATCACGTAACGCTTCCGGCATGGCTTCACCGGTTTGATGATGCCGCGCATAGTGGGCGAATACCTGTGGTTCGCTGGCCCAGTGTTCAAAAATCTGTGACGGGAACTCAACAAAATCACGCGGCGTATTCGTGCCTGAGAGGCTGGCATACCGCTGGCTGGCAAACAGACCGTGCAGCGTATGACCAAACTCGTGGAATAACGTAATCACCTCATCCCACGACAGCAATGCGCTGTGGCCAGCCTTGGGTTTCTGATAGTTACAGACGTTGTAGATGACCGGATGCTGCGCGCGCAAAGTTGATTGCTCAACAAAAACGCCCATCCACGCCCCGCCGCTTTTGCTATCTCGGGCGAAAAAGTCACCATAAAACAGCGCAATCCCCTCACCGTTCGCGTCAAAAATTTCCCATACCTGCACATCTGGGTGATAAACCGGGATATCAAAACGCTCAACAAAGCGGATGCCAAACAGCTGAGAAGCGGCCCAGAATACGCCGTCGCGCAGGACGCGGTCGAGGGCGAAATACGGCTTTAGTTGCGCTTCGTCGATAGAATACTTCGCCCGGCGCACCTGCTCGCCATAGTAGAGCCAGTCCCAGGCCGCAGCCTGAAAATCGCCGCCTTCATTATCGACAACCTGCTGAATATCCGCCAGCTCCTGCTCGGCTCTGGCTCGCGCCGCAGGGGCTATCCGCCGCATAAAGGCAAAGGCCTGCTCAGGGGTTCTTGCCATCTGGTCAGCCATCGACCAGCTGGCATAATCAGCGGTCCCAAGCAGTTGCGCTTTACGGGCCCGGATCTCCGCGAGCCGCAATACCAGCTCGCGGGTATCATTGGCATCGCCTTTTTGGTTACGCGTCCAACCCGCAGCGAACAGGTTTTCTCGCGTCTGCCTGTCCTGCAGGGAAAGCAGCGCGGGTTGCTGAGTCGTATTAAGCAGCGCAAGCAACCAGCGGTCCTTTAAACCTTTCTCCTGCGCCGCTTCTGCCGCTGCGCTTATTTCATCCTCACTAAGCCCTTCCAACTGGTGGGCGTAATCTACCACCAGACCACCAGACTTCACCGCCCCCAACAGACGCTGCTGAAACTGACTTTGCAGGGTCGCAGCTTCCGTATTCAGCGCCCGCAGCACCGTTTTTTGCTCTTCTGCCAACATTGCGCCTGCGAGGGTGAAACGTTGCCAGGTCACCTCCAGCAAACGCATGGATTCAGCGTCCAGAGAGAGAGAATCACGCTGCTGCCAAACCTGTTTTACACGCTCAAATAGCGCCTCATTGAGCCAGATATTGTTGCCCAGTTCAGCCAGTTCAGCAGAAAACTGCTCATCCAGCTCCTGAATTATCGGGTTGGTATCCGCTCCAGCCATAGCGAAGAAGACGCTTGTCACCCGCGCCAGCAGCTGCCCGCTCTGCTCCAGAGCCATCAGCGTATTGGTAAAATCCGCCGGAGCCGGGTTATTAACGATCGCGCTAATCTCTTCACGTTGACGCCGTACGCCTTCATCAAAGGCCGGGCGGTAATGGCTATCTGAAATCAAATCAAAACGCGGTGCCTGGTAAGGCAGCAGGCTGACGCTTAAAAAAGGGTTGTTGTCCAACATCATCATCTCCTGAACACGATTATCCTGTAAGATTAGGCAACTCATTGATTGACCGCAATGATTTCCCCGCTCGTCAAATGTTGTCCGACGATTTCCATTACCCGTCGCCGATATCGCGTGCTATGGTATAAAGACACAAAAAGCGTTGAGGAACAGTAAGATGATTATCCTGGTTACCGGAGCAACAGCAGGTTTTGGTGAAAGTATTACTCGCCGTTTTGTCGCTAACGGTCACAAAGTTATTGCCACCGGGCGTCGCGAAGAGCGCCTGAAGACGCTGAAGGATGAGCTGGGCGAGAGCATTTATACCGCGCAGTTGGACGTGCGTAATCGTGCGGCTATCGAAGAGATGGTCGCCGGGCTGCCCGCGGAGTGGCAAGCCATTGACGTTCTGGTTAATAACGCCGGACTGGCGCTGGGGCTCGAACCCGCACACAAAGCCAGCGTTGAAGACTGGGAAGATATGATTGACACCAACAATAAAGGGCTGGTGTACATGACCCGTGCGGTTCTGCCTGGCATGGTTGAACGTAACCGCGGTCATATCGTCAACATCGGTTCAGTCGCTGGTAGCTGGCCTTATGCTGGCGGTAACGTCTACGGCGCGACGAAGGCTTTTGTCCGCCAGTTTAGTCTGAATCTGCGCGCCGACCTTCACGGCACCGCCGTTCGCGTGACCGATATTGAACCCGGTCTGGTAGGCGGAACTGAATTCTCTAACGTTCGCTTTAAAGGTGATGACGCCAAAGCGGACAAAGCTTACGAGAATACGCAAGCCCTGACGCCGGAAGATGTAACCGAAGCGGTCTGGTGGGTCGCAACCCTACCGAAACACGTCAATATCAACACCCTTGAAATGATGCCAGTCAGCCAAAGTTTTGCCGGTCTGAACGTTCACCGTCAGGGCTAAGCTCAACGACCCGGTCAGCAGACCGGGTCTGGGCTGGAAAGCAAAAAACGCGTAAAATAGCGCAAAATTCCATTTAAAAGTAAGCACAATGGCCGCAGAATCCCAACTGAATCCGACACAGCCTGTAAACCAGCAAATTTATCGTATCCTTCGTCGGGATATCGTCCATTGCCTGATCCCGCCCGGCACCCCACTGTCTGAAAAGGAAGTTTCCGTGCGTTTTGACGTTTCTCGTCAGCCAGTGCGTGAAGCCTTTATTAAACTGGCGGAAAACGGCCTGATTCAGATTCGCCCACAGCGCGGCAGCTATGTGAACAAGATTTCCCTCTCGCAGGTGCGTAATGGGTGTTTTGTCCGCCAGGCCATTGAATGCGCTGTGGTGCGCCGCGCCGCCGGGATGGTGAATGATGAACAGCTCTATCAGCTTGAGCAAAATCTCAATCAGCAGCGTGCTGCGGTCGAACGCCAACAGTTAAATGATTTCTTTCAGCTGGATGATGAATTTCACCAGAAGCTCTCGCAAATTGCCGACTGCCAGTTAGCCTGGGATACCGTCGAAAATATTAAAGCCACCATTGACCGGGTGCGTTACATGAGTCTCGATCACGTCACTCCTCCCGATATGATGCTGCGCCAGCATTATGATATTTTCCAGCCGCTGGTCGCCCGTAACCCGGATGCCGTAGAAAAGGCGATGAGCCTGCACCTGCAGGAAATTAGTGAGTCCGTTCTGCTTGTACGTCAGGAAAATAGCGACTGGTTCAGCGAAGAGTAGAAATATAGATAGCGGCAGAGTCCCTCACCTGCCGCTAAATGCTCAGGCTATCGATGTTATCTAATCACCAGAACTGGTATTTTAGCGTAGCGAATAATCGACTCGGCGTTGGATCCCAACAGATGAGTAGAAATGCCCGGCTTACGCGAGCCAATCACAATCACGTCATAGTCATCATTACTGCCGATCGCTAAGATTTCATCACGCACGTTACCAAACACGACCCGGGAGTGAATGCGTTCAGCAGGAATTGAGAACAGACGGGACAGCGATTTCATTTTTTTCTCTGACTCTTCCCGCATATATGCTTCAAATTTACGAATATCGGCAGCGAAACCGCGCAGAACTGAGCTACTGCTGTTTGGCAATACGTTCAGCAGCGTGATTTCACCTTCATCCGCTGAGGCCAAAAACTCCGCATGGCGAACGGCTTTGTCACTTAAATCCATTTCAAAAACGTCTACGGGCAACAATATTTTCTTGTACATAGTCCGTTCTCCTTTTCTCAAGAAACTAAATAATTTAAGCCATCATGCCATATTTATCACAACGGGAGAACAACACATCCGCCAAATAAATATTTAATTCATTAAAATAAATATAAATTATATATATTTAACTATGGATAGCTAAAGTTATGTGTATTCAACGATCTGGATCAATTTTTACGCTGATGGTTTGATTTGCATTAACCGATAATCGAGGTCGTTCCCCTCACCTGCAGATGGGCTTTGTTGAATAAATCAGATTTCGGGTAAGTCTCCCCCGTAGCGGGTTGTGT
>NZ_JAPUEW010000058.1:0-56690 GCF_027492335.1 Klebsiella sp. | reverse complement strand
ACGGACGCGGGGTGGAGCAGCCTGGTAGCTCGTCGGGCTCATAACCCGAAGGTCGTCGGTTCAAATCCGGCCCCCGCAACCAATATCATAAACACCCTCAAGGGTGTTTTTTTGTTTCTGCGTTCCGCAAACCTCAGACCTTTCACGGGAACGGCTTAGCACCGTCCCCGCAAATCTCCTCAGCCTTTTGGCAAAACAATATTGCTCGCCGCCAGCATGCCCATATCGTGGTACATCGCACAGGCCGCTTCGACGATTGGCATAGCCAGCGCCGCGCCGCTGCCTTCGCCCAAACGCATGCCCATATTGAGATACGGATCCAGTTCCAGATGCATCAGCGCCGTGCGTGCGCCCTTCTCTGCCGAATAGTGCGACGGTATCAGGTAGGGTTTCACTTCCGGCGCAATCCGGCACGCCGCCAGCGCCGCCGCGTAAGAAAGGAAGCCATCGAGCAGCACCGGCAACCCGCAGGAAGCCGCACCCAGCATCACGCCCGCCATGCCCAATAAATCAAAACCGCCCACCTTCGCCAGCACGTCCAGACCATCATGCGGATCGGGCTGGTTGACGGCGATAGCCCTGCGCACCACATCCACTTTATTGCCCATTTTAGCCAACGGCAGATTGGCGCCAATCCCCACCACCTCCTGCGCGTCGCTACCGGTCAGAACGCTGACAATCGCCGCCGCCGGGGTGGTATTCGCCATCCCCAGCTCGCCAACGCCAAACAGCGTGACGCCATCTTCCGCCAGCCCACGGGTATAGCGAATCACCTCCAGCAACAGCTCTTCTGCCTGACTGCGGCTCATAGCCGGGCCGACGGCGATATTGCCGCAGCCGCGCGCCACGCGCATATTGATAACGCCAGGAATAAGTTCGGCATCGATCCCGACGTCAATCACGTGCATCTTCGCGCCCGCCTGCGCCGCCAGCACGCAAACGCCGGTTTTCCCCAGGGTCATATTCGCCGCCTGAATCGCGGTCACCGCTTTAGGCGAGATAGCAACTCCTTCGTCCCACACGCCGTGGTCGGCACACATCACCAGCAGCGCCTTCTTTTTCACCTGCGGGACGCCTTCAAGACCAGGCATTCCCGCCAGCTGTACGGCAAGGTCTTCAAGGCGTCCAAGGCTTCCCGGCGGCTTGAGCAGGCCATCAATATGAAGTTGCGCGCGCGCCATCGCATTTTCATCAAGCGCGGGGATCGCGCCCAGTAGAGAGGTTAAGCTTTGCATAGGATTCTCATCATGTTGGCTGGCTCACGGCAGAGCCAGCAGGAAGAATAACTCCCGGTACGGAGCGCCTGTTTATTTAATTTTCACGCCGATGCCCGACACCACCAGCCAGACCTCATCCGCCGCCGCCGCAAGGCGCTGATTCACCCGCCCGGCGATATCGCGGAAATGGCGGGCCAGACGGTTTTCCGGCACGATCCCCATCCCCACCTCGTTGGTCACCAGCACCACGTGAGCCGGGCAGCGCTGACAGGCGGCAATCAGCACGGCGATTTCGGCGTCAATGGCCCGCTCCATCGCCGCGTAATCCCAGCCGTCCGGCGAGCTGTCGCCCCCCAGCGCAAACAGTAGATTGGTGACCATGGTGGTGATGCATTCCAGCAAAATCGCTTCTTCTGGATGGTTATCCGGCGTTATCAGCTCATCAAGCTGCTGCCAGCGCTCAGCCGTGCGCCAGTGCGCCGGCCTGCCGTCGCGGTGGTGCTGGATCCGCGCCGCCATCTCATCATCAAAAATCTGTGAAGTGGCGATGTACAGCACCTGCGGCGAGTGGGCGATAAGCGCTTCAGCGTGACGACTTTTGCCGCTGCGCGCCCCGCCGGTGACTAAAGTCAGCATACGGGCTCCTGATGCTGGCGCATGATGGCGTAGATTTTTTCGATATCAATATTCTGGCGCATCGCGTCGGCCAGTAGATCGAACTGCTGGGATTTGTACTGCGCATACTCGAAATCGCTATCCAGCGCCGCCAGTCCTTTACGCTGACGCAGGCCGTTAACCAGCGCGCGGGTGAATTCATCGCTATCAAACAGTCCGTGCAGATAGGTGCCAAACGCCAGGCCATCGTCGCTCACCGCGCCGTCCGCCACGCTCAGCCCGTTTTTATGTAATTGCATCAGCGAGCGACAACCGTCATGCAGCTCGGTTTCGCCCATATGAATTTCATAGCCACGTACGGCAAGTCCTGCCGTTGCCGCCAGCCACGCCGGCAGCGACGGAGCCATCGTCGCCGTGACCTGAGTCGTGGTTTTATGCTGCGCGAAATAGGTTACGGTATTGAGCAAACCCAGTCCCGGCTGCGTGCCAAGCCCCGACTCCACCTCATCAATAATGGTTTCACCGAGCATCTGATAGCCACCGCAGATCCCCAGCACCGGCACGCCCTGACGCTGGGCCTGTAGCACCGCGTGCGCCATCCCGCTTTCGCGCAGCCAGAGCAGATCGCCGAGCGTATTTTTGCTGCCCGGCAGGATCACCATATCGACCCCCTCCAGCTCCTGCGGCTGGCGAACATAGCGCACGCGAACGTCCGGCTGCGCCGCCAGCGCGTTGAAGTCGGTAAAGTTGGAAATATGCGGCACCTGAACCACGGCAATCTCAATATCACGCTTGTCGGTGCGCAGGTATTTGCCTTTTTGCAGCGCTACGCCGTCTTCGTCTTCGAGATCAACATCCAGCCACGGCATCACGCCAAGCACCGGGACATTGGTCAGCGCTTCTATCTGCTCGATACCCGAGTAAAGCAGCGCCACGTCACCGCGAAATTTATTAATGATAACCCCTTTGACCCGTGCACGTTCGTGGTCGTGCAGCAGTGCGAGGGTGCCGTAAATGGAGGCGAAGACGCCGCCGCGATCGATATCCGCCACGAGGATCACCGGGCACTGCGCCATTTCGGCCATGCCCATATTGACGATGTCGCGGTCGCGCAGGTTGATCTCCGCCGGGCTGCCCGCCCCTTCCAGCACCAGCACATCATGTTCGGCGGCCAGACTGTTATAGACCGAAAGGATCTGCTCGCGCAGACGCGGCTTGTATTCGTGATAGCTCACCGCATCCATATCGGTTGCCACCTTGCCCATCAGCACCACCTGCGCTTTGCGGTCGCTGGTCGGTTTAAGCAGCACCGGGTTCATGCGCACATCCGGCGTAATTCCCGCCGCTTCGGACTGGAAAATCTGCGCGCGCCCCATCTCTTTGCCATCCGGCGTGATACCAGAATTGAGCGCCATATTCTGCGATTTAAACGGCGCGGTACGCTGCCCGTCCTGATAAAAAATACGGCACAGGCCCGCCACCAGCACGCTTTTACCGACGTCGGAAGCGGTGCCCTGTAACATAATTGCCAGCGTCATGACGCCTCCTTCATTGCATGATTTCGCATCCGCTCAAAAAACTCGCCTTCGGTTTTACACAGCGGCAGTCCCAGTTGCGCATGCAGCTTCACCAGCCACGGTTGGGTGAGCCCGGCTTGTGTCATCAGCTCGCTGCGGGCAAACACCTCACCGGGTTCGCCGTGTGCCAGCACTTCGCCGCGGCGCAAAACGTAAACCGCATCGCTGACTTCATATATCAGATCGATATCGTGGCTGGAGATCACCACGTGGTTGCCTTGATCAACAATGCGCTTGATGATGTCAATCATCTGCGCGCGCCCGGAGGGATCGAGGCCCGCCGTGGGCTCATCAAGCAGCAAATAGCGTGCCTGCAGCACCAGCGCTCCGGCAATCGCCACACGCTTTTTCTGCCCGTGGCTCAGGCACTGAATCGGCTGCTGGCGAAAAGGCTGCGCATCAACCAGGGTCAGCGCATCGTCCACCCGGCGGGCGATTTCATCTTCCGCGACGCCCAGGTTGCGCAGGCTGAAGGCGATATCGCTGTCGATATCGGTATAAAAGATCTGCTGATCCGGATCCTGAAATACGGTCGCCACCTGTTGACGCAGCGCCAGCAGGCCGCGCTTGCCATAATCCAGCGGCTTCCCTTGCCACAACACCGCCCCTTTTTGCGGGCGCAGCAGGCCGCTCAGGTTCATAAAAAGCGTGGATTTTCCGCAGCCGTTTGCCCCTACCAGCCCGGTCACGGAGTGGTGAGAAAAATCCAGCGTCAGCCCCTTCAGCACCGGCTCATCCTGATAGCGAAACCAGAGATCGGTCGTGGCAAGCATACTTATCCTTAGAGGTGAAAATCACCCTGGTACAGTTTGATATCCAGCGTGGTGCTCATTTGTTGGTAGCGGATCATCACGCGGGTAAACAGCAACCCCACCAGCATCGCCAGCGAGCGGTAGCCTTTCGGCACGCTACGGTAGCCAAATCGCAAAGTTTGCGCACGATGAATCGCCAGCGCTTCGTCCAACAGAATAAAAATAAAGCGCCAGGTCAGCAGGATTTGTTCGGTCAACAGTCGTGGTACCCGACCGCGCTTAAGCAGCAAAATCAGCTGCGGGAACGGCAGATTCAGCACCAGCCAAAAGGTGGATGCCAGCGCCGCCAGGCTGCGCCAGAAGGTCTCATTAGCGGTGTTCAGCCCCGCAGACGTGATGCCCAGCCAAAAGCTTCCCAACGGAACGCTCACCAGCAGAGCGTGCGGATCGCGGCTGAAGCTAAACAAAATGGTCAGCACACCAATCAGCAGGAAGCCGAACGGCAGCGCCATCCAGCGGCACCAGCGCCACGGCGAAACCCGCAGCAGCCAACAGGTCAAGGCGGCAATCAGCACCATTTCAATCCCCTGCCCCAGCGGGGGCAGGGTAAAAGCCAGCACCATCAGCAGCAGCCAGAACAGAAACTTGCGCTCTGGCGCGACGTGAAACCAGCGGCTTTGATAGCTGAGTCGGTCAAACCCGGTCATCACGGCGTTGTCTGCCTTTGCTGTAGCCCAGAATATAGAAAATCACCGCTGCGCCAAGGGAGCCCTGTAACGTGAACAGCAGACTTTCAATCTCCCCGCTCGCCGGCTCGTACAGCGGCTGGAACCATGGCTCATAGTGCGGTGCGACCACCTGAATCTGGCTCTCCGCTTCACCATCCGAACCGCCAAATTCACCACCGTGATCGATAAAGAATGGCAGGATCACCAGCGCCACCACCATGGCTAACAATATCAGCGTCTTTTTCATGTTAATGCCCCTGTGCGGTCTGCGCGGTGATCAGCTGGCGTTTGGTCAACTGGTCGTAGATCATGACGGTTAGTAACCCCTCAGCGATGGCGATCGGGATCTGCGTCAAGCAGAAGATCCCCATAAATTTGACGATCGAGCCGGTTGCGCCCGCCGTCGGATCCGGGAAGGCCACGCCAAGCTGCACGGAGGTGACAAAGTAGGTCACCAGATCCGCCAGCATCGCGCAGAGAAAGACCCCGACGTCGCGGCGAATCCCCGCGCGACAGGCCATTTTCCACACCATATAACCGACCACCGGCCCAATCACTGCCATCGACATGCCGTTCGCGCCAAGCGTTGTCAGCCCACCGTGCGCCAGCAGCAACGCCTGGAAAAGCAGCACGATAGCGCCAAGGATCGCCACCACGCCCGGTCCGAAGAGGATCACCGCCAGGCCGACGCCGGTCGGGTGCGAACAACTACCAGTGACTGAAGGAATTTTCAGTGCCGAAAGAACAAAAATAAACGCCCCGCACAGCGCCAGCAGTACCTTCTGATTGTTGTCTTCCTGCACGATACGGCGCAGGCGCACCAGCCCATACCACAGGCAAGGTAAAAACAGCACCCACCACGCCAGGGCCCACATCGGCGGTAAAAAGCCCTCCATGATGTGCATAGCGAAGGCCTGCTCGGGCACTATCATCAGTAATAGCGCCGCAGCTAAGCCACTGAAAGACAGCTGTTTTAGCTGTTGTTCAAGTTTCATTCTGCATACTCCCACTGTTTATTGACCAGAATGGTCGAGAAATAAGGTAGCGGCTGGTCGTCGCTGACTTCATCCAGGTGATGCCAGCACTGCTCGCCCGGCAGCGTGGCCTCAGACATCATCAAGGCGGCATCGAGCAGGCCGTTTTTGGCCAGCAGGGCTTTGATACGCGCAAAGCGGCCGTAGACCTTCATCAGCACCAGGCTTTCATGCTGGCGTAGCGCCTGTTCAATTTCTTCTTCCGGCGCGGTACAGGAGATCACCGCCAGCGACTGCTGCTCCATGGCCAGCGGCGTTTTTGAACGCGCGGCGATAGCGGCGAAAGAGGTGACGCCAGGAACAATCTCCAGCCACTCCGGGCAACCGATACGCTGGAGTAAGAACACCCAGGTGCTGAACAGCATGGCATCGCCGAGGGTAATAAACCCAACCTGCTTGCCTGCCTCCACTTCATGCACCAGCGCGGCGGCAACTTCATCCCACACCGCCTCTTTTTCCGCGCTATCGGCGCTCATCGGGAAATGGCAGCAGCGCACTTCGGTCTGTTCGCCGATATATTCGCGCACGATGGAGAGCGCCAGGCTGTCGCCGCCTTTACGTCCGGCGGGGGCGTAGAGAATATCCAGTTTGCCAAGAATGCGCGCCGCGCGAACGGTAATCAGATCGGACGCGCCCGGTCCGGTGCTCAAGGCATACAGTTTGCCGCTCATGCCGCTTCCTCCATTGCCAGATTCAGCGCCTGCTGCAGGTGGGCGACAAACATTGCGCGCACCGCCGGATTTTCTCCCAGCCCGCTAAGCCACGGCGTCGCCGGAATACCGGCGGCGTTGAACAACGTTTTCCAGGAGTCCTCTTCATCGGAGGCCATATCGTTGATAGCATGATCGCCCGCCACCAGCATCAACGGCATCAGGTGAACACCCGTCACCCCCTGCTGGCGCAGGCTGTCGATAAGAATGTCGACTTCCGGATAGCTCTCGACCGCGCCCACTCGCGCCGGAAAGCGCTGGGCGGTCATCATATGGTCCAGACAGGCGTAGGCGGCGAAAGCGTGATGACTGGCACCGTGCCCCATAAAGACCACCGTTTCTTTCTCAGCAAGCGGCGGCATTTGCTGGCGCAGCGCCTGCATCAGTTGAACATAATCGTCATGGCTGCTCAGCAGCGGCGCGCCCAGCGTCAAGCGGGCAAACAGCGGGCGCATGCTTTGCACTTCGCGAACGATCTTTTCGTATTCATCGCCGTTAATGATGTGCAGCGACTGAATCGCCACATCCTGATAGCCCTGTTCGGCGAGCTTCTGCAAAGCCTGCAATGGCGTATCAATCTCGATACCGTCACGCTGCTTGAGCTTGCGAATAATCATCCCGGAGGTAAAGGCGCGAAACGTATCGCGGCCAGGACAGCTGGCCGCCAGCTCACGCTCGCAGGCGACAATGTTCTTTTCACAGGTGTCGGGATAGCTGGTGCCAAAACTGATCACCAGAAGCGCTTTTTTCATTTCTGACTCCTTAAGCAGCGGCCAGCCAGCGCGCTAAGCGTTGGGCAAAGGCAGCCTGACTTTCCAGTAACTCTTCACCCGTCACCAGCGGTGCCGGGCGCGTAATCACGATGCAGGGGATACCGGCATCGAGACAGGGTTGTACTTTTTCCTGGTAACCGCCTTCCGCGCCGGAGGCCTTGGTGATCACCACATCGGCGCGGCACTGGCGGTAAAAAGCGGCGTTAAACTCGGCGCTGAACGGCCCGCATAGCGCGAAGATCTCGCCGACGCCAAAGCCAAGTTCGGCGCACTGGGCAATCACATCGGCTACCGGTAGCACGCGAGCCAGCAGCGTTTTTTCACCTAATCCTGCCCGCCAGCGCGCCAGATCTTTGCTTCCCGTGGTGAGCAGCACGCGCTGACCAAAGCCCCGCGCCACATCGCAGGCTTCTTCGATGCTCTGCACGGTATAAAGCTGTGGATGCGTCAGGTCGCTAAGCTGTTCCGGGCGCTGATAGCGGCTCAGCAATACGCCAGCGGTTTCACAGGCGCGGATGATGTTGCGGCTAACCACTTCGGCGTAGGGATGCGAAGCGTCAATGACCCAACGGGTACGGTTGGCCTTTAGCCAGGCGACCATCTCCTCCAGCTCAAGTCGTCCGCAGCGAACCTGACCCTGAATATCGCCCGCCAGCTGCTGGCCGGTCGGCGTTGCCACCGACAGGGTGTATTTGACCTGCGCCGCGTCCAGCTGTTGGCACAGCGCCCGCGCGTCGCTGGTTCCGCCCATGACCAGCACCTCGCCGTAGCTCACAGCACGTAGCCTCGCGGCGTGATCATCAAGCCATCCTGTATATAGGTCGCTTTGTTGCCAACGATCACCAGACTGGTCATATCGACCGGCTCAAAATCCATCTCTCCCAGGGTGGTCAGCCATTTTTCCTGCTTTTTGCGCCCGGCGGATTTCACTACGCCCACCGGCGTTTGTGCGCTTTTACTGGCCGACAGCAGTTCAAAGGCGCGCGCCAGATGCCCTTCGCGGCCACGGCTGCGCGGATTGTAAAAACAGATAACGAAGTCGGCTTCGCCTGCGGCAACGATGCGTTTTTCAATCACCGGCCACGGCGTCAGCAGATCGCTGAGGCTGATATGACAGAAGTCGTGCATTAGCGGTGCCCCCAGCAGTGATGCGGCGGCGATACTGGCGGTCATTCCTGGAATAAGGCGAACTTCCACATCCAGCTTCTGCTTGCTCACCAGCTCCAGCACCAGTCCCGCCATGCCGTAAATACCGGCGTCGCCGCTGCTAATCAGCGCCACGTTATGCCCGGCCTGCGCCAGTTCAATCGCCGCCTGGCAGCGTTCAATCTCTTTGCACATCCCGGTTTTGATCACCTGCTTATCGCCGGTAAAGGCTTTCACCAGGTGGGTGTAGGTTTTATAACCCACGACGATTTCCGCCGCCTGTAACGCCTCTATCGCTTCCATGGTCATCATTGATTGTGAGCCAGGGCCAATTCCGATTACGCTTAACATCAGTGTGAAACTCCCAAAGTAATTGTGACGCCCTGCTCGCGCAGGGTTTCGCCTAAAAGTTGCCCATGGCTCAGCAGCCAGGCCGCCGGACCCGATACGCTCCCCACGCCAACGGTTTTTCTGACAAACGATGAGGCAGGAAAGTGATGCTCATGCTCACGCAGCGCGTCAGCGGTAAAGGTTTCAAACGGCACGCGGCAGCAGGAGGCCAACTGGATCAGCCCCTGCTCGTGTTTTTTCAGCGTAACGCTGCCGATGGCTTTCAGCGCCAGAGGATCGAGCCGCTGCGCTTCAAGCTGGCGCGCCAGCAGCGCCGCTAACAGCGGAAACGGCGTATCGCGGCGGCAGCCGATGCCCGCAACGACGCGCTGCGGCACCAGCTTCCAGTGCGGTATGACGATCTCCGGCAATTCGTTGCGCAAGGTGATACAGATAAGCGCATCCAGTTCGGGAAGCTGACTCAGGTCAGAGACGGTAATAAACCCGCGCCGATCGCAATGGCTGACGTCTTCATTCAGCTCCTCATCCCACCACAGGCCGACGCGCTGATGGCTAACCAACATCTGGTTGATGATTTTCACCGCCGCGCGGAAGTCGGTCATTCGCGCATTAAGCTGGAATGCCAGCGTGTCCAGGGCCGCCATATCGTTAACGTCGGTGGCGGTGGTGATCACCGGGTCCGCACCCAGCATTCCTGCCAGATAGCGGCTCAGGGCATTAGCCCCGCCCGCGTGACCAGAGAGCAGGCTGATGACGTGCTGCCCGCGTTCATCGATCACCACCACCGCAGGGTCGCTGAACTTGTCATTAACCAGTGGGGCCAGCACGCGTACTGCAATGCCGGTCGCGCCGATGAAAATCAGCGCCGAGTAGCTGCTGAAGGCCTCGCGCGCGGCGTTGGCAAAGCCGTTTTCAAAGGGCAGAAACCCCTCTTCCAGCAGCTTCTCACTGGTAAAGCAGGTTAACGGCAGCATTGCTGCCAGCCGTTTAGCCAGCGTTACGCCACCGGGGGTCAGGCAGAAAAGAGCAATAGATTCAGGCTTTACGGTATTCATGGCTAAAGTCCGCCGCGTAGAGTTTTGAGTAGTGATACTCATCCCCAAGGAAATTCCCGACCAGAATGAGCGCCGTTTTACGGATCCCCGCATCGCGGACCTTGTCGCCGATATCGGCCAACGTGCCGCGCACGGTCTGGCTTTCCGGCCAGGTCGCTTTATAGATAACCGCCACCGGCGTGGTGGCCGGGTAGCCGCCTTCAATCAGGCGCTCCGCCACCCGATGAATGCGCTGCACCGAGAGATAGATCGCCATCGAGGTCTGGTGGCTGGCAAACGCTTCAAGCTGTTCGCGCTCGGGCACCGGCGTTCGTCCTTCAAGACGGGTAATAATCAGGCTCTGAGAGACTTCCGGCACGGTGTACTCAACGCCCAGCTCCGCCGCCGCGCCCAAAAACGCGCTGACGCCCGGCACCACCTGCCAGTCAATACCGCGTTTAGTCAGCTCTTCACCCTGCTCGCGTACCGAACCGTACAGCGAGACGTCTCCGGTCTGTAAACGCACCACCGTTTTCCCGGCTTTTACGCCCGCTTCCATCAGGTCGAGAATTTGCTCCAGATGGAGTTCGGCGCTGTCGTGGCACTCAGCTCCTGCTGGGCAATACTCCAGTAATTCGGTGTTTATCAGCGAACCGGCGTAGATCACCACCTGGGCCTGCTGCAACAAGCGGTAACCCTTGAGGGTAATCAGCTCACGGTCGCCCGGCCCTGCGCCAACGAACCACACACTACGGGGGTCAAATGTCTCAGCCATGGTTTTCTTCCTTCTGACAGGCGATAACAAAAACGGGATTATTCGGTTTGAAATAGTGGCCGCTGCCAAGCGTGGTCAGCGACGAAACGTTAAGCTGGAGGCAATCGACCTGTTTGATCCCTCGTTGTTGCAGGTAGTCGAGGGCGGAGTTCAGGTTCTCTTGCAGAATAAAGGTCATCACCAGACGACCGCCGGGATAGAGCTGCTGCCAGGACCAGTCAATCAGTTCCCCAAGATGGCCGCCGCTGCCGCCCATAAAAATGGCATCGGCCCGTTCGGTAATCACCATCGGCGCAACGCCTGGCAGGATCTCAATGTTGCCGCAGGCGAAGTGCTGGCGATTTTCATCAAGCAGTTGCAGGGCTGCGGGATTGCGTTCGACCGCCGTCACCTGTAGCGAGGGGTATTGCAACGCCGCCTCAATCGACACGCTGCCGGTACCGGCACCGATATCAATCAGGTGGCTTGCCCGGTGCAGTTCAAGTTTGGCCAGCGCCAGCGCGCGAACCGCTTCTTTGGTCATCGGCACTTTCTCGCCGCGCAGAAAAAGCTCATCTTTCATCGAGGATCACCACCGCGTTCATTTCATATTCAGCGTCGACCTCACTAACCGGCAGCCAGTGAATGCGCTCATTTTCCATCGCCAGATTTTCGCCAATCACCATCCAGCGATACCCTTTTCCTCGCGCTGCTAGCTGGGCGGCGATTTCACGCGGCCCGCAGCGTCCGTCGGTCACCATCGCCACTTTGCTATGGCGAGCCAGCTCATCGAAAGAGACCTCTCGCCCGTGGCTGCTGGTCAGCCAGATATCGTTCATGTCGATTCCGGCGCGGGCGCACAGGTATTGCACCGCACTAATACCGGGGATAATGCACACGCGTTCGATGCCAAAGTGGGCAATCAGCCGCGTGCCGATGCCGTAAAACAGCGGGTCGCCGGAGGCCAGCACCACCACTTGCTGCGCTTCACGCTCTTCGAGCCATTCCAGCAGCTCGGCAATATTGGCGCCCAGCGCAAACTGCTCGCCGTGAAATTCAGGGAACTGCAATAGATGCCGCTTGCCGCCGACCAAAGCGTCTGCCGTCGCCACCGCCTCACGCGCCGCGGGCGTCATCAGATGCAGGCCCGACGGCCCCATGCCGACCACCGTTAACATGACATCTCCCGTGCGATCTCTGCGACCGGGCGATTGCTGCCGAGAACCTTGTTATCAAAGGAGAACATGATGGCGTCGCAGGTGGGCGGCGTTTTGGTAAAGCGCAGCATCTGCATCACGCGCAGGCAGATGCGCTCGGCAAGATGGTCGTAGATATGCTGAAAACCGTACGCGTCGATATATTCCATCGCCGCTTCAGTGGTATCGCATTCGCTGACCAACCGCAGAAGCTCCAGCGGCGCGCCGAGCAGCGCCAGGTGCGCGACGAGCGTTTCCATCCGCGCATCGGCAATATGGCTGTGGGTGTGGAAGATACCGGCGGCAATTTTAATCAGCTTGCCGGGATGGCCGATCAGCACAATCTGACGGAACCCGAGGCGCACGGCTTCTTCAATCATGTAGCCGACGAAGTTGCTCATGGTGACCACCACCTGAGAATCAATTCCCATCTGCTCGCGAACGAAGCGTTCACCATGGTTGCCCGGCACCAGCACCACCCGCTCCAGCCCTGCCGCGCGCTTGATTTCAAGCTCAAGCGACAGCGAACGTTTCCAGCTCTCCTCCGACATCGGCGTGACGATCCCGGTGGTGCCGATAATCGAGATGCCGCCTAAAATTCCGAGCCGCGAGTTGTAGGTTTTCTGCGCCCGCTCCTCGCCTTCCGGTGCGAAAATTTCTACCTCAGCCCCGCGTGACGGGCCAATCGCTTCGCGCACCGCTGACTCAATGGTGTGGCGCGGAGTACGGTTAATCGCCGGGCTGCCGATGGGCAGGCCAATCCCTTTGCGCGTCACGGTGCCGACGCCTTCGCCGCCGCGCAGCGTAATCTCAGAAGAATCATTAAGCGCCACTCGAGCAAAAATCATCATCCCGTGGGTGGCATCAACATCGTCGCCGCCGTCTTTACGAATCGCGGCAATCGCCTGCTGTCCTTCGACGTGCGGCGACTCGACGTTAAGACACAGCGTCACGCCGGACGGGGTAATAATCGAGACCTGATGAATCAGATGCTGGCGCATCACCATCAGCGCCGCGACTTTTGCCGCCGCCGTCGCGCAGGAGCCGGTGGTATAGCCTTTACGTAATGCCTTGCCGTTGTGCCACACCGGATCATCAAAGGATTGCTCGCTCATCGCGCCCCCTGCTGGTGATACAGAATGGCGTTGACGATAGCCGCGGCGACGTTGCTACCGCCTTTGCGACCCAGGGCGGCAATAGCTGGCAGGTTGCTTTGCGTCAGAGCCTCTTTCGATTCCGCCGCGCCGACGAAACCAACCGGCACGCCAATCACGCCGTTCACCGCAACATCATGCTCGAGCAGACGAAACAGCGCAGTGGGCGCATTGCCGAAAACAAATACTTTCTCCCCCTCTTCGGCAACCGCGATGTCAACCGCCGCCATCGAACGGGTCATCCCCTGCGCTTTCGCCTCAGCCACTACGCGCGGATCGCTGATATAGCAGCGGCACTCGCCACCGGATTTAGCCAGCAGGGTTTTATTAATCCCGGAGAGCGCCATGGTAGTATCGGTATACAGGGTGCAGGGCTGGCTCAGGGCAGCGCTGAGGCGCTCAAGAACATCGGGTGAAAACCACAGAATATCCAGCCAGTCAAAATCGGCGGTGGTGTGGATCACCCGTTTGATAATGGCTTCATGCAGCGAGCTGGCAAAGCGGTAGTCCGGGCGAGTTTCTGCAATAATGTCGCCAATAATGTCGAAGCTTTTCGCCTCAATCGCCTGTGGTTGCTGGATATAGTGCATTTATTTGTCCTCAGGCCACGCCAACCAGCCAGTACCGCGTCGCCATAAACAACGCCAGTGCCAGGGTCGAGGCTACCCACATCAGTCGAATCGTTCGGGAAATATCGTCTACGGCAATGTCGCGCGTCGCGTCGCCAATCCACGGCTTCTCCACGCGCTGACCAAAGTAATCATTGGGGCCGCCAAGCTGAATGCCGAGCGCCCCGGCAACCGCCGCCTCTGACCAGGCGCAGTTCGGGCTGCTGTGGTTGTAGCGATCGCGCCAGCCAATACGCAGCGCACGGCCGCCCGCTTCGCGGCAAAGAAAGGCGGCCAGGCTGATAAGCAGCCAGCTCAGGCGAGCAGGAATGAAGTTGGCAACATCATCAAGGCGGGCACTAACCATGCCGATGGCGCGGTATTTTTCATGTTTGTAACCGACCATCGAGTCGAGGGTGTTGACCGCTTTATAAGCCATCGCTAGCGGCGCACCGCCCAGCAGCAAAAAGAAGAGCGGCGCGATAATGCCGTCAACGGCGTTTTCCGCCACCGTTTCCACCACCGCACGATTAATCTGCTGCGGCTCAAGCTGCGACGTGTCGCGCCCGACAATCCATGAGAGTTTGACGCGGCTTTCAGCCAAATCGCCCACACGCAGCGGTTGCTCAACATCCCGCGCCGACTGCGCCAGACAGCGCCCGGCCAGCACGGTGAAGATCATCCACACCTCAACCCCCCAGCCAAGCCACGGATGAATCATCTGCGCTAACGCCAGCACGCCCCAGGAGATACCCCACGTGAGGCCGACCACGATAACCCACATCACCCCGCCGCCGACGCGTAAAGCAAAGTCGCTGCGGCAGTAGCGGCGCACGCTGCGCTGGACGGCGGAAATCAGATTGCCTATCCAGCGCACCGGATGCGGCCAGCTCTGCGGGTCGCCAATGATAAAATCGAGGATCCAGGCCACGCTCCAGGCCAGTAGCGTCATTGGGCGCTCCTTGCCGCAGCCAGCCAGTGATTGAGCATTGCCGGACGCTGGGCGAAATGCAGATGCAGGTAACTGGCGAACGTGTTGCCCACCTGCCAGCCCCCCGACCACTGCTGAAGCGTCAGGCCGTCACGCACTTTACGGCAGGCCAGCACTGCCGGGTTTTCCGGGATGAAATCTGAGTAGTGAAACTCGTGCCCGCGTAGGGTTTCGCCGGGTGCTGCCAGCAGCGTTTGCCGCATCGCCCTCGCTTCGCAGTAGCCAAAGCGGGTGAGCCGTTTGCCCATCTTGCTATGGCCAGGAATAAGATTGGCCATGGGGTAAATTTCACCGCTGGCGTCTTCCAGGGTGCTACCGAGATACATCAGACCGCCGCATTCGGCGTAAATCGCCACGCCGCGCCGGTGCGCCTCCTGCAGTTGCGCCAGCATTGACGTATTGGCCGCCAGCGCTGCAGCGTGAATTTCGGGATAGCCGCCGCCGAGCCAGATCATCTGGCACGGCGGGAGTTCACTATCATGCAGCGGGCTGAAGCGCACAATATTCACTCCACAACGTTCAAGCAGGGTGAGGTTATCCGGGTAGTAAAAGTTGAAGGCTTCGTCGTCGGCCAGCGCCAAGGTCAGGCCCGCTCCGGCGTCAAGCGACGGCAGCACAGGCCACTCCCCGACGGGTAAGGAGGTGAGCTGGCTGAGAGTAAGGAGCTGTTCAATATCCAGGGTTTGCGCCAGAGTGTGGGCAAAATCGCGCCACGGCTGCTGATTCACCAGCGATTCTCGGGCGGTCACCAGCCCCAGATGGCGTTCGGGCAAGGCCACGCCTTCCACTCGCGGCACGTAGCCGAGAACCGGCAGCGCGCAGTAGCGTTCAATAGCGCCTTTCAGTAGCTGATAGTGGGATTCGCTGTTAACGCGATTGACGATAACGCCAGCGATATTCAGGCTGGGATCGAAGTGCTGAAATCCCATCACCGTGGCGGCAATGGAGGTGGATACCGCTTTGCCATCGACCAGTAAAATCACCGGGCAGCCGAGCTGTTTGGCCATCGCGGCGGTGCTGCAATAATTCGGGTCGGTGCCGTAGCCATCATAAAGCCCCATGACGCCTTCAATCACCGCGATATCCGCCTGCTGCATCTGTTCACAAAACAGCGCATTGAGAACCGGTTCCGGGAGCATAAAGCTGTCGAGGTTGCGAGAAGCGACGCCGCTGACGGCGGTATGCCAGCCAGTATCGAGATAATCCGGGCCGACTTTACAGGGCTGAACCCGCATGCCGCGCTGTTTCAGCAGGCTGAGCAGACCGAGCGTAACGGTGGTTTTGCCACAACCGCTGCCGGTCCCTGCGAGAATAAATGCATGCTGCCTGGCTGCCATACCCTGATCCTGTTCAGGGTGGTAGGGCTGCGAGCATTCCCAGTCTTTCGACTGTACGCATCTAAGCAACCCACTTCCCACCGAAGTTGTTGGTAGTCACCGACAGGCAGGTCTTCTGGCTTAGCGTCGTCCTTCCCCATCCTTCCCAATCTCGCGATCAGTGGTCAAATATGGGTTCGTCAGCATCACAGCAGCGGGGGCTGCGGGGGATTTACACCCCCTTCCCTGGCACCTGTCGATTTTCTCGAGCGGGATGAGTCCTCACTCGAAGAATTTCTGGAACATCTTACGGAGGCTGGATGGCTTCCGTCGTTTCTAATATCTAATTGCAAAATCTTTTCATTACGCCTGCGGCGACCTGAAAGCAATTTCTGATAACACTCTATCCCATCAAATAAATAAAAACTAGTGCAGCTTAGCGCTCTCTCATTATTAATTTGTTGCGCTACGACAATTTATTGCTCTGGATGAGAGTTTTTCATTTTATAATGAGGCAGATACGGGGGCATATCAAAAATCGGCAATAACAAAATATTGTCATTTAAAATGGTTCAGTTTGTGATCTGGCATTAATTTGCTGACGATAAGCCTGCGGAGTTACCTGATAAGCCTGGCGAAAAACTTTGCAAAAATAGCTAGTTTGCGAAAATCCTAAATTTCGTGCAATGCTGGCAATACTCCAGTCGCTGTGGCAAAGCAGCTCTTTAGCGCTAACCATCCGCTGATGATTTACCCAAGCGTTAAAGCCGATCCCCTGATATTTCTTGAACAGCTTACTGAAGTAGTACGGGCTGAGATAAACATGGGCGGCAACGTCTTCCAGACGAAGCTCATCAGACAAATGGGCATCGATATAGCGTAACGCCTTCTTCATTTTACTGTCATGGGGGCTGACCGCCCGGCTGGCGCGCGCGGGTTCAGGCTGCTGCGGATTATCTTTAATCACGACAAAATTGAGCTGTTTTTTTAGGCAGTTTTCTACTATTAGTTTTAGTAAATCGGCGGAAGCAATGACGCGCGAGTAGTCCATCTCCGGTACGTCGCGAAACGCTTTGACCAGCTCAGGATCGGCCTGCCAGCGGTCATCAACGTTCAAAATGTCGACAAGTTCAACATCGTTACTTAAGCGCACCTGCCCGCATAGCACAAAGCCCACCAGGTGCCCGGCAATAACCAAAGGGATGGAAAAATCGGTTAACCCGGCGTGGCAGCGGTAGATACAGAGCTGATCGGTTTTTGAAGCCTCAAGACCGCCGCAACGGTCGCTCATCCGACAGCGGGTGCTGTGCTGGGGGTGCTGACGCATAAGCTGGCAAAAAGGAGTGAAATTAAACAGTTCAGATATTTCATCACCGTGAATATTGACTACCACAACCGCCAGACTGGTGGCCTGCGCAAAATCCTGTGCGATTTTATTGATGAGTTCTGAGTTCAGTGTGCTCGCAGAAATCATGATAAAACCTCTCAGTTAATTTTTTGTTATAAATAAAACATTTCTTTAATATTCACTTCCTTTCATCATCATTTGCCGCCAACGATAAAAGAATAATACGATAGCAAAAGTCTCCCATCCGTGGGAGACATTTTGGGCGACTTCGTGATACCGGTTCATGAAAATTTTTAGTTATTTCAGCGGATACATCAATCCTCTAATTTACAGGTATTACAAGGTAAGTTATTACCAATCAGATAACGATAGATAGCCGCCCCCAGACAGGCCCCGATTAACGGTGCAACAATCGGCACAATAAAGTACGGAATATCCCGTCCGCCAGTCATCGCGATATCACCCCAGCCCGCCATCCACGTAAACAGCTTCGGTCCAAAATCACGCGCCGGATTCATCGCAAACCCGGTAAGTGGCCCGGTGGATGCGCCAATAACCGCGACCAGCAAACCAATCAGCAGCGGAGCCAGCGGCCCTTTTGGCACACCGTTACCATCGTCAGTCAGTGCCATAATCATCCCCATCAGCATGGAGGTAATCACCACTTCGACCAGCGCCGCATGCCAGAGGCTCAATGATGCCGCCGGATAGGTACTAAAGATGCTTGCCAGCTGCAGGCTCTCTACGCTACCGCGCACGATATGGTGTGTGGCTTCAAACTCGGTAAACATTGTGCTGTAAAGCACGTAGGCCAGCACAGCTCCGCCAAAGGCGCCTGCGACCTGTGCAATGATGTAAGGAAAAACTTTTCGTCCCGGAAAACAAGCAAATAACCACAACGCGACGGTAACAGCAGGGTTGAGATGGCCACCGGATATTCCTGAGGTCAGATAGACAGCAAGAGAGATCCCCAATCCCCATATGATGCAAATCTCCCACAATCCGAGGCTTGCTCCCGCCACCTTTAACGCGCTCAGGCAACCGATACCAAAAAACAAAAATAGCCCGGTGCCCAAAAACTCGGCGGTACATTGCGCTTTTAGCGAATCATTCATTGTGACACCTTCTTAACAGAGTTTGTGTCCTGACCAGCCAACATCCTGCTGGCAGTAGAGTACAGCGGGCACCACTATATGAATTCCTGTCTGCAAATTGTTGGCAACCTGCTGACGGCCACCTCGGAAAATTCGGGCATGGATAACAAATTATTGTCATTAAATAATTGCTGGCGACATAGCACACGCGTGGCTTTTGCAATTAATCATCTCATGAAGCATGCAAAAATATTGCTATAACCAACTCACCGTTTTCCAACAAGCATCACAAATCGTTTTTTTTCGCATAGCAGATAAAATTAAATCCGTCATAAACAATTTTGTAAATATGGAATATACAAAACAAAATAATCACATCAAGGTAAATAAATAAAACAACATAAATCAACAAGTTAAATTATAAAGTAGCAATTTTATATTATTGATGACTCACTATTTTTTCATCATCAAATTCAAGTCAGCCATTCTTTTTCCTCGCATCTTCTTATAGTCCCAACTATCGGAACACTCCATGCGAGGTCTTTATGCAACAAGAAGCACTAGGAATGGTAGAAACCAAAGGCTTAACCGCAGCCATAGAGGCCGCTGATGCAATGGTTAAATCGGCCAATGTGATGTTAGTGGGCTATGAAAAGATTGGCTCCGGGCTGGTAACCGTCATCGTCCGCGGCGATGTCGGTGCGGTTAAAGCGGCAACCGATGCAGGTTCCGCCGCCGCACGCAACGTGGGTGAAGTGAAAGCCGTACACGTCATCCCACGTCCTCACTCCGATGTAGAAAAAATCTTACCGAAGGGAATTAGCCAATGAGCAGCAATGAGCTGGTTGAACAGATCATGGCGCAGGTGATTGCCCGAGTGGCAACGCCGGAACAGCAGGCCACCCCTACTCACCCCCATCCTATACGAGAGACGGCTATGGCAGAAAAAAGCTGCAGTTTAACGGAATTTGTCGGGACCGCCATTGGCGACACCCTGGGTCTGGTTATCGCTAACGTCGATACCGCCCTGCTGGACGCGATGAAGCTTGAAAAGCGCTATCGCTCCATCGGCATTCTTGGCGCACGTACCGGCGCAGGTCCGCACATTATGGCGGCGGACGAAGCGGTGAAAGCCACTAACACCGAAGTGGTCAGCATCGAACTTCCTCGCGATACCAAAGGCGGAGCAGGTCACGGTTCGCTGATTATTTTAGGCGGCAACGACGTTTCTGACGTCAAGCGCGGTATCGAAGTCGCGCTGAAAGAGCTCGATCGTACCTTCGGCGATGTTTACGGCAACGAAGCCGGGCATATCGAGCTGCAATACACCGCCCGCGCCAGCTACGCCCTTGAAAAAGCGTTCGGTGCGCCAATTGGTCGAGCCTGCGGCATCATCGTCGGCGCTCCGGCTTCCGTCGGTGTGTTAATGGCCGATACTGCTCTGAAATCAGCCAACGTTGAAGTGGTCGCTTACAGCTCTCCGGCGCACGGCACGAGCTTCAGTAACGAAGCCATTTTGGTGATTTCTGGCGACTCCGGCGCAGTCCGTCAGGCGGTCACCTCCGCCCGCGAAATTGGCAAAACTGTCCTTGCGACCCTCGGTTCTGAACCGAAAAACGATCGCCCGTCCTACATCTAAACCCCACGAGGCTGATTCATGAGATCGAAAAGATTTGAAGCACTCGCGAAACGCCCTGTGAATCAGGACGGCTTCGTTAAAGAGTGGATCGAAGAAGGCTTTATCGCGATGGAAAGCCCGAACGACCCGAAACCGTCGATTAAAATCGTAAACGGCGCAGTGACCGAGCTGGACGGGAAACCGGTTAGCGAATTCGACCTGATCGACCACTTTATTGCCCGCTACGGTATTAACCTGAATCGTGCAGAAGAAGTCATGGCGATGGATTCGGTCAAGCTGGCGAACATGCTGTGCGATCCCAATGTAAAACGCAGCGACATCGTCCCCCTGACTACTGCCATGACCCCGGCGAAAATTGTCGAAGTGGTTTCGCATATGAACGTCGTCGAGATGATGATGTCGATGCAGAAAATGCGCGCACGCCGCACCCCTTCTCAACAGGCGCACGTCACTAACGTCAAAGATAACCCGGTGCAAATTGCCGCCGACGCCGCCGAAGGCGCATGGCGCGGGTTTGATGAGCAAGAGACGACGGTTGCGGTAGCGCGTTATGCCCCGTTCAACGCCATCGCTCTGCTGGTAGGTTCACAGGTAGGTCGTCCGGGCGTGCTGACTCAGTGCTCCCTGGAAGAAGCCACCGAGCTGAAGCTCGGTATGTTAGGCCACACCTGCTATGCGGAAACTATTTCCGTATACGGTACTGAACCTGTATTTACCGACGGCGACGATACTCCGTGGTCGAAGGGCTTCCTGGCCTCGTCCTACGCCTCTCGCGGCCTGAAAATGCGCTTCACCTCCGGTTCTGGCTCTGAAGTACAGATGGGCTACGCCGAAGGTAAATCGATGCTTTATCTGGAAGCGCGCTGCATCTATATCACCAAAGCCGCTGGCGTTCAGGGTCTGCAAAATGGCTCCGTAAGCTGTATCGGCGTGCCGTCTGCCGTGCCATCAGGCATTCGTGCGGTGCTGGCGGAAAACCTGATTTGCTCATCGCTGGATCTGGAATGCGCCTCCAGTAATGACCAGACCTTCACCCACTCCGATATGCGTCGTACCGCACGCCTGCTGATGCAGTTCCTGCCGGGTACCGACTTTATCTCTTCCGGTTATTCCGCGGTGCCGAACTACGACAACATGTTCGCCGGTTCCAACGAAGATGCGGAAGATTTTGACGATTACAACGTTATCCAGCGCGACCTGAAAGTGGACGGCGGTCTGCGTCCGGTTCGCGAAGAAGACGTTATCGCTATTCGTAACAAAGCGGCTCGCGCCCTGCAGGCCGTGTTTGCCGGAATGGGTCTGCCGCCAATTACCGACGAAGAAGTCGAAGCCGCGACCTACGCCCACGGTTCGAAAGATATGCCGGAACGTAACATCGTTGAAGATATCAAGTTCGCACAGGAAATCATCAGCAAAAACCGTAACGGCCTGGAAGTGGTGAAAGCGCTGGCTCAGGGCGGATTTACCGATGTTGCGCAGGACATGCTCAACATCCAGAAAGCCAAGCTGACCGGGGACTATTTGCACACCTCCGCCATTATCGTCGGCGACGGACAGGTGCTCTCTGCGGTTAATGACGTCAATGACTATGCCGGTCCGGCAACGGGTTATCGCCTGCAGGGAGAACGCTGGGAAGAGATTAAAAACATCCCTGGCGCTCTTGATCCCAACGAGATTGATTAAGGGGTGAGAAATGGAAATTAATGAAAAATTGCTGCGCCAGATAATTGAAGACGTGCTCCGCGATATGAAGGGCAGCGATAAACCCGTCTCGTTTAATGCGCCTGCGGCATCCGCTGCACCACAGACCGCTGCGCCTGCAGGCGACGGCTTTCTGACCGAAGTGGGCGAAGCTCGCCAGGGCACTCAGCAGGACGAAGTCATTATCGCCGTCGGCCCGGCATTTGGCCTGGCGCAGACCGTCAATATCGTCGGCTTACCGCATAAGAGCATTTTGCGCGAAGTCATTGCCGGTATCGAAGAAGAAGGCGTCAAAGCGCGCGTGATTCGCTGCTTTAAATCCTCCGACGTGGCGTTTGTCGCCGTTGAAGGCAACCGTCTGAGCGGCTCGGGTATCTCCATCGGCATCCAGTCGAAAGGCACCACGGTTATCCATCAACAGGGACTGCCGCCGCTCTCCAACCTGGAGCTGTTCCCGCAGGCACCGCTGCTGACGCTGGAAACCTATCGGCAGATTGGTAAAAACGCCGCCCGCTATGCGAAGCGCGAATCACCGCAGCCGGTCCCTACGCTTAATGACCAGATGGCACGCCCGAAATACCAGGCGAAGTCGGCCATTTTGCACATTAAAGAGACCAAATACGTCGTGACGGGCAAAAACCCGCAGGAACTGCGCGTGGCGCTTTGATAAAGGATAACTCCATGAATACCGACGCAATTGAATCGATGGTTCGGGACGTATTGAGCCGCATGAACAGCCTGCAGGGCGATGCGCCAGCGGCGGCTCCTGTCGCTAGTGACGCGACCCGTAGCGCAAAAGTTAGCGATTATCCGCTGGCGAACAAACATCCGGAGTGGGTGAAAACCGCCACCAACAAAACGCTGGATGACTTCACGCTGGAAAACGTGCTGAGCAATAAAGTCACCGCTCAGGATATGCGTATTACCCCGGAAACCCTGCGTTTACAGGCGTCTATCGCCAAAGATGCGGGTCGCGACAGGCTGGCGATGAACTTTGAACGCGCCGCCGAACTGACCGCAGTACCGGACGATCGCATTCTTGAAATCTACAACGCTCTTCGCCCGTATCGTTCCACCAAAGAAGAGCTGATAGCAATGGCTGACGATCTCGAAAGCCGCTATCAGGCAAAAATTTGCGCAGCTTTTGTTCGTGAAGCGGCAACGCTGTACGTCGAGCGCAAAAAACTCAAAGGCGACGATTAGCTTTCTCTAAGTAATTCGAGATGCATTGAGGCGGCAAGTGAGTGAACCCCGATGAGCTTACTGTAGTAAGTGATTCGGGTGAAAGAACGCAGCCAACAAAAAGGCAGTTTGAAGTACGACGAGAAAAAGGATATACGATGCGATATATAGCTGGCATTGACATCGGCAACTCATCAACGGAAGTCGCGTTGGCGACGCTTGATGGCGCAGGCGCACTGACGATTACGCACAGCGCGCTGGCGGAAACCACCGGAATCAAAGGCACGTTGCGTAACGTGTTTGGCATTCAGGAAGCGTTGACCCTCGCCGCAAAGCGCGCGGGGATCAATGTCAGCGATATTTCGCTCATTCGCATTAACGAAGCCACGCCGGTCATTGGCGATGTGGCGATGGAGACGATTACCGAAACCATCATCACCGAATCGACAATGATCGGCCATAACCCGAAAACGCCGGGCGGAGTAGGCCTTGGTGTGGGTATCACGATTACGCCGGAGGAGCTGTTAACCCGCCCGGCGGACTCGTCCTATATTCTGGTGGTGTCATCGGCATTCGATTTTGCCGACATCGCCAACGTCATTAACGCCTCTATGCGCGCCGGATACCAGATTACCGGCGTCATTTTGCAGCGCGATGATGGCGTACTGGTCAGCAATCGGCTGGAAAAACCGCTGCCGATTGTTGATGAAGTTCTGTACATCGACCGCATTCCGCTGGGGATGCTGGCGGCGATTGAAGTCGCCGTTCCGGGGAAGGTTATCGAAACCCTCTCCAACCCTTACGGTATCGCCACCGTATTTAACCTCACCGCCGATGAGACGAAAAATATCGTGCCGATGGCGCGTGCGCTGATCGGCAACCGCTCTGCAGTGGTAGTCAAAACGCCCTCTGGCGACGTCAAAGCGCGCGCCATACCTGCCGGTAATCTGGAACTGCTGGCTCAAGGACGTACCGTGCGCGTCGATGTTGCCGCCGGTGCCGAAGCCATCATGAAAGCGGTCGATGGTTGCAACAAACTCGATAACGTGACCGGCGAGGCCGGGACCAACATCGGCGGCATGCTGGAACACGTGCGTCAGACCATGGCCGAACTGACCAACAAGCCCAGCAGCGAGATTTTTATTCAGGATCTGTTAGCCGTTGATACTTCTGTACCCGTCAGCGTCACCGGAGGTCTTGCAGGGGAGTTCTCGCTGGAGCAGGCCGTCGGCATCGCTTCGATGGTGAAATCAGACCGTCTGCAAATGGCGATGATTGCCCGTGAAATCGAGCAAAAGCTCAATATCGACGTGCAAATCGGCGGTGCTGAGGCCGAAGCCGCGATTCTGGGCGCGTTAACCACACCGGGTACCACCCGACCGCTGGCGATCCTCGATCTCGGCGCAGGTTCTACAGACGCGTCAATCATCAACCCCAAAGGCGAAATTATCGCCACCCACCTCGCCGGCGCAGGCGATATGGTCACGATGATCATTGCCCGCGAGCTGGGGCTGGAAGACCGCTATCTGGCGGAAGAGATCAAGAAATACCCGCTAGCCAAGGTCGAAAGCCTGTTCCACTTACGTCACGAGGACGGCAGCGTCCAGTTCTTCCCGACGCCGCTGCCTCCCGCCGTGTTCGCCCGCGTCTGCGTGGTGAAACCCGATGGACTGGTGCCGCTTCCCGGCGATTTAGCGCTGGAAAAGGTGCGCGCCATTCGCCGCAGCGCTAAAGAACGCGTCTTCGTCACCAACGCCCTGCGCGCCCTGCGTCAGGTCAGCCCCACCGGCAACATTCGCGATATTCCGTTCGTGGTGCTGGTCGGCGGCTCATCGCTGGATTTCGAAGTTCCGCAACTGGTCACCGATGCGCTGGCGCACTACCGCCTGGTTGCCGGGCGAGGAAATATTCGCGGCAGCGAAGGCCCAAGAAACGCGGTGGCAACTGGCCTGATTCTCTCCTGGTATAAGGAGTTTGCTCATGGACAGTAACCACACCACTCCGGCAATTGTCATTACCGCTATCGACGACTGCGCCAGCCTCTGGGGCGAAGTGCTGCTGGGTATCGAAGAGGAAGGCATCCCTTTTCTGGTTCAACATCACCCAGTTGGAGACGTCGTAGACAGCGCCTGGCAGGCGGCGCGCAGCTCGCCGCTGCTGGTCGGCATTGCCTGCGATCGGCGCACGCTGGTCGTGCACTACAAGAATTTACCCGCATCCGCGCCGCTTTTTACGCTGATGCATCATCAGGACAGTCAAGCCCAACGCAACACAGGTAACAACGCGGCACGGCTCGTCAAAGGGATCCCTTTTCGGGATCTCCATGCTTAAACACAGGAGAACGGCAGTATGAATAACGCACTGGGACTGGTTGAAACAAAAGGGCTGGTCGGCGCCATTGAAGCCGCCGATGCGATGGTGAAATCCGCCAACGTGCAGCTGGTGGGCTATGAAAAAATTGGCTCTGGTCTGATTACCGTGATGGTTCGCGGCGATGTTGGCGCGGTTAAAGCAGCCGTAGACGCAGGCAGCGCGGCGGCAAGCGTAGTGGGTGAAGTGAAATCCTGCCACGTTATCCCGCGTCCGCACAGCGACGTTGAGGCCATTTTACCGAAAGCTTGATCGATGGCGAATAAGGAGCACCGCGTGAAGCAATCTCTTGGATTACTTGAAGTTTGTGGTCTGGCACTGGCTATCAGCTGCGCCGATATCATGGCGAAATCCGCTTCTATCACGCTGGTCGCCCTCGAAAAGACCAATGGTTCAGGCTGGACGGTTATTAAAGTGACCGGTGATGTCGCCTCCGTGCAGGCGGCGATCACCACCGGCGCACATTTTGCCGAACAGCGAAATGGCCTGGTGGCCCACAAGGTCATCGCCAGGCCCGGAGAAGGGATAATGCCCGCAGAAACTCCCCCGCCCTCCGTCATGGCACCTGAACCTGAAGAGCCAATCATGGCCAATGTCGTTTCTGAAGAGCCAGCAGATGAAGTACCACAGGAAGCCGGACTGGTCAGCTGCAACCTGTGCCTGGACCCGAAATGCCAGCGCCAGAAAGGCGACCCTCGTTCTCTTTGCCTTCATTCAGGCAAGCGAGGTGAAGCGTAATGGATAAACAGCTTCTGGAATCAACGGTCAGCAAAGTTCTTGATGAGATGCGCGAGCGCCCGATTCCGCTGGGCGTCTCGAATCGTCATATCCATCTGTCTGCGCAGGATTACGCGCAGCTTTTTCCCGGCCATCCCATCAGCGAGAAAAAAGCGCTGCTGCAGCCGGGGCAATATGCTGCGGAACAAACTGTCACCCTGGTGGGGCCAAAAGGGCAGCTCAAAAACGTACGCCTGCTTGGTCCACTGCGCTCAACAAGCCAGGTGGAAATATCGCGCACCGACGCAAGGACGCTGGGAGTGGCAGCACCGCTGAGAATGTCCGGCAACCTGAAAGGGACGCCGGGCATCCGTCTGGTCAGCCCCTTTGCCGAACTGGAATTATCTTCTGGGGTGATTGTCGCCCAGCGGCATATTCATATGTCGCCGCTGGATGCCCTGATCCTGCGGGTCTCCCACGGCGATAAGGTCTCCGTGGCAATCGAAGGCGACGAGCGCGGGCTGATTTTCAACAACGTGGCGATTCGCGTTTCACCGGACATGCGCCTCGAAATGCATATCGATACCGATGAAGCCAACGCTGCTGGTGCCGATAACCCGCAGGCCTTTGCCCGGCTGGTGGCCCCACGATGAACGGCGAAATTCTGCAGCGCATTGTTGAGGAGATTGTCTCCCGGCTGCAGCGTCGCGCCCACAGCACGGCGACGCTGAGCGTTGCGCAGTTGCGTGAAGCGGACAGCCGAAGCCTGTTCTGTCAGCACGCGTCGTTGCGCATTCTGCTCATCGACCTGCCGCTGCTGGGCCAGCTTGCTGAAGCGGAAACCGACGACCCCGTCGCCGGGAAAATTCACGACGCCCTGGCTTTCGGCATCCGCGTACAGCTCTCCGTGCATAGCCAGCTACTGCCGGTTATCCCGGTAAAAAAACTGGCTCGTCTACCGGTGATGTTCACCGACGAGCACGGGCTGGCGCTGACTCTGCACGCCGGTTCGCTGCTGAGCTATCGCGATGTCGCAAGCCTTGGCAAAGGACGCCTGGTTCTCCATCGCAAATGCATCGTGACCGCACTGGCGCATGAAGCGGCAAGCGCGCGGAATATTCAATTAATTAAGCAGGAGTAAATCATGCATCTGGCACGAGTCACGGGCGCGGTTGTCTCCACGCAAAAATCGCCCTCCCTGGTAGGGAAAAAGCTGCTGCTGGTACGTCGGGTCAGCGCCGATGGCGAACTTCCCGCATCACCAACGTCAGGCGATGAAGTTGCCGTTGACTCCGTCGGCGCAGGGGTCGGCGAACTGGTGCTGCTTAGCGGCGGCTCCAGCGCCAGACATGTCTTTTCCGGGCCCAATGAGGCCATTGACCTCGCCGTTGTCGGCATTGTAGATACGCTTTCGCGTTAAGGGGCGATTATGGCGATTTATACCCGAACAGGTGACGCCGGTACCACATCGTTATTTACCGGCCAGCGGGTGAGCAAAACCCACCCGCGCGTCGAAGCCTACGGCACGCTGGATGAGCTGAACGCAGCGCTAAGCCTGTGCGCCTGCGCCGCTGCGGATGAAAGCCATCGCATCTTACTCGAGGCCATCCAGCAGCAAATTTTCTGGTTTAGCGCCGAACTGGCCAGCGACAGCGAGCAGCCGTCGCCCAAACAGCGCTACATCAGCAGCGAAGAGATTTCGGCTCTGGAAGCCGCTATTGATCGGGCGATGGCCCGCGTCGAGCCGCTGCACAGTTTTATTTTACCCGGTCGCTGCGAAGCCGCGAGCCGCCTACATTTTGCCCGTACGCTGGCCCGCCGGGCCGAACGCCGCCTGGTTGAGCTGGCCGCAGAAATCAACGTACGCCAGGTGCTGATGCGCTACATCAATCGCTTATCAGACTGCCTGTACGCCCTGGCTCGCGCCGAAGATAGCGATGCGCACCAGAACGATATCATCCGTGAAATCAGCAAACGCTATCTGGCTGCCAGCCAGCCCCCCCGCCTCAAGGAGACGACGCCTATGGCTCTCTCGTTTCACGACCTCCACCAGTTGACTCGCTCCGCCGTAGAACGCGCCCAGCAGCTACAGGTGCCGGTGGTGGTCAGCATTGTTGACGCACATGGTACGGAAACCGTCACCTGGCGAATGCCGGATGCGCTGCTGGTCAGCAGCGAACTGGCACCAAAAAAAGCCTGGACCGCAGTCGCTATGAAAACGGCAACCCATGAACTGAGCGATGTCGTTCAGCCGGGCGCCGCGCTTTATGGCCTGGAAAGTCATTTACAGGGAAAAGTCGTTACCTTTGGCGGCGGTTACGCTCTGTGGCGTGACGGTCTGTTGATTGGGGGTCTGGGCATCAGCGGCGGCAGCGTTGAGCAGGACATGGATATAGCACTGGCTGCCATTGCGGCCATTAACGTGGGAACTCATCAATGAATACTTCTGAACTCGAAACCCTCATTCGCACCATTCTCAGCGAGCAACTGACCCCGGAACAAACTCCGAGCCAGCCTCAGGGCAAAGGGATCTTCCAGTCCGTGAGCGAAGCCATCGACGCCGCGCATCAGGCGTTCTTACGTTACCAGCAGTGCCCGCTGAAAACGCGCAGCGCCATCATCAGCGCAATGCGTCAGGAGCTGACGCCGCTTCTCGCCTCGCTGGCGGAAGAGAGCGCCAATGAAACGGGAATGGGCAACAAAGAAGATAAATTCCTCAAAAACAAGGCTGCGCTGGACAACACGCCGGGCGTAGAAGACCTCACCACCACCGCGCTGACCGGTGACGGCGGCATGGTGCTCTTTGAATACTCGCCGTTTGGCGTCATCGGTTCGGTCGCCCCAAGCACCAACCCGACGGAAACCATCATCAACAACAGCATCAGCATGTTGGCGGCGGGCAACAGCGTCTACTTTAGCCCGCATCCGGGCGCGAAAAAGGTCTCTCTCAAGCTTATCAGCCTGATTGAAGAGATCGCTTTTCGCTGCTGCGGCATCCGCAACCTGGTGGTTACCGTCGCAGAGCCAACTTTCGAAGCCACCCAGCAGATGATGGCCCACCCGCGAATCGCGGTACTGGCCATTACTGGTGGCCCGGGCATTGTGGCAATGGGCATGAAGAGCGGTAAGAAGGTGATTGGCGCTGGCGCGGGCAACCCGCCTTGTATCGTTGATGAAACGGCCGATCTGGTGAAAGCAGCGGAAGATATCATCAACGGCGCGTCATTCGATTACAACCTGCCCTGCATTGCCGAGAAGAGTCTGATCGTAGTGGAGAGCGTCGCCGACCGACTGGTACAGCAAATGCAAACCTTCGGTGCGCTGCTGCTAAGCCCTGCCGATACCGACAAACTCCGCGCCGCCTGCCTGCCAGAAGGCCAGGCGAATAAAAAACTGGTCGGCAAGAGCCCATCAGCCATGCTGGAAGCCGCCGGGATCGCCGTTCCTGCTAAAGCGCCTCGTCTGCTGATTGGCATCGTCAACGCCGACGATCCGTGGGTGACCAGCGAACAACTGATGCCGATGCTGCCGGTGGTGAAAGTCAGCGATTTCGATAGCGCGCTGACGCTGGCGCTGAAGGTTGAAGAGGGTCTGCATCACACCGCGATCATGCACTCGCAGAACGTGTCGCGCCTGAACCTCGCAGCGCGCACCCTGCAAACCTCAATATTCGTTAAAAACGGCCCATCCTATGCCGGGATCGGCGTCGGCGGCGAAGGGTTTACCACCTTCACTATCGCCACGCCAACCGGTGAAGGGACCACGTCGGCGCGAACCTTTGCTCGCTCACGGCGCTGCGTGCTGACCAACGGCTTCTCCATCCGCTAACCGAGGTCGCGATGAATACTTTCTCACTACAAACGCGGTTGTACAGCGGTCAGGGCAGTCTGGCGGTGCTTAAGCGCTTTACCAACAAGCACATCTGGATAATCTGCGATGGGTTTCTGGCGCGCTCGCCGCTGCTGGATACCCTGCGTAACGCGCTGCCCGCAGATAACCGCATCAGCGTCTTTAGCGAGATAACGCCGGACCCCACCATCCACACCGTGGTGCAGGGCATTGCGCAAATGCAGGCTCTACAACCGCAGGTGGTGATCGGTTTCGGCGGCGGCTCGGCAATGGACGCTGCGAAGGCCATCGTCTGGTTTAGCCAGCAGAGCGGGATCAACATCGAAACCTGCGTGGCGATCCCGACCACCAGCGGCACCGGTTCGGAAGTCACCAGCGCCTGCGTGATCAGCGATCCTGATAAAGGTATCAAGTACCCGCTGTTCAACAATGCGCTGTATCCGGATATGGCGATCCTCGATCCGGAGCTGGTGGTCAGCGTACCGCCGCAGATTACCGCCAACACCGGTATGGACGTGCTGACCCATGCCCTGGAGGCCTGGGTGTCACCGCACGCCAGCGACTTTACCGACGCGCTGGCGGAAAAAGCCGCCAAACTGGTGTTCCAGTATCTGCCCACGGCGGTGGAAAAAGGCGACTGCGTAGCGACGCGCGGGAAAATGCACAATGCTTCAACGCTGGCGGGGATGGCGTTCAGCCAGGCCGGGCTGGGGCTTAATCACGCGATCGCTCACCAGCTCGGCGGACAGTTTCATCTGCCGCACGGGCTGGCCAATGCGCTGCTGCTTACGACGGTGATCCGCTTTAACGCGGGTGACCCGCGCGCCGCCAAACGCTACGCGCGGATGGCGAAGACCTGTGGTTTTTGCCCGGCAGAAGCTAATGATATCGCGGCGATCAATGCGCTGATTCAGCAAATCGAACTGCTTAAGCAACGCTGCGCCCTTCCCTCACTGGCCGTTGCGCTTAAAGAAGGAAAATCCGATTTTTCCGCGCGCATTCCAGCGATGGTGCAGGCTGCGCTCGCTGACGTCACCCTACGCACTAACCCGCGTCCGGCTAATGCCGAAACCATTCGGGAACTGCTGGAGGAACTGCTATGAGTACCGCCGTCAACGCCGTTGAAATGCCCCATAGTGCCGATGAAATTCGCGAGCGCGTTCGCGCAGCGGGCGTTGTGGGTGCGGGCGGGGCAGGTTTTCCCGCTCACGTAAAGCTGCAGGCGCAGGTGGAAATTTTCCTGGTAAACGCCGCCGAGTGTGAACCGATGCTCAAAGTTGACCAGCAGCTGATGTGGCAGCAGGCCGCGCGTCTTGTCCGCGGCGTGCAGTACGCGATGACGGCAACCGGCGCGCGCGAAGGGGTGATAGCCCTGAAAGAAAAATACCGCCGGGCCATCGACGCGCTCACCCCGCAGCTGCCAGCCGGTATCCGCCTGCATATCCTGCCGGATGTTTATCCTGCGGGCGATGAGGTGCTGACTATCTGGATGGCAACCGGTCGCCGGGTCGCCCCGGCTGCGTTACCGGCCAGCGTCGGCGTGGTCGTCAATAACGTGCAAACGGTGCTGAATATTGCCCGGGCGGTCGAGCAGCAGTTTCCGGTCACTCGTCGCACGTTGACCGTTAACGGCGCGGTCGCCAGACCGTTGACCGTTACCGTTCCTATCGGCATGTCACTGCGTGAAGTGCTGGCGCTGGCAGGCGGCGCAACGGTCGACGACCCTGGTTTTATTAACGGCGGCCCGATGATGGGTGGCCTGATTACTTCTCTTGATAACCCGGTGACGAAAACTACCGGCGGCCTGCTGGTGCTCCCCAAAAGCCATCCGCTTATCCAGCGGAGAATGCAGGACGAGCGCACGGTGCTTTCCGTCGCACGTACCGTCTGCGAACAGTGCCGACTGTGTACCGATCTCTGTCCGCGACACCTGATCGGCCACGAACTCTCTCCGCACCTGCTGGTGCGGGCGGTGAACTTTCATCAGGCGGCTACGCCACAGTTGCTGCTGAGCGCTCTCACCTGTTCAGAATGCAACGTTTGCGAAAGCGTGGCCTGCCCGGTTGGGATCTCGCCGATGCGCATCAACCGCATGTTAAAACGCGAGCTGCGGGCGCAAAACCAGCGCTACGAAGGGCCGCTGAATCCGGCCGACGAAATGGCGAAATATCGCCTGGTGCCGGTGAAGCGGCTGATCGCCAAACTAGGACTCAGCCCCTGGTACCAGGAAGCACCGCTGGTTGAAGACGAACCGTCAGTAGAAAAAGTGACTTTACAGCTGCGCCAGCATATCGGTGCCAGCGCGGGGCCGACTGTTACCGTCGGCGAGCGCGTGACGCGTGGGCAATGCGTTGCCGATATCCCGGCAGGCGCATTAGGCGCGCCGATTCACGCCAGCATCGACGGCGTTGTATCGGCCATCAGCGAACAGGCCATCACGGTTGTAAGAGGTTAACCATGTCTCAGGCTATAGGAATTTTAGAACTCACCAGCATCGCCAAAGGCATGGAGCTTGGTGATGCCATGCTGAAAAGCGCCAACGTCGATTTACTGGTCAGCAAGACCATCTGCCCAGGTAAGTTTTTACTGATGCTGGGCGGCGACATCGGCGCGCTCCAGCAGGCCATTGAAACCGGCACGTCGCTGGCTGGCGAGATGCTCGTCGACAGCATGGTGCTGGCGAACATCCATCCCAGTATTCTCCCGGCTATCAGCGGTCTGAACAGCGTCGAAAAACGCCAGGCGGTCGGCATCGTCGAAACCTGGAGCGTAGCGGCCTGCATCAGCGCCGCGGACCGGGCGGTGAAAGCCTCAAACGTCACCCTGGTACGAGTGCATATGGCCTTCGGCATCGGCGGTAAGTGCTACATGGTGGTGGCGGGCGACGTTTCTGACGTCAATAACGCCGTGACGGTTGCCAGCGAAAGCGCGGGCGAAAAAGGGCTGCTGGTTTACCGTTCGGTGATCCCGCGCCCGCATGAAGCCATGTGGCGACAGATGGTGGAGGGATAATGGAAAGACAACCGACAACGGATCGCATGATTCAGGAATACGTGCCGGGAAAACAGGTCACCCTCGCGCACCTGATTGCCAATCCTGGGAAAGATCTCTTTAAGAAACTGGGCCTGCCGGATGCGGTTTCCGCCATTGGCATCCTTACCATCACACCGAGCGAAGCATCGATTATCGCCTGCGATATCGCCACCAAATCCGGCGCGGTGGAAATTGGTTTTCTCGATCGCTTTACCGGCGCGGTGGTGCTGACCGGCGATGTTTCCGCCGTCGAATATGCCCTCAAGCAGGTGACGCGCACGCTGGGCGAAATGATGCAGTTCACTACCTGTTCGATCACCCGGACGTAAGCCAATGAAGCGTTTGATGTTTATCGGCCCCAGCCAGTGTGGAAAAACCTCGCTGACCCAAAGCCTGCGCGGCGAAGCGCTCCATTATAAGAAAACTCAGGCCATTGAATGGTCGCCGATGGCCATCGACACGCCGGGTGAATATCTGGAGAACCGCTGCCTGTATAGCGCCCTGCTGACCAGCGCCTGCGAGGCCGACGTCATCGCGCTGGTGCTGAATGCCGACGCCCAGTGGTCGCCCTTTTCTCCAGGTTTTACCGCCCCGATGAACCGACCGACGATTGGCCTGGTCACCAAGGCTGATCTGGCCGAGCCGCAGCGTATTTCGCTGGTTACGGAGTGGCTTACGCAGGCTGGAGCACAGCAGATTTTTATCACCAGCGCGTTGAATAACTCGGGTCTCGACGCCGTGCTGGATTTTCTGAATTCGAAGGAACCTTTATGTCTTACAAAATAATGGCCATTAACGCCGGCAGCTCATCATTAAAATTCCAGCTGCTGGAAATGCCGCAGGGCGAGACGCTCTGTCAGGGACTGATTGAACGTATCGGCATGGCCAACGCTCAGGTAACAATAAAAACCCCTGCACAAAAATGGCAGGAGTCAGCGCCGATCGCCGATCATCGCGAAGCCGTTACTCTGCTGCTGGAAAAACTCCTTGGCTACCAGATTATTCAAAGCCTGCAGGATATCGACGGAGTCGGTCACCGCGTGGCGCACGGCGGGGAACGTTTTAAAGATTCGACACCGGTCACCGATGAAACCTTAGCGGAAATTGAGCGTCTGGCTGAACTCGCCCCACTGCATAACCCGGTTAATGCGTTGGGAATCAAAGTGTTCCGCCAGCTGCTGCCCGATACGCCGTCGGTGGCGGTGTTTGATACCGCTTTTCACCAGACGCTGGATGAGCGCGCGTTTATCTATCCGCTGCCCTGGCGCTACTACAGCGAGTTGGGCATTCGCCGCTACGGCTTCCACGGCACCAGCCATAAGTACGTCAGCGCGACGCTGGCAGAAAAGCTGGGCGTGCCGCTGAGCGCGCTGCGCGTGGTGTGCTGCCATCTTGGTAACGGTAGCAGCGTTTGCGCCATCAAAGGCGGGCGTTCCGTGAACACTTCGATGGGCTTTACGCCGCAGTCCGGGGTGATGATGGGCACCCGCAGCGGCGATATCGACCCGTCGATTTTACCGTGGCTGGCGCTGCATGAGGGCAAAACGCCGGAGCAGCTCAACCTATTGTTAAACAACGAATCGGGCCTGCTTGGCGTCTCCGGCGTCTCCCATGACTATCGCGATGTCGAACAGGCTGCTGACGGCGGCAATCAACGGGCAACCCTGGCGCTGACGCTCTTTGCCGAGCGCATTCGCGCCACCATCGGCAGCTATATCATGCAGATGGGCGGCCTGGACGCGCTGATCTTTACCGGCGGCATCGGCGAAAACTCGGCCCGCGCCAGAAGCGCCATCTGCCATAACCTGAATTTTCTCGGGCTGTCGGTCGATGAAGAGAAAAACCAGCATAACGCTACCTTTATTCAGGGTG
This sequence comes from Klebsiella sp., assembly GCF_027492335.1. Lineage (NCBI taxonomy): Bacteria > Pseudomonadati > Pseudomonadota > Gammaproteobacteria > Enterobacterales > Enterobacteriaceae > Klebsiella > Klebsiella sp. The sequence goes on along the minus strand of NZ_JAPUEW010000058.1, from coordinate 21,929 downwards.
ATAACGCGGTCGTCAAAGTGGCAGTCATTAATACTAATGAAGAGTTGATGATTGCCCGCGACGTTATGCGTCTCGCGCTTCCCGAAGCGCAGACGTTAACCGTTTCAGCCTGAGCTCGCCGCCCGGCAAGTTGCGGTGAGTCATGGAAATAGCGGGATCGGCATGACACTATGCGCCCTGGCAATCTGAGCAAAGGGTAGAAAAACGTGGCTGTTGCGCAATGCCCCGCCTCCTGCGGCGAACTCATCCAGGGCTGGATCCTCGGCAGCGAGAAGCTGGTCTCCTGCCCCGTTGACTGGTACAGCACCGTCGAGGTGGACTACGGTTCACCTCGTGCGGATGAGCGTCCGCTTTCACGGGCAATGGTCGACAGGCTACTGAACTACTGGTGCTATCCGGCTGACCTCAGCAAAGAGATTCGTATCGACATTTGCTCCACCATTCCGGTCGCCAAAGGCATGGCCAGCAGCACTGCGGATATCGCCGCAACGGCGGTAGCTACCGCGCATCATCTCGGTCACCCGCTGGATGAAATCACCCTGGCCCAACTGTGCGTTTCTCTGGAACCGACCGACAGCACCCTGTTTCGCCAACTGACGCTGTTCGATCACAACACCGCCGAAACGCAAATAGCCTGCCATTCTCAGCCTAAACTCGATCTGCTGGTACTTGAAAGCCCCACCACGCTGCTGACCACTGATTATCACCGCCTTCCCCGACTTGAAAAGCTGCACGCTCATTCTGCCGTTCTGCAACAGGCTTGGGAGAAAATCCAGCAGGCCTGTGAGACGGATAATCCGCGACGGATGGGTGAGGCTGCGACGCTCAGCGCCATCGCCAGCCAGCACCTGCTGCCAAAACCGGGGTTTGATGCGCTGTTGACGCTGGTAGAAGAGTGCGATTTATACGGCATTAACGTGGCGCACAGCGGTAGCGTTGTTGGCCTGATGCTCGACCGTGAACGTCACGATATTGAGTATTTGCAGCGACGGCTGGAAGAGAAGCGGCTTACCGAATCCTGGCCCGAGCAGCATCTGCTGCGCATGGTGCAGGGCGGCGTCGAATTGCTCTAGCGCCGGCAATCATATTTCCCGCAGACGGCTGTAAATCCGTAGCCCGGTCAGCGCAGCGCCGCCGGGAAGAAAAAAGCAGCCATTAATCAGGCTCCGCACATTCCCCGGAGGCGGCGCTACCGGCCCGCAGACGGCTGTAAACCCGTAGCCCGGTCAGCGCAGCGCCACCGGGAAGAACTGCAGACGAACAATGGCAGCAGACATCTACCCGCTAAATACCTGTCTGAAAGCCGCCAGCAACTGGGTGTTTTCCTGCTGGCTGCGAATAGCGACGCGGAAGTAGCGCCCGTCGAGCCCTGGATAGTTGGCGCAACTGCGGATCAGGATGTGCTGCTGCAGCATGGCGTATTGCAGATCAAGGTCCGGCACGTCGCAACGCAAAAACAAATAGTTGGCCCGGCCAGGATAAACCGTCAGGCCGGGAATGTGGTGCAGTTGATGGTAAAAGCGCCGCCCCTCTTCCTCCAGCCACAGCCAGGTTTTCTGCTGATAGTCGCTATCCTGAAGAATGATTTCACCCGCCAGCGCAGCAAAGGCGTTAATTGACCACGGCATCTGTCGCTCGCGCATTCGCGCCACCGCCTGTTCATCACCATTGACCAGATACCCCAGGCGCAGGCCGGGGATGGCATAAAACTTGGTGAGCGAACGCAACACCCACACGTGCGGGTTATCGCGCAGAAGCGGGATAAACCCCGACTCGTCGGGAATAAAATCGATAAACGCTTCATCAAGAATCAGCGAGATTTCCAGCAACCTACAACGCTCAGCAATTAACGCCAGAAGACGGCTATCGGGTAGCAGGCCGGTAGGGTTGTTCGGCGTACAGAGGAATAAACAGTCCAGATCTGGCGTCAGGGCATCAAGGATAGCGCCAGTCAGCTGCCAACCATCCTCTTCACGCAGAAGAAACTCCCGCACCGCGCAGTCGACCGATTGCAGCGCCCGGCGATACTCGGCAAAACCCGGCGTGACAATCATCGCCTGACGGGGCTTCAGGCCCTGAACGAGGGTGAAGATCGCTTCCGTTTCGCCATTTCCAGCGAGGATCCACGAAGCGGGAACCTGGTGATGTTCCGCCAGCGCGAGGTGCAGTTGCTGATACTCAACATCCGGATAGCGTTCAGCACAGGCCATATTATCGATGATGGCGCGCTTTAAACTTTCCGGCATCCCGAGTGGATTAATATTGGCGCTAAAATCCAGTAATTGTTCCGCAGAGATACCCAATAGCGCGGCGGCCTCGCGGACGTTTCCGCCATGCGCGCTCTTCAATAGAGCCATTTACATTCCTGTTGCGTTACCCTCGCCTTGCCAGCGTCGCGCCGTCAGCGAAGTAGGCTTTAATCCCTGCCAGAATCGACTCTGCAACCTGCTGCTGGAATTTCGCCGTTTTCAATTTACGCTCTTCTTCGACGTTACTGATAAACGCGGTTTCCACCAGAATCGATGGAATATCCGGCGCTTTCAGCACCGCGAAGCCCGCCTGCTCAACGCGATTCTTGTGCAGGTTATTAATATTGCCCATCTTTTCCAACACCGCCTTGCCAAACTTCAGGCTATCGGCGATGGTCAGCGACTGCACCATGTCAAACATGGTGTGATCGACGTAGCGATCGCCGCTTTTGCTTACGCCGCCAATCAGATCCGAAGCGTTCTGGGTCTGGGCCAGAAACTTCGCTGCGGTACTGGTGGCCCCCTTAGTCGACAGCGCAAAGACCGAAGAGCCGCTGGGCTGTCGGCTGGTAAATGCATCGGCGTGAATAGAGACAAACAGGTCGGCACGCTGCTTCTGCGCCTTGGCAACGCGGACCTTCAGCGGGATAAAGACATCCTCGTTGCGGGTCATATAGACCTTCATATTGCCCTCTTTCTCGATCAGCGCGCGCAGCCTTCGGGCAATTTGTAGCACCACGTCTTTTTCGCGAGTGCGATATTTCCCCACCGCGCCAGAGTCTTCACCGCCGTGGCCGGGGTCGAGCATAATCACGATCGGCCGATCGCGCCCGGCTTTACCCGGTTTCGGCCCGCTTTCCGCAGGGGGAACCTGACGCTGAAGATCGCCTTTATTGTAATCCTCAAGCAGCGCCAGCAGCGGATCCTGCACATCGGTGGCGTTGGAGGGGTAGAGATCCATCACCAGACGCTCTTTAAAACCAGCAACCGGGGCCAGCGCAAAAAGCTGAGGTTTCACGTTCTGTTTCAGCTCAAACACCATGCGCACGGTTTGCGGATCGAACTGACCCACGCGAGCGGACTGAATATAAGGATCGTCGCCGCGAATCTGCCCGCCCATTCCTTTTAACACCGAGTTGAGGTTAACGCCTTCCAGATCCACGACCAGTCGTTCAGGATTACTGAGCGCAAACTGCCGATACTTCAGAATATGATTGGACTCCACGGTGACGCGGGTGTAGGTCGACGATGGCCAGACTCGCACGGCAACAACCTGCGCCGCAGCAGCCAACCCAACCGGACTCACACTCATTAACCACATGGCGCCCGCCCCTTGTAAAAAACGGCGGCGGCTTAATTCTGACTTGTATCCCGACATGCCACTCCCAAGCAGTAAGAAATCATTGGTATTTAAAACAAACAGATTGACCAGAAACTTTAACGAAAGGCGTATAACCTGTCATCTATAAAAGGGTAAACAATCTTTGACACCCTGATTTAGCTCACACTGCTTTCTCAACTCAGCAACAAATTGGCGCTTGCGTTTACCGGCAAAACAGAATAAAAATACACTAATTACGAATAATCATGCATTGAGGTTGTGTAATGGTGAAGGAACGTCGCACCGAACTGGTAGAGGGATTCCGCCATTCTGTCCCCTATATTAACGCCCATCGGGGTAAAACGTTTGTCATCATGCTGGGCGGAGAAGCCATCGAGCATGATAATTTTTCTAGTATAGTCAATGACATTGGCCTTCTTCACAGCCTGGGTATTCGCCTGGTAGTGGTCTATGGCGCACGCCCGCAGATTGACGCTAACCTGGCAGAGCATCGTCACGAGCCGGTTTATCACAAACAGACCCGAGTGACTGACGCCAAAACGCTTGAGCTGGTTAAGCAAGCGGCGGGCATGCTGCAGCTGGAAATTACCGCTCGCCTGTCTATGAGCCTGAACAACACGCCGTTGCAGGGTGCCCATATCAACGTGGTCAGCGGCAACTTCCTGATCGCACAGCCGTTAGGGGTAGATGACGGCGTGGATTATTGCCACAGCGGACGCATTCGGCGCATTGATGAAGAAGCCATTCACCGCCAGTTGGATAACGGCGCGATTGTGCTGATGGGGCCAGTTGCGGTGTCGGTCACTGGCGAAAGCTTTAACCTCACTTCCGAAGAGATTGCCACTCAACTGGCAATTAAGCTGAAAGCCGAAAAAATGATCGGCTTCTGCTCGTCGCAAGGGGTCTACGACCAGAATGGCGATATCGTTCCCGAACTGTTCCCCAACGAAGCTCAGGCGCGGGTTGAAGAGCTGGAAGCAGACGAAGATTATAATTCCGGCACGGTGCGGTTCCTGCGCGGGGCGGTCAAAGCCTGCCGTAGCGGCGTGCGTCGCTGTCATCTGATCAGTTATCAGGAAGACGGCACGCTGTTGCAGGAACTGTTCTCACGCGACGGTATCGGTACCCAGATTGTGATGGAGAGCGCCGAACAGATCCGTCGCGCCACCATCAACGATATCGGCGGGATCCTTGAACTGATTAGCCCACTGGAGCAACAGGGCATCCTGGTACGGCGTTCGCGCGAACAACTGGAGATGGAAATCGATAAATTCACCATTATTCAGCGTGACAACACCACGATCGCCTGCGCTGCCCTCTATCCGTTCCCGGAAGAGAAAATCGGTGAAATGGCCTGCGTGGCGGTGCATCCGGATTATCGTAGCTCATCACGCGGTGAAGTGCTGCTTGAGCGCATTGCCGCTCAGGCGAGGCAAATGGGCCTGAGTAAGCTGTTCGTGCTGACGACCCGAAGCATTCACTGGTTCCAGGAGCGCGGCTTTACCCCAGTAGACGTCGACCTGCTGCCGGAGAGCAAGAAAGAGATGTACAACTATCAGCGCCGCTCGAAGGTGCTGATGGCGGACTTGAGTTAATTCCCTCTCCCCGGAAACGCATACGTGACCGGGGATGATTCTTTTCTCCGACTATCGACCTACTTTATTATCACTTCCCCTTTAGACCTTTCTTGCCTATATTTTGCTAAAATGGAATTAAAAATATAAATACGGAGAGTGCCATTAATGGACAACTCGGGAAACTGGTTTACCCGCTACACAAGAGTGATGATCGCAATCCTCTCTTTGTATCCCTGGCTGATAATATTGCTGGCCTTTCTCGACGTAGGACATAAACCTGCAGGCGGATTTTTTAGCGCAGGCGCTGCGCTTGCCCTGACGCTGGCGGGATTGTCATTTATCAATCTTATTATTTCTATAATTTTTATTGTGCTGGCTAATATATATATCACCGATACCAAAAGAGGATCCGCCGGTTATTTCTTCGCAATAAACTCTATTTCTTTACTATGGATGATTTTTCCCATATTCAGTCTATGACCTTTTTATATACCCTAAATAATTCAAGTTGCTTAAAAGCGGCAAGGGAGTGACAAATTCGTTGGGAACGAATTTGACCAGCCGAAGGCTGGCTTCCGGTGAGAGGCAGGAGCCTCTCATTAATCCCCGGGAGCATAGATAACGATGTGACCGGGGTGAGCGACAAATCTGCCGGGAGCAGATTTGAACGTCGCTTGCGACGGCCGGTAAGGGCGAGGCCCATGGATGGGTCAAGTAATCCGCAGCCAACACATAAGCAGCTTGAAGTATGACGGGTATATTCAAACTGAACGCAAAGGAGCTGTATTCATTATGAAGAAATCACCAAACGGGTTTATGAAGAATATAAAATTAATCGTCACCGTTATTTCGCTCTACCCCTGGCTGCTCATTCTGCTGATGATGATGGGGAGCGGAGGCTCGTCAGGAAGCGCTTACGGTGCCGGGCTGTTTATTTTCTTTATCTTTATGATCCTCTCCGTTATTAACCTGGTGATTTCCGCCATTGTCCTCGTGGTGGCCAACGTCTCGAACCCACCGCTTGCAAAGGGTTCGGCGAAGTATTTCTTCGCCATGAACTCCATATCGCTGCTGTGGATAATGCCTTTAGTCGCCCCTTATTAGCGCCCGGCAGACTCAGAGATGCCCCTGCCCCGCAAAGATCTCCGTCAGCCCGCTGCGGCGTTCGGTACGTGCGACAACCGCCTGAGTCAGCACTTGCTCATCGGCATAAATCGACAGCTGCTGTTTGGCGCGCGTAATGGCGGTGTAAACCAGTTCACGCGTCAACAGCGGCACGCTGCGGGAAGGCAGGATCAGCGCCGCGTGATCGAACTCCGACCCTTGCGATTTGTGCACCGTCATCGCCCAGGCGGTATCGTGCTCCGGCAAGCGGCTCGGTTGTACCGACTTGATGCTGCCATCGGGCATCGGGAACCAGACGCGCAGGCCGTCACCTCTTTCCAGCGCAATGCCGATATCGCCATTAAACAGCCCCAGCGCGCTATCGTTGCGGGAGATCATCACCGGACGCCCTTCATACCAGCGTGAATGGCGCGGCAGGGTAATCGCCCGCTTGCGATTTAGCATCTGCTCCAGCTGTTCATTCACGCCGCTAACGCCGTAGGGACCATCGCGCAGCGCGCACAGCAACTGGAACTCACCGAATGCGGCAATCATCGCTTCGGGTTCGGCTCTTTCGCGCAGCAACTGCAGGAAACGACCATAGCCTGCCTGCGCCTGGATGAGCATCGCCTCGTACTCTTCGGTGGTACTCAGCGGATGCAGAGTGATGTCGTCGAATGGTTGGCGCAGCGTCGCGCGTACTGCGCTACGTTCGCCGCTGTTCACCGCATAAGCCAGATTTCCAATGCCGGAATGGCGACCAAAACGGTAGCTTTTTTGCAGCAGGCACAGGCTGTCACGCAGCGCCCCCGCCGCTTCGCTCTCGCCCGCAGGCACTGGCTGACCCGTTAATCGCCCCAACTGGGCCGCGCGTTCGGGGGTATATCCCGCATTTACCCAGGCACAAATATCACCGAGTACCGCCCCGGCTTCTACCGAGGCCAGCTGATCGCGGTCGCCAAGGAAAATGACCCGCCCATGTTCAGGCAGAGCGTCAATCAGGCGCGACATCATCGGCAGGTCGATCATTGAGGCTTCATCGACCACCAGCACGTCAAGATGCAGCGGGTTTCCAGCGTGATAGCGCAGCCGCTGACTCCCCGGCTGAGCGCCGAGCAGGCGATGGAGGGTGCTGGCTTCGGCCGGCACCAACGCCTTTTGCTCGTCCGTTAACGGCAGACGGCGCAGCGCAGCGCCAAGGGATTCGGTCAGGCGAGCCGCGGCTTTGCCGGTTGGCGCCGCCAGACGGATGCGACAGCGCGGGCTGGCGTGCGTCTGAATCAGCGCCGCCAACAGTTTGGCGACGGTGGTGGTTTTTCCGGTACCGGGGCCGCCGGAGATCACCGAAATCCGTCGGGTCAGAGCAACCGCTGCGGCCACTTTTTGCCAGTCAATATCATCCCCTGGCGGAAACAACGCATCCAGCGTTGAAGCCAACCGGGCTTCATCAACATCCAGTACCTGATTGGCTTCGTTGAAAAAGCGCGCGACGGTTAGTTCATTGCGCCACATACGGTTGAGGTAAAGCCGTTCGCCGCAGAGAATTATGGGCGTCGGCCGCTCGCCGCAGCTTACCGCCTCAGAGCCAAGGAGCAGCGTTGACCAGTCATCCGGGGTATCTATCAGCTCAAGGATGTGCTCGCGCAGGCCGGCCGCTTTTCCTCTCAGCAGCTCATCATCTTCGAGACGAGAGATCGGCAAGCAGACGTGCCCTTCACCCGCATCACGGCTCAGAATCGCGGCGGCCAGTTTCACTGCAGGGTGCGCACCCTGCGCCACCATCAGCGCAAACTGGACATCCAGCGGGCGCAGCAGGCGCTGCTCAGCGGCCTCCAACAACAGTTCGTCCATAGTCATAGCGCTACCTCCTGCATTTCCCCGGCAAACAGCGCGTCAAGGCCTTCAATCAACGGCAGCGCCGGACGCGTAGTAAAGATCCCCTGACCGCCGTCCTGCCCGTCCATACCGCGTAAAAAGAGATAAATCACGCCGCCAAAATGGTGTTCATAGTCGTAGTCCGCAATACGATGGCGTAAATAGCGGTGCAGCGCCAGGCTGTAGAGCTGATACTGCAAATCGTAACGATGCGTGCGCATTGCCTGGATCATGGCGTCCTGGGTATAGGCCTCGCGATCTTGCCCCAGCCAGTTTGATTTGTAATCCAGCAGGTAATAGCGGCCATTATGGCGAAATACCAGGTCGATAAAGCCTTTCAACATGCCACGTACCTGACGGAAATCGAGGGTTGGGGTATCAACGGAGAGCGGATCGTACTGGCGGATTAGCGCGTCCAGACGCAGCGGGTTCAGAGGCTGTTCGATGGGTAGATAAAAGGCCATCTCCACCTGTTTATCGCTTTCGCTAAGCTGATTCAGGGCGATCTCTGCTCCCGGCAGGCGGGTACGCAGCACGCCGTCCAGCCAATCGGTCAGCACCGGCGTCCATTTCTCCTCAAACCCACTCAATTTTAGCTTTTCCGCCATCCAGTTAGCGGGAACCGGCTGGGTAAAATCAATATCTTCAAACAGGCTGTGCAAGAATGTCCCCGGCGATGCGCCGCGCGGGAACTGGTGCGGCGTGAGCTGTGGCTCTTCCGTTACTTCGCCAACGCCTGCGGCATCGACATCCAGGCGCGGCAGAAGATCCTGCGCGGCGCTGTGACCGTGCTGCTGTAAACCGGAGTAGCTGGTGACTCTCCAGTCGTCAACCACCGTGCGCTCAAGCATACGCGCGCAAAGCGGCGGCAGTTCCGTCTGCGGAGCCTGCCAGGGCGTCGGATCCGTAAGCGTAGGACGTTGCAGAGCAATATCATCGCAGCAGAAAGTCTGTAAACGAGCCGTTAGCCCTGCGGCATCCATCGCCTCCCCGCCCTGGATCAGGCGGCCCAACGCACTGTGGTGAAAATCGCTGGCACCAGGTTTATCGCTACGGCGGGTACTGAGCGGCGCAACGCCAAGGCTACAGTGCCAGACCGCACGGGTCAGCGCCACGTACAGCAGGCGCAAATCTTCAGCCAGACGTTCGGCCTCCGCCAGTTCCATACTGCCGTCATCCTGCCCGAGGTCGAGGACCGCCGCAAAGGAACTTCTGTCGTGATAAAACGCCTGATCTTGTTTACGAAAACGCGCGATAAACGGCAACCATACCAGCGGATATTCCAGACCTTTTGATTTGTGAATGGTGACAATCTGCACCAGGTGCTTGTCGCTTTCCAGGCGCATCTGCTGGCTGGAAGCATTGCTATCCGGCTCGGCGATATGCTGCGCCAGCCAGCGTACCAGCGCATGCTCACTTTCAAGCTGGTTGGCAGCTTCCTGAAGCAGCTCGCTGATATGCAGAATATCAGTCAGGCGTCGTTCGCCACCGTTTGTAGCGAGCAGATTTTCGGCGATACGTCGCGCGGTCATCAGCGCGCGTAGCATCGGCATGACCCCACGCTGACGCCAGATTTGCCGGTAGCCGCTAAACTCCTCAACCAGTTCATCCCACGCCCGTTCATCCTGATTGAGGTTTTCGATATCCCGAGCGTTCAGGCCGAACATTGAGGTCGCCAGCGCGCTGCGCAGGGTATTTTCGCGTTCGGGCGCCAGCACCGCCTGCAGCAACCATAGCAGCTCCTGCGCTTCCGGCGTTTCAAACACGCTATCGCGGTTGGAAAGGTAGACGGAAGGTATCGACAACAACTGGAGAGCGTCGCGGATCAGCGAGGCCTCCTGGCGGTTACGCACCAGCACCGTGATATCCGAGGCTTGAACCGGAGAGGATTTTTCACCACGCCACAGCAGCGCTTTGCCCTGCTGACCCGCGCTGAGCCAGTCGCGAATTTGTCCGGCGCAAATCTGCGCCATAAATGTTTGATAATCCCCCGAGCCAACGGCCTCGCCCGGCATCAACCAGACGTTCATTGCGGGGATCACGGCATCATCAACAGTAAAGCGCAGCCCCTGGTTTTTATCCGCCGATTTGACCGGCAGGAACGGGATTTCGCGAAACATAAAGGGGTTATCGCTGAGGCTAAACAGGCGATTGACACTTTCAACCATTCCCGGCGCGGAGCGCCAGTTAGTATCCAGCGTATAGTGGGCGCTCACATCGCCACGCGCTCTCATGTAGGTAAAAATGTCCGCGCCGCGGAAGGCGTAAATCGCCTGCTTCGGGTCGCCAATCAGCAGTAGCGCGGTGTCTGGCTGCTGTCGCCAGATACGGCGAAAAATACGATACTGCTGCGGGTCGGTATCCTGGAATTCATCGATCATCGCTACCGGAAAACGCTGACGAATCGCGCAGGCCAACGCTTCGCCGCTATCACTACGAAGAGCATCATCAAGGCGACTGAGCATATCGTCAAAGCCCAGCTCGCCGCGGCGACGTTTCTCCCGGGCCACTGCTTCACGGATTTCGACCATTGCCCGGGCGATAACCAGATCGGTCAACGTTAACGGTGAAGCCAACAGCTTCTCTACCGCGCTAAACAGCGGATGTACCGGCGATTCACCGCCCGGTTTGGTGCGTTCAAGCAAGAAAGCCTGAGAGAACTTTTCCAACGCGTCCGGAAGCTGATAGCCCAGGGTCTCTTCCTGTGCCCAGGCATTCACTTTCTCCAGCCACTTTCCCTGATTTCCGCGGTTGAACTTGCGCCGGTCAAGGCCTGAATTTTCCAGCACAGCCTCAATTTCACCTGCCTGTTCCAGCCACTGCTGCTTAAGCGCATTAATGCGCCCGATAATTTGCTGATGGCGTTCGGCCAGCGTTTCTTCGGCAGGTGGTGGAGATTTTAGCTGCGGCGCTTCGCCCTGCAGCCAGCGGTCGATTGATTTCAGCAGGTCACGGGGGCCTTTCCACGCTTCGTGAATAACCGCGGCGATATCGCGCGGCAGCGGGTAGCAGTGGCGACGCCAGAAGTCGGCGCAGGCCTGATAGCGCAGGCGTGATTCATCTTCTATCAGTTGCTGTTCGAACAGCATGCCGGATTCAAAAGCGTTGAGGCTCAGCATCCGCTGACAGAAGCCGTGAATGGTAAATACTGCCGCTTCGTCCATTTGGCGTTCCGCCAGCAGCAGCGTTTGCGCGGCGAGGTTTTTGTCAGGTATTTCCGCCAGCAGTCCGGCGTAGAGAGGGTTATCGGTACTGTCACGAAGGCAGGCGATGCGCAACTCGTGGATGTTGCTACGAATACGCCCGCGCAGCTCTTCGGTCGCCGCTTCGGTAAAGGTCACCACCAGCAGTTCTTCAACGCTGACCTGCCGGGGAAAGGCGGACTCTCCACCCAGCCCCAGCAAGAGCCGCAAATAGAGCGCGGCAATGGTAAAGGTTTTTCCGGTGCCCGCAGAGGCTTCTATCAGGCGCTCGCCCGTCAGGGGCAAGCGCAGGGGGTCAAGAGACTCGGCGGTATCGGTCATTCATTCTCTCGCATCAGAGGTAAGGATTTCTGCAATGCGCTGACGTTTTCCCAGACTTTGCCATCCTGCGGATGCGCGTATTCCGTCTTGCCGTTCTGGCTACCGGAAATCTGAGAAAGTATCGCCATGCCTTGCGGATCCACTACCGTCTGATGGAAGAAGTCAGCAAGTTTTTGCGGCGTCAGCAGTTTAATCTGAGCCACTACTTTATCACGTGAATCAAAACGCATATTACCGCGATCGAAATCTTTGCTCAGCTTTGATGCCTCATCGCCCAGGGTCTGCGGTGCCTGCTGCATCTGGCTGATAACCGCCTGCTGAATCTGCGCAAACTCTTCCGGCTTCATCGCTCGCAATTTAGCTTCCGCCGTCGGGAAAAAGGCCTGGAAACGCTGCCACAGGAATTCAGGTTGCTTGTCGTTACTTTGCAGCAGGAAGCCCATTCCCCACTGGCGACCAACGTTCATTGAGAAGGCAAAAACCGCATAGCCGAGTTGCTCTTCCGTACGCAGTTGGTTGTAAAACCACGGCTGTACGATTTGCCCGAGAAGAGAACTCGCAGCAGAACTGGTGTATTCATCCACGTTCGGCGGCGCGAAGACGGCGGCCAGCGCGGAGTCCGTGCTGTTGCCCGCTTTTTCAAAAATAGCCAGCTGTTTGCTGTTTACCAGTACGTCTTTGTTACGGCACCATTCGTTGCCGTCTGCTCCCAGCTGTTTTTGAATCTGCCGCGCCATGGCAGTTGATTGATCGGCAGTGAGATTACCAATAACCAACAGCTCCGGACGCCCTTTGGCTTTGAGATTATCGCGGTACTCCAGCACCTCTTTAAGCGTAATCGAGGGCAGCAGCGCCCGGCGATCTTCGCGCTGGAAATACGGCACCTGTGAAACCATCTGAACCGGCATGATCGCCTGATCGTAGGCTTTGCCTTTATCCGCCGAGTCCATCATCTGCGCGTACCAGGATTTAGCCTGCTCCAGTTGTTCTTCGGTCGGCGTATAGCTGAAGTAACCATCCAGCAGCGCGTTAAAGAGTTCCGGAAGATGCTGCGTGTAGCCGTTGGCGTTAACCATCAGCCCATTATTAGCTCCGGTGGAGAAGCTGATGCCGCCGACTGCCGCCTGGTTGCTAAGCTGGTCAAGCGCGATACCCGCCAGATAATCATTGAGGGCAAACATCACCTGGCGACGGGCGCTATCCATGCCCTGCGGGTTACGCAGGACCAACGAAATATCCGCCTTCGGTTCACTGGCGAAGTACTGGCTCGGCGCGTAAATCACACGTAGCGTCGGCTCATCAACAATCAGCTGTGGATGCGGATAAGCCTTGTCGCTTTTGATTAAGGTGAAATCATCAGGAATATAGGGGTTCAGCACCGGTAGCTTGAGGTCGATGGCGCTGGATTTCTGCTGCCAGTCGGCAAAGGTCTGCGCGCTGATTTTATCCACCTGATAAGGCGCGTTAACGAAGTAGGCCGTCTTGTTATGCGGTTCTTTCGGACTGATATACCAGATGCGGGCGTTTTGCGGCGTCATCATCGCCAGACGGTCTTTAATCGCCTGCGGGTCGTAACGGTCGGCAATGTTGACGACGTCCAGAGTATGCTCAACCGGCACGCGGATCATGGTGTCAGCCAGCCATTCGACGTAATCCATATTGCGATTAATTGATGGGTAGCGGAAATCGAGCGCCAGCACATGGGCCAGTTCATCGAAATAGCGTTTATCAATTCCCTGACTACGCAGCAGATTGAGGTAGCTGAAAATGGCAGCCGTGACTTCATCACGATGCGCCAGGCCTTTATCCGTCAGGGTTGCGGAAATAGCCAGCACTCCGCTGTTGCCGTTAACCACCGGGTCGGAATCGGCACGGATGCTTTCAACCAGTCCTTGCTTTTGCAGCCAGTCAGAAAGCGTACCCGGGCTACGGTTGCCGATCATATAGGTCACCAGCTCGTCGGTTTTACTGCGGAACTGGTCGCTATTGTTATCGATGCGGAACTCAACGCGCAGCACTTTACGCGGCATCGCCGGGACATAGTGAATGATGATGCCCTTTTGCGCATCGGTCACCACCGGCACGGTAATTTCCGGCTTGCTAATATTATGGTTCGGCACGCGACCATAGGTAGCTGCGGCGATGCTCGCCAGCTCCGGCAGAGATTTGTTGCTGTAGATCACCGCTTTCATCAGGTTGGCTGAATACCAGCTATCGCGGAAGGTATGCAGCGCATCGAGCACCGGCTTGCCGGGCTTGTCGCTCAGCGTTTCGAGGTTACCGCCGGAAAAATGCGAGCCCGGGTGTGCCGGGTTGATGGTTTCAGCGCTAACCTGCGCCATCCGCATCCCATCTCGGGTTCGCGCCATCGTTAGCTCGGCATTAACTGCATTACGCTCTCGGTCGGCATATTTTTTATCCAGCAGCGGCGCGGCAATGGCGTCAGCCAGACGGTCAACAGCACCGTCCAGCGCATCGTTTTCCACTTCAAGATAGAACGCGGTGCGATACGGCGCGGTACTGGCGTTATGGCTGCCGCCATGCATTTTGAGGAACTCGGCGAGGCTGTCAGGCTGCGGATATTTCTGCGAGCCCATCAGCGTCATATGCTCCAGGAAGTGAGCCAGCCCCTGATGCTCCACGGGATCCTGTAGTGAACCCACAGGGACGACCAGCGCCGACAGCGATTTCACCGCCTGCTGATCGGAAACCAGCAGAACCACCATGCCATTATCCAGGCGAATCGCCTGATATTGACGGGTATCTTTTTCGCTTTTACGAATGGTTCCCTGAATCGGTTGCCATCCGGTGTCTGCTTGACTTAACGGTGCCCAAAGGGCGGCCAGAACTACAATAACCTTGAACCATAAACTGCGGGGCATTCACGGACCTCATCATTAACAAACCTGGCGCTGCACGGTATGCAGCCTTAATAAAACATCAGTCCGTGATTCGTTGCGCATCATAAATGAACAGCCATATATTGCGCAATTTTTATACTATTAAAATTTTATTCGGACTGATGGAAACGAAATACCGGCAGCAAATAGCGCTGCGTTTGCGCGATAATCTCTTCATAGTATTCCGGCTCAAGGGTGCGCCACAGGCGCTGATACCAAACATCAGTACCCTCACCGCTGACCACCATGTTTCCTTCATAGGCTTGAAGAAATTTACTGCGCGCTTTCTGCTGCGTCTCTTCATCCATTAACATGACATCCTTTTCGGCGTCGTAACAGACTTTTAGCCATGCACCTCCGCTTTCTGGCAGCAGCAGTAGCGGTTTAGACATCCCTTGCAGATAACCGTCGACCAGTTCATTCAGGTATCCTTGAGCCTGCTCTTGCGCCAGCGGAGGGAAATGCCACTCCCCGTCTTTGCGCACAAACAGTCGACTTTCGCCGATACCGCCACTTGCACAATAGACAAGATGCTCCAGCCAAAGTTGCATTCCCTGCGCCACGCTCAGCAGCGATGGCCGCCAGCGCAGCAAACCGTCGGATTGTACCTGCTGCAACCACCCAGTAATGTTGACTCCGTTACATTGCAGATCGATTTCCAGACTCTGCCCCGGTTTGCGGCTGGCAATGACCCGCTCCGCCAGGTTTTGCATCTCCTGTCGCTGGGTCTCCCAGGCCAGTTCACCGAAAGCGCCATAGGGTAACTCTCCGGCGGCACGGAAACGGCGATACATCACCGAAGCGTCCTGCTGCTCAATCAGCGTATTCAGCAGTTGCTGGTTCAGCTGATAGCGGCTCAGCCCTTCAAGGGTGAAAGGTTCATCGTCGGGGATTTCGCTCTCCTCCGAGCGGAAATTAACCCGCAGCCGCTGCTGGAAGAAGGCGCGAACCGGATGCTGCCAGAAACGCAGCAACTGTTCGAAAGGGAGGTGGTCAATTTCCGGGGCGGGTAGCGGCTGGATAAACTCACCGTGCGCCTCCCCCTGCTGGCTGGCGGCTGCCAGCCATTCCCGGGCATAGCTTTGATCTTCGTTGTCTTGAAAGTTGGCGGCATCAAAAGGCATGCGCGTATGCAGATGAGTGATGTGCTCTTTGACACGACGCTCGCTGGCGTCGCAATCCAACGACTCATCGCCCGCCAGACAGTGGCTTTGACCGATATAGTCCGCCAGCTCCTGGACCAGAACGGAAGGATAGCGCTCGCTATTATCCTGAATAGAGCGACCAATATAGCTGATATGCAGCTTCTGCTCGGCCGACATCAGCGCTTCGAGGAACAGATAACGGTCATCATCACGACGGCTACGGTCGCCCCGCTGCGGTTTCTGGCTCATTAAGTCAAAGCCAAGCGGTGCCAGAGTACGCGGATAAACGCCGTCGTTCATTCCCAGCAGGCAGACCACTTTAAAAGGAATCGAGCGCATGGGCATCAGGGTACAGATGTTCACCGGGCCGGCAAGGAAGCGCTGGCTGATGCGCTGCTGATCGAGACGCTGGGAGAGTTCATCGCGAAGCAGCGACAGCGGCACCGCTTCGCCGTACTGAGCCTCAACGCCGCCATCAATCACCGCCTGCCATTGTTGTTCAATGAGCGCCAGAGCCGCCTCTGTTTCGCTATCTGGCAGGAAAAAGTCGTTCAGCAGGTCACGGCATACCGGCAGCCACTCCGCCAGAGGGCGCTCCTGAGCCAGCCCGCGACGCCAGAGATTAAGCTGCATTAACAAGGATGCCAGGTTACCCACCAGTTCGGCGATAAGCCCGCTCGACTCATCGTATGGCAGAACCGAGCGCCACTCCCCCTCGCTGCTGTCCATCGCATAGCCCAACAGCATCCGCGTCAGGCCAAAGCGCCAGGTGTGCTGACCGGTTGCCGGGAGATCCAGCTCACGAACGTTGTCGTCATCCATCCCCCAGCGCACACCGGATTCGTTAACCCACTGGCGTAGGTAGCGTAGCCCCTCTTCGTCAATATTAAACCGCGCCGCCAGCACCGGAACGTCCAGCAGCGCCAGAACATCTTCGCTGGCAAAGCGGCTATCGGGCAGCGAAAGGAGGGTAATAAATGCCTGTAGCGCAGGGTGAGATTCCCGGGCGCGACGGTCGGAAATCGCCCATGGTAGCCAGCGTTCGCCGCTGGCGCTGCCGAAGACGGCCTGGATATAGGGACTGTAGCTATCGATATCCGCGACCATGACGATAATATCGCGCGGCGTCAATTCGGGATTCTCTTCGAGCATCGCCAGCAGCCTGTCGTGCAGCACCTCGACCTCGCGCTGCGGGCTGTGGCAGACATGAATCATCAGGCTGCGATCGTCCAGCGCTAAGGGGCGCTTGCTGCGGCTGTTGGCGAACTCCTCGGCGCTACGCCCGGCCACCGCGGCATTGCGCAGATCGAGGATGTCAGCCTGAAGATTATGCAGCAGGTTGTCAGGTACGATATCAACAAAAGCATCCAGTTCTTCATAGCGTTCCAGACCCGCCAGTAAGTAGATATAGTCACGCCCCAGCTTGCCCCAGGAGGCCAGCATTGGGTTGCCGACATCCTGCTCCCCGGAATCATTAAATAATCCGGGTGCCTGTTCAGTATCACGGAACAGCGGCAGCTCTCGGGTCGTTTCACGATGATGGCGACGCTGGCGGGACATCAGTCTGGCCAGAAATGCTGGATCTTTGATGTCACCCCAGTAGTAGCGGCAAGGGTTGGTGAAGAGGACGTAAACATCAACATGCTTACCCAGCGCCTGTAGCGCCTGCAGGTACACCGGCGGCAGCGCCGAAATCCCACAAATAAATACCCGCGATGGCAGCCCGGCTGGAGGCTCTTCAGCGGATTCAAGCGCACTGATAAAGCGTTGATACAAGTTGGCGCGATGCCACAGCGGTTGACCCAGTTCCGCAGTGTACTCTACCAGCGCTTTCCACAACGGCGCTTGCCAATCCTGTGCCTCGCCAAGGCCGTCCACGCGCCCGTCAGCCTCCCAGCGCATTAGCCATTCAGGGCGATAAACCAGATACTGGTCATAGAGATCCGCCACCCTTGTCGCCAGTTGAAACAGTTTGCGCTTGTCACTGTCGTCGCTCAGATAGTGGCGCAGTAGTGTGAAGGCTTCATCGTCAAGACGCTGAGGCAGCAAGGTCATCAGCTTCCAGCTCACGCTCTGCTTGCTGAACGCGCTTTCCCCAGGGATATCTTTCAGCACCCGTACGAACATATCCCAGATAAAACTGGCTGGCAGAGGGAATTCAATATTGGCCGCGATCCCGAATCGCTTCGCCAGCGTCATCTGTAGCCATTGCGCCATCCCGGTACTCTGCACCAGCACCATTTCAGGAATGAAAGGGTCATCCAGCCGCTGGCGCTCGACGATAAATTCCATCAACGCTTCAAGCACATCCAGACGGTTTGAGTGGTACACCCTTAACATATTCGCTCCTGGCTACTGACTGACCGGGCAATGCAGCCGGGTCATCTGCGCCCGCCTTGCGGTGGGCATCGTGATCGTTACCGTGATGCTGACACATCTTTGCACCGATGTCTGCACACGGGATACCTGTCGGTTTGCCGGAATCTCGGCAGGGCTAAGCTGCCCGAATCGCCATGCATCACGCCACAGCTGGCGATACTGATTGAGCTGCATAAAACCATTAGCCAGCCCACGTTGATATCCCGCCAGCGCGGTAACGGTCATGATCAGGAGCACTAAAGCCAGTAGGGTTTCCGGCAGGCTAAATCCCTTTTGTCGCCTTAGGGCATCTGGCATAAGTTGGCCTCCTTCAATGGGCAAAAATCGCTCCATCCGTGGGGAGAAAAGCGTAGGCTGTTTTGTTCAACAACACCGGATTGCCACAACAGCATGGTGCCGCTACCGCCTATCAGCAATACCGATGCGTCGCTAAAAATGCGCATGCAAGCGCGCCAACCAAATTCGCTATTCTGCTGGCAGTTCACGGCATCCTGCAATGGCCAGGATAGCCCCTTTCCCCACTGTAGTGCGGAATGCGCACCAGCAGTATCGCGAAGCGCCTGCGTTTCGCTGGCCGTTTGCGCCAACAAAGAACGCTGCTGCTGGTTTAACCCCTGAAGCAGCAGACTACCAAGCGCTAACAGCAGGAGCACCATCAGCAGCGAAGAGAGACCGCGCTGGCGATTCACAGGTTATATCCCGTTACGCTGTATTCCGCCTGCGCGTAAATTCGCGAGTCAGCAACGGATTGCGCCACCAGCGTTATCGATAGCTCAGGGGAAAAATCCGTCTTTCCCTGCCGGGTAATCTGAAACGTGGTGACTTTAATCGCCGCCGGGTTGGTCATTCTCTCCCATCCTTTGCCGCTACAGTCGCTCGCCCCGCGTAAAGTTTCCAGCGCGCCGTCGCGTAGCCGAAAGCCTGTCGTATCAGATTCCGATGACGGAGAAACATTCCAGACTCCGTCGCTGTTGCCATCCCAGCGCAAGAGCACACAATCACCGCTGCCTGTAATGTGCAGCGCTTCCCCGCTACAGCGTCCATGGCAATAACCGGCGCGTTGCAGATGCTTCGCCACGGTATAGAGACGCTGCCAGAGTTCATTTTCCAGAGACTGCTGCTGGGTCTGGTTCAGAGCGGCTCGTTGCAAAGAGGGCAAAAAGCGGGCGCTTCCGAGTAATAAAACGGAGCTAATCGCCATCGCTATTAGCGTTTCGGGTAGAGAGAAGCCACGATGAATTACTGACATGATGCCGTCTCCTCGCCGCGACACAGACGGATTCGCCCCCAGTTGGAAACAATAATATTCCAGCCACCCGCTACGCTTTGCAGCCTTATATGCCCGGCCCAGGCGGTATTGCGCAGGCCATAAAACCCAAGCCCTGGTGTGATCGCACTGAGCGAAACGTCCGGCCACAGCGGATGCAACGTGAAAGCGTTCTTTACGCTGCAGTCAACTGTAGAGCCAGTGGCGCTCAGGCACCAACCCTCCGCGCTTTGCCCAACGTTTAATATCCGGTCGCGGTTGTGCCAGTTGGCGTCGTCGCGCAGCAGCACAAGATAGTCCCGGACCTGGCAGGCGGTTTGCCACAGGCGCTGCTGCTGTCGCCAGCTCTGCCATCCGTATAGCCCACTGGCGCTAAGAATGACAACCAGCATCATCGTTATCAGGGTTTCAATCAGGGTATAGCCATGTTCTCTGTTCATGGGCCAAGTATGCGCATCATTGATGACTGATACGAACGGCAAAGTGAGGGTTTGCGTCGCGCGTCGGAGGGTATTTAAAGCGTTGCAATGGGTTGCAAAGGTGCGGGAAACCGGCTCGCAAAAAACGGGTTCTGATCACGGTTTATAGCCGTCGTTTAGCTGGGTTGGCGCATAAAAAAACAGCCTGCAGGATGAAGTGAACTCCATTCTGCAGGCTGTATTCCAGGACTCAGGATTCGCACACCGCGACTTTAATCGCCAGACCGCCTCGTGCAGTTTCACGATATTTGGCATTCATGTCTTTGCCTGTCTCAAACATCGTTTCGATGACTTTATCCAGTGAGACTTTTGGATCGCTGGTACGATACATCGCCATGCTGGCCGAGTTAATGGCCTTCACTGCCGCAATCGCGTTACGCTCGATGCACGGTACCTGAACCTGTCCGGCCACCGGATCGCAGGTCAGACCGAGGTTATGTTCCATGCCGATTTCCGCGGCAATGCATACCTTATCCGGACTGCCGCCCAGCAGCTCTGCCAGTCCGGCAGACGCCATCGAGCAGGCCACCCCCACTTCCCCCTGGCAACCAACCTCTGCCCCGGAAATTGACGCATTCATCTTGTACAGAATGCCAATCGCACCCGCGGTCAGATAGTAGCGCATATAGATTTCCGGTGTCACCGCCTTGATAAAGCGATCGTAATAGGCCAGTACCGCCGGGATAATGCCGCAGGCACCGTTGGTCGGTGCGGTAACGACTCGCCCGCCTGCTGCGTTCTCTTCCCCTACCGCCATCGCGAACATATTGACCCAATCCATCGCACTCAGTGGTGTAATCGACTGGCTCTGCGGTGCCAGCACGCGGTGCAGCGCAGAAGCACGACGTGGCACTTTCAGTGGTCCAGGCAAAATGCCTTCCGTGTTCATACCTCGATTAATAGCGTTTCTCATGGTCTCCCAGATTTTCGCCATATTTTGCTCTACGCGCTCCCTGCCGTGGCGGGCAATCTCGTTTTTCATCATCACCGCAGAAATTGACAGGCAGTTTTCCTGGCAGTGTGCCAGCAGGTTGCGGGCAGAATAGAACGGGAACGGAATATCGACCTCCGCGTCCTGATTCTTGCCAAAGTTTTCCTCCGTGACGATAAAACCGCCACCAATGGAATAGTAAGTCTGAAAATGGACGATTTTACCGTCGCAAAACGCGGTAATACTCATGCCATTTTCATGTAGCGGCAGAAACTCATTGTGAAAACGCATGCATTCTGCCACCGGGAACTGAATTTCTCGCTGGCCTTCTTCGATAAACAGACGATGCATAGTGTTTACATCGCAAATAATGCCGGGAATGGCGTCGATATCAACGGTATCTGGTAAGTACCCAGACAGCCCAAGAATAATTGCAATATCGGTATGGTGGCCTTTACCCGTTAATGACAGGGAGCCATACACATCCACCACCAGGCGAGTCACTTTATGTAGCAGGCCTTTTTCCTGCAGGGTATCAACAAAATGTTTTCCTGCTTTCATCGGCCCAACAGTATGTGAGCTGGACGGCCCGATGCTGATTTTGAAAATATCGAAAACGCTAATCATGTGGCACCCATGCGGTTACAAAGCAAAACAGATGTGCCGCTTGCGACAGGCGGCGCAGAAAACTTAGCTGAACAGTGAGAAGAAGATGGCGGAGATGGCAATCAACCCCATCACAACCACAAACACGTTGCTGATGTGACCACTGTATTTGCGCATGGCTGGCACTTTGTTGATGGCATACATCGGCATCAGGAACAGAATCATCGCGATAACCGGGCCGCCCAGCGTTTCAATCATGCCCAGGATACTCGGGTTCAGTGTCGCTACAATCCAGGTAGTCACCAACATGAACAGCGCAGTGATCTTGTTAAGTTTGTTGATTTCTATAGATTTTCCTTTACCGCGCAGGGACTTAATCACCATACCGTTAAAACCTTCACGCGCACCGAGGTAGTGCCCGAGGAAGGATTTGGTAATCGCAATCATCGCGATGACAGGTGCCATCCAGGCAATCACCGGCGCATTAAAATGGTTCGCCAGGTAAGAGAGGATGGAGATGTTCTGTGCTTTTGCTTCCGCCAGGTTTTCCG
>NZ_JAPUEW010000057.1:0-56781 GCF_027492335.1 Klebsiella sp. | reverse complement strand
CCGCATTTCGGGCAGGTGAAGCCTTTGCTGGTGCACTCGAACTCGCCGGTAAAGCCGCACTCGTAACACTCATCGATTGGCGTATTGGTTCCGTAATACGGCACATGCTGATAGCTGTAATCCCAGACGTCTTCCAGGGCTCTCAGGTTGTGCTGAATATTCGGGTACTCGCCGTAGCAAATAAAGCCCCCATTGGCCAGCGGCGGGTAAGGCGCTTCAAAATCGATTTTGTCGTACGGGTTCACCTTCTTCTCCACGTCGAGGTGGAAGCTGTTGGTGTAATACCCTTTATCGGTCACGCCTTCGATCACGCCAAACTCAGCGGTATCCAGGCGACAGAAGCGGTCGCAGAGGTTTTCGCTCGGCGTGCTGTACAGGCTAAAGCCGTAGCCGGTTTCGTCTTTCCACTGATCCACCGCTTCGCGCAGGCGCTGAACGATGGCGACGCCTTTCTCACGCAGCGCTTCGCTGTCGTACATATGTTTGCTGCCGAACAGCGCGTTGATGGTTTCATGGATGCCGATATAGCCCAGAGAAATCGACGCGCGACCGTTTTTGAAAATCTCAGAGACATCGTCGTCCGCTTTCAGACGCACGCCGCAGGCCCCTTCCATGTACAGAATCGGCGCAACGCGAGCCTTAACCCCTTCCAGGCGGGCGATACGGGTCATCAGCGCTTTACGGGCCAGCTGCAGACGTTCGTCCAGCAGTTTCCAGAACGCAGTTTCGTCGCCTTTTGCTTCCAGCGCGATGCGCGGCAGGTTGAGGCTGATAACGCCGAGGTTGTTACGGCCATCGTGAACCTGCTCGCCGTCTTCGTTTTCCCACACGCCGAGGAAGCTGCGGCAGCCCATCGGGGTTTTGAACGAGCCGGTTACCTTCACGACCTGATCGTAGTTGAGGATATCCGGGTACATGCGCTTGCTCGCGCACTCCAGCGCCAGCTGTTTGATATCGTAGTTAGCGTCGCCAAACTTGTGGTTCAGGCCGTCGCGAATCGCGAATACCAGCTTCGGGAACACCGCCGTTTTGCGGTTTTTACCGAGGCCCGCGATGCGGTTACGCAGAATGGACTGCTGAATCAGGCGCGATTCCCAACTGGTGCCGAGGCCGAAACCGAAGGTCACGAACGGCGTCTGCCCGTTGGCGGTATGCAGAGTGTTGACTTCATACTCCAGCGACTGGAAGGCGTCGTAGCACTCTTTCTCGGTACGAGAACGGGCATAGCCTTCGGCATCCGGGATCTGCCACTCTTCGGCAATTTTACGATGTTTATTGAAGCTTTCGGTCACGAACGGTGCCAGCACTTCATCAATACGGTTGATGGTCGTACCGCCGTAAATATGGCTGGCGACCTGAGCGATAATCTGCGCCGTCACCGCGGTCGCGGTAGAGATAGACTTCGGCGGCTCAATCTCGGCGTTGCCCATTTTAAAGCCCTGGGTCAACATGCCTTTCAGATCGATCAGCATACAGTTGAACATCGGGAAGAACGGTGAATAGTCGAGGTCGTGATAGTGGATCACACCGCGTTCATGCGCCATCACCACGTCATGCGGCAGCAGGTGCTGACGCGCGTAGTGTTTGGCGACGATCCCCGCCAGCAGGTCACGCTGGGTCGGGATGACTTTACTGTCTTTGTTGGCGTTCTCGTTGAGTAACGCCGAGTTGGTCTGCTCAACCAGGCCGCGAATTTCCTGGTTCAGACGACCACGCTTTTCGCGTTGGCTATCGCGGTCATGGCGATATTCAATGTAGGCGCGCGCAAGCTGTTTGTACGGACCGGACATCAGCTGGTTCTCAACGGCGGTCTGGATTTCGTTGATATCAACCTGGGCGCGGCCCTGCATTTGCTGGCTAACGACTTCTGCGACGGTGGCGCAATAGTCTGCGTCATCGACTCCCGCTGCTTTAGCTGCACGTAGAATTGCTTCATTAATGCGCTCTGACTTGAACGGCACTTTACAGCCATCGCGTTTCATCACATGCGGTGTCATGATCACTCCATACTTTTATAGAACAGGTTATCCACAGAGGCGGAAGGTCAACCGAAGTCACGAGGCGCTATAGCTGCCGCCGTTTCCCTCCGATCCCGGCCCTTTTTATCCACATCCCATCACCGCCAGAGTACGATAGGTTGTGGTGACATAATAGACTATTAATACAATATGTGGGGCCGGGACGCATTTTAAGTTCTATATGTAGTGCTTTGCATCAAAGATGTTTGCAATTTTATTGATGCAGAACAAAGTAAAAAGAGGAGAGTAGCAATGATGGGCGCTAGCGCTTAATGTAAATTTATCTGCTTATTTAATAAGCAAAAATTAGGCCTGAAAAGAAGTATCAGGCCCGGAAGAAAGAATCTCAGGCTGACCGCATTCCACGCTTCTGCGGTCTTGTTTCCGCAGACGGCGCTGGACTCGTAGCCCGGGAAGCCGCAGCGCAAGCCGGGGAGGGGCTTTACTCCTGCAGCCACCATACCGCTTCAAACGGACGCAGGGTCATATCGGATGGGCGACTCGCCGCTTCCGCATAGTTGCTTATCAGCACCCGCCAGTCACCGATTATTGCTTCCGGCTGCCAGTGCTGGAATTCTCGGCTCAGGTTAGCGACGACAACCAGCGTTTGCCCCTGCCACTGACGGCGATAGCACCACAGCGATGGGTGTTCCGGCAACAGATCCTGATAGTTACCCCAGGTCAGCACGGACGTACTCTTGCGCAGTGCAATCAGCTGCTGATAGGCATAAAACACCGATTCCGGGTCCGCCAGTGCCGCTTCGGCGTTGATCTCACGATAGTTGTCGCACAGTCCAATCCATGGTTCGCCAGCGCTGAAACCACCGTTTTCACCGCTGTTCCACTGCATTGGCGTACGGCTGTTATCGCGTGATTTACTCGCCAGAATCGCCAGCAGTTCATCTGCGCCCTGGCCCTGTGCCGCGCGTTCGATAAACATGTTGTGGCTCTCCACATCACGATAATCGGTAATATTCTTGAAGTGCGGGTTGGTCATGCCTATCTCTTCACCCTGATAGATATAGGGCGTGCCCTGCATACCATGTAGCACCATTGCCAGCATTTTCGCCGCCGGGACGCGGTATTCCCCTTCGTCGCCGAAGCGGGAAACGATGCGCGGCTGATCGTGATTACACCAGAACAGCGCGTTCCACGCGCGATTGTGCATCCCCTGCTGCCAGTGGTTGAACAGCGCTTTCAGTGCTACATAATCCGGGTGCGCCAGGGTCCACTTCTCGCCGTTGGGATAGTCCACCTTCAGGTGGTGGAAGTTAAAAGTCATCGACAGTTCGCCGCCGCCGAGCGCGGCATATTGCTGGCAATGCTCAAGCGAGGTGGAGGACATCTCGCCCACCGTCATAAGGCCGCGGGGGGTGAATATATCGCGGCTCATCTCCTGCAAAAACTCGTGAGCTCGCGGGCCGTCGGTATAGAAGCGGCGACCGTCGCCATCCGTATCGGACGGAAAAGACTGGTCTTTGGAGATCAAATTGACCACGTCGAGGCGCAGGCCGTCGACGCCGCGATCGGCCCAGAACTCGCAAACTTTTTTCAGCTCCGCTCGCACCGCCGGGTTTTCCCAGTTCAGATCCGCCTGCTCAACGGCGAACAGATGCAGATAGTACTGCTCGCTTTCGGCGTGCCACTGCCAGGCGTTGCCGCCAAACTTAGAACGCCAGTTATTCGGCGGCGTGGTTGGTTCGCCGTCGCGCCAGATATAGAACTGGCGGTATGGGCTCTCTTTGTTGAGTGATTCCTGGAACCAGGCGTGCGCGGTGGAGGTGTGGTTCAGCACCATATCCAGCACGATACGCATACCTCGCGCCTTCGCCTGAGCCACCAGTTCGTCGAAATCGTCCAGCGTGCCGTAGGCGGGGTCAATAGCGGTATAGTTGGCCACGTCGTAGCCGTTATCCACCTGCGGCGAGACGTAGAACGGCGTCAGCCAGATGGCGTCAACACCAAGCTTTTGCAAGTAGTCGAGGCGTGAGGTGACGCCACGCAGATCGCCGGTACCGCTACCTGTCGTGTCCTGGAAACTCTTCGGATAGATTTGATAAATAACGCCGTTTTGCCACCAAAGCGGAAGGGTATTCATATTGCGTTCCTGCTACAAAAAGGGGGCGACAGCGCGCCCCTAAAATAAGAAATCAGACAATCTGTAAGGTGCCCTGGCGGAATTTGCGCTGGTAGACCACCGTCGTCAGGACAATCGGCACCACCACGGCGATGGCCATCGCCAGGGCGTAAACCTGCCAGTAGGTTGGCTGAATGGAGAGGATACCCGGCAGGCCGCCGACGCCAATGCCGTTGGCCATCACGCCGTTCAGCCCGCACAGCAGCCCGGCAAGGCCGGAACCGATCATTGCGCACAGCATTGGGAAGCGGTATTTCAGGTTGATACCGTACATTGCCGGTTCCGTGACGCCGAGGTAGGCGGAAATGGCTGCCGGAACGGAGATTTCGCGTTCATTCTGTTTGCGGCTGGCGATGATAATCCCCACAACCGCTGATGCCTGGGCAATATTGGACAGCGCGATGAGTGGCCATACTGGCGTGCCGCCCATGCTTTGAATCATCTGCATGTCGATGGCCAGAGTGGTCTGATGGACCCCGGTAATCACCAGCGGCGCATACAGGAAGCCGAACAGCGCGGCGCCAACCGGGGCAAAGCTACCGGTTAACAGATGACGTACCGCCCAGGCCACGCCATCGCCAATCATGCGGCCAAACGGGCCGATAAAGGCGTGGGCGAGGAATACCGCCAGGATCAGCGAACAGACCGGAACCACTACCAGGTAGAGGTAGTCAGGCACGATGCGCTTCAGGCGCGTCTCGATAAAGCCGAGCGCCAGCCCCGCCAGCAGAGCCGGGATAACCTGAGCCTGATAGCCGACTTTCTCAATAGTGAACAGCCCGAAGTTCCACACTTCAGGTACCTGTTGGCCTAGCAAATAAGCATTCATTAGCTGTGGAGAAACCAAGGTGACGCCTAGCACGATGCCGAGGATCGGCGTGCCGCCCACTTTCTTCACCGCAGACCAGCAGATCCCCACCGGCAGGTAGAAGAAGATCGCTTCGCCAATCAACCACAGGAAGTCATAAATGCTTTGCAGCGACGGGTGCATCTGCGCCAGCGTCTGGCCGTTGCTCATCGGCAGGTCGCCGATCACGTTGCGGAAGCCTAAGATCAGGCCGCCGCTGATCAGCGCAGGCAGCAGCGGGAAGAAGATCTCCGCAAAGTGTGAAATGAGTTGTTCATGCCACTTCATATTCTGCCGCGCGGCTTTTTTAGCCTGCTCTTTATCCGCACTGGCCTGTCCGGTGGTGGCCAGCAGAGCTTTGTAGTAGTCGCCGACTTCGGTGCCGATGACCACCTGGAACTGTCCGGCGTTGGTAAAGCAGCCCTTCACCATGCGTAGCTGTTCAATTTCTTTAGGTTTGGCAATGGCTGGATTATTCAGCACAAAGCGCAGACGGGTAATACAGTGGCTGACGGTAGCGATATTGTCGCGTCCGCCCACCAGTTCGATAAGTTTATCGATGTCCTGCTGATTCACTTTACTCATGATGAAGCCTCATGACCGAGGGAGAGGTTGCGTTTTAACTTGAGGCGAATCCTACTCGCTCCGTTTGAATTGCAAAATGGGAACGTTCCCGAAACGCAGCGAAGATCACATTAATCGTTAAGACAGGCTTAATTCAGTACGGAGGGGATCACGATTTGGCGGGGCTCACGGTTGCCAGCAATCTGTTCGATCAACTGTTGTGCCGCCTGGCGTCCTGATTCGGCGTAACCGGGATCGACGGTAAGGATCTCCGGATGGAGAAACTTCATCAACGGCGTGCTGCCGACGCTGGCAAGCTGGATGTTGTCGATTCCCTGCTGCTGGAGATATTTACTGGCTCCAAGGGCGAGGGTATCGGTAGCGCAGACCAGCGCGCTGGTGTCAGCCGCCAGCACGCTGGCGACGTTTTCGTAACCCTGCTTCATACCCAGCCCAGGCAGCGCTGCGAGGGGAGTGAGGCGTTTTTTCTGGCAAAAATTGAGGTAGGCCTGATGGCGTCGTTGCCCGGTCGTTACGTCGCTGTGCGGCACGCCGAGGAAGCTTATCTGACGATGACCGCGATCGTATAGACGCTGCATTAGCAAGGTGATTGCACCATCGTCGTCATAGCACACGGAGGCGATCTCCGGCGCGTCACGAGCCAGTAGCACCAGCGTCTCCCGCCACGGAGTGAGCATCTCTTCATGAATGCCGGTAAAACCAAACAGTACCACGCCGTCGATATTGCGTCGGGCGAGCATACCGAGGTGCTCTTCAACCAACGCCGTGGAAAACTGGCTCTCCATCATAATCGGATCGTAACCCTGCTCGTAAAAGACGGGGAGCATGGTTTGCACAGCGAGATTTTCCGAGAGGGAATCCAGGCGGGTGACAATGATCGCCACGACTTTATCGCTCTGCCCGCGCATTGCTCTGGCGGAGCGCGAAGGAGAAAATCCGTGCTGCTGCATTACGGCTTCCACCCGTTCGCGGGTACGCTCGCTAACGCCGCTTTCGTTATTCAGCACGCGCGATACCGTCGATTTCCCGACGCCGCTTAAGCGGGCGATATCTTTGATGGTCAGCCGGTTTTGCATGCAGGATTCTCGTTGTGGTCTGATTAAAGTGAGCCTAATGCTACGCAACGAAACCACAATGAGCAAAGTCTGGTTTATGTCTGGTTTAGTTGCCGGGGGGTATCATCGCCATAATAGTCACAAATATATTATTGATGGCGTTATAATTCGCGCCGTTTGTATTCACTTACCGGAGATTTTATGGACCCCGATCCCACTCCTCATCCTCGATGGAGCAACTTTTTTTTCCGGTAAGCCTGCTTAGCACTGCTTTACCGGAAGCGTAAAGCAGTGATGTCTTTGATGTCCCTGCCATAAAAATAACATGCCTGACAGGTAAGGTTTACTCGCGCCTGTCGGTAGTGCTGCGTTCGCTCGCGCGAGCGCGGAGGGACTGTTTATGTTGAAAAATTTTACCCGCCAGCTGTTTGCTCAGCTTGGCCGCCATTTACCGCGTCGTCTGGTACAGCGCGATCCCCTGCCCGATGCCCGCAATCTGGCGAGCGCACCGATTCCGGACTCCCTCGGCAAGCAGTGCCTGAACGTGGCGGCAATGGATGAAAATGAAATCTGGCGCGCCTTTGCCAGCCATCCTGAAGGGCTAAACGAAGGCGAAGTGACGCAGAAAATTGCGCAGTACGGCGAAAACCAAATCCCGGCGCAGAAACCGTCGCCGTGGTGGGTGCATCTGTGGAGCTGCTATCGCAACCCCTTCAACCTGCTGCTGACCGTTCTGGGGATTGTCTCCTACTCGACGGAAGATCTGTTCGCCGCTGCGGTTATCGCCCTGATGGTGGGGATCTCCACGCTGCTCAACTTTATCCAGGAAGCCCGTTCGACCAAAGCGGCGGATGCCCTGAAGGCGATGGTCAGCAACACCGCGACGGTACTGCGGGTGGTCAATGAGCAGGGCGAAAGCCGCTGGCGCAAGCTGCCCATCGACCAACTGGTGCCGGGGGATATTGTTAAGCTGTCGGCAGGCGATATGATCCCTGCTGACCTGCGTATCATCCAGGCGCGCGATCTGTT
The DNA here is from genome assembly GCF_027492335.1 of Klebsiella sp. Classification (NCBI taxonomy): domain Bacteria; kingdom Pseudomonadati; phylum Pseudomonadota; class Gammaproteobacteria; order Enterobacterales; family Enterobacteriaceae; genus Klebsiella; species Klebsiella sp. Next base: position 49,110 of record NZ_JAPUEW010000057.1, on the reverse strand, counting down.
TGTCGCCCAGGCCTCACTGACCGGGGAATCGTTACCGGTCGAAAAAGTGGCCCGTACCCGTGACCCGCTACAGGCGAACCCGCTGGAGTGCGACACTCTGTGCTTTATGGGCACCAACGTAGTGAGCGGCTCGGCGCAGGCGATGGTTTTCGCCACCGGTGGCGGCACCTGGTTTGGTCAACTGGCCGGTCGTGTTAGCGAGCAGGAAAGCGAACCGAACGCCTTCCAGAAAGGCATCAGCCGGGTCAGCATGCTGCTGATTCGCTTTATGCTGGTGATGACGCCGATAGTGCTGCTGATTAACGGCTATACCAAGGGCGACTGGTGGGAAGCGGCACTGTTCGCGCTCTCTGTCGCCGTCGGCCTGACTCCGGAAATGTTGCCGATGATCGTCACTTCGACGCTGGCGCGCGGGGCGGTGAAGCTATCGAAACAGAAAGTCATCGTCAAACACCTTGACGCTATCCAGAACTTTGGCGCGATGGACATTCTGTGTACCGATAAAACCGGTACCCTGACGCAGGATAAAATCGTGCTGGAGAATCATACCGACGTCTCCGGTAAGGTGAGCGAGCGCGTGTTGCATGCGGCCTGGCTCAACAGTCACTACCAGACCGGACTGAAGAATCTGCTCGATACCGCGGTGCTGGAAGGTGTAGAGCTGGAGTCGGCGCGCGGGCTGGCGGAACGCTGGCAGAAGGTAGATGAAATCCCGTTCGATTTTGAGCGTCGCCGCATGTCGGTGGTGGTGCAGGAGCAGGACAACGTCCATCAGCTGATCTGCAAAGGCGCGCTACAGGAGATCCTCAACGTCTCGGCTCAGGTGCGCTATAACGGCGAAATTGTGCCGCTGGACGACACCATGCTGCGGCGTATTCGTCGCGTTACCGATACCCTAAACCGTCAGGGATTACGCGTGGTGGCGGTGGCGACGAAATACCTGCCCGCACGCGAAGGCGACTACCAGCGCGCAGATGAGTCAGACCTGATTCTCGAAGGTTACATTGCCTTCCTCGATCCGCCGAAAGAGACCACCGCCCCGGCGCTGAAGGCGCTGAAGGCCAGCGGCATTACGGTTAAAATCCTTACTGGCGATAGCGAGCTGGTGGCGGCAAAAGTCTGCCACGAAGTAGGGCTGGATGCGGGCGACGTGGTCATCGGCAGCCAGGTTGAAGCGCTGAACGATGATGAACTGGCTGAACTGGCAAAACGCACTACCCTGTTTGCGCGCCTGGCGCCGCTGCATAAAGAGCGCATCGTGACCGTGCTGAAACGCGAAGGGCACGTGGTGGGCTTTATGGGCGACGGTATTAACGACGCCCCGGCGCTGCGCGCGGCGGATATTGGCATTTCTGTCGATGGCGCGGTGGATATCGCCCGCGAGGCGGCGGATATCATTCTGCTGGAGAAGAGCCTGATGGTGCTGGAGGAGGGGGTTATCGAAGGCCGCCGCACCTTCGCCAACATGCTCAAATACATCAAAATGACCGCCAGCTCTAACTTCGGTAACGTCTTCAGCGTGCTGGTCGCCAGCGCCTTCCTGCCGTTCCTGCCGATGTTGCCGCTGCACTTGCTGATTCAGAACCTGCTGTACGATGTATCCCAGGTCGCGATCCCGTTTGATAATGTGGACGATGAGCAGATTCGTAAACCGCAGCGCTGGAATCCGGCGGATCTCGGGCGCTTTATGGTGTTCTTTGGGCCGATTAGCTCGATATTCGATATTCTGACCTTCTGCCTGATGTGGTGGGTTTTCCATGCCAATACGCCGGAGCATCAGACGCTGTTCCAGTCCGGCTGGTTTGTGGTAGGGCTGCTATCTCAAACGCTGATTGTGCATATGATCCGCACGCGGCGGATCCCGTTTATCCAGAGCCGCGCTGCATGGCCGCTAATTGTGATGACGCTGCTGGTGATGGTGGTGGGGATTGCGCTGCCGTTCTCGCCGTTGGCGGGCTATTTGCAGCTTCAGGCGCTGCCGCTGAGCTACTTCCCGTGGCTGATTGCCATTCTGGCGGGCTATATGACGCTGACCCAGATGGTGAAGGGCTTCTACAGCCGTCGCTACGGCTGGCAGTGAGTGGCCAGACACGGAAAAACAAAAAAGGCAGCTCTCGGCTGCCTTTCTTCATTCTGCCCCGAATTAACGACGAATAGCGATCGCTTCAATCTCAATTTTCACATCTTTCGGCAGGCGCGCAACTTCAACGCAGGAGCGCGCCGGGAAGGTGGCGTTATGCTCGGTGAAGAAGGCTTCATAAGCGGCATTAACGGTGGCAAAATCGTTGAGATCTTTCACGAAAACGGTAGTTTTAACAATATCACCCACTTTCAGGCCTGCGGCTTCAACGATAGCTTTTACGTTGTCCAGAGACTGACGCGCCTGAGCGGCAACGTCTTCCGCCACGCTGCCGGTTTTCGGGTCGACCGGGATTTGGCCGGAAGTGATGATCATGCTACCCAGATCAACACCCTGAACGTACGGGCCGATGGCTGCTGGTGCATTTTCCGTCGCGATAGTTTTAGACATGATTTCTCCTGAATAACAGCATAATGAAGTAGTTACGCCCATCTTTTACATCGCTAACTTCACGATAGCCTGAAAGATGAGGGGTAAGAGACCCGGCCATTATAGGGAGCCGGGTACACAATACCAACCTCAATTAGTTCGCCAGAACCACATTGTGCGAGAACTCTTTTTCACAATATTTGCACTTCAGCGCGATGTCATTTTCACGTTTTTTTACCGCAAAGCTGGAAGAGACCGGCTCAGCGTGGCTGATACAGTTGCTGTTCGGGCACACCAGCACGTTGTTGATGCGATCCGGCAGATTCGGGCGAGATTTACCGACGACTTCATAATCATCAATACGGTTCACCGTGGCCTGAGGTGCGTACAGGGAGAGCTGGTTAACCTGCTCGTCGGTGAGGAAGGTGTTCTCAATTTTGATTAAATCTTTACGGCCCATTTCACCTGATGGCAGGTTCAGGCCGATGGTGATGCGCTGATCCGTTTCGGTCAGTTTGAATAGCGTCAGCAGCTTAAAGCCGACCTGCGCCGGGATGTGGTCGATAACGGTGCCGCGTTTGATGGCTTCTACCTGCAATTTGTTGTCGTGTGTCATCTCTTTTTCCCCTTACAGTGCCAGATCGCTATTCAGTACCAGTGCCAGTAACGCCTGGCGGGCGAAGATGCCGTTACCGGCCTGTTGGAAGTACCAGGCGTGCGGCGTTTTATCGACATCGGTGGTGATCTCATCAATGCGCGGCAACGGGTGCAGCACTTTCATGTTTGCTCGTGCGCCTTCCAGGTCGGTAGCGCGCAGAACAAACTGTGCCTTCACGTTGGCATATTCCGATGGATCGAGGCGCTCTTTCTGCACGCGGGTCATGTACAGAATGTCCACTTCTTCCATCACCTCTTCGATAGCGCTGTGCAGGCTCCAGGCAATGCCTTTTTCGTCGAGCATATCGAGAATGTACTGCGGCATGGCCAGCGCGTCCGGCGCGATAAAGTAGAAGCGGTTACCGTTAAATTTCGCCAGCGCCTGGGTTAAAGAGTGGACGGTACGACCATATTTCAGGTCGCCGACCATGGCGATGCTCAAGTTTTCGAGGCGACCCTGGGTCTCCTGAATGGTGAACAGATCCAGCAGCGTTTGCGTCGGATGCTGGTTCGCGCCATCACCGGCGTTGAGAACCGGAATGCCACCGGAGAATTCGGTCGCCAGGCGCGCCGCCCCTTCCTGCGGATGGCGCATGACGATGGCGTCGACGTAGGTGCTAATCACTGAAATGGTGTCGGCCAGAGTTTCGCCTTTTTTGCCCAGCGAAGTGTTGCTGCTGTCTGAGAAGCCGACCACGCTGGCACCCAGGCGGTGCATGGCGGTTTCAAAAGAGAGACGGGTACGGGTGGAGGCTTCGAAGAAGCAGCTGGCAATCACTTTATGTTTGAGCAACTCCGGCTGCGGATTGGCTTTCAGTTTTGCAGCGGTCGCCAGTACCAGTTCAAGGTCTTCGCGGCTGAGATCGTTTATGGAAATGATATGTTTTTGAAATAGCGGGTTAGCCATGTTTATCTCCTGACGCCTGGGCAAAAAAAAAGCCCCTTAAATAAGGGGCTTTACGAATACGGATGCAACGGAAAGGAAAAACGGCAGGCCAGCGTCTGTTTTCAGACGCGGTAAGACGCGATGTCGTACACACTGAACCATAATTCCTCCCGGCAAAACGGGTGGCATTATACGCAGCTCATATTTCGGATCAAGCGATTAATCCACAAACAGGTAAACGTTTGCCTGGATAACGTTGCGTCAGCGCAAAAAACCACAAAAAAGGAGTGGTATGGCAATGGGAAGGGGGGTATAAAAACGGAAAATGAAAAGCTGTTTTATATTCGAGGGTTATTATGATTGTTGGAAACATTCACCATCTACAAAGCTGGCTGCCGGAGTCTCTGCGCGAGGCTATCGACCACGTTAAAGCTCATGTCACTGATGCGACACCGCTCGGCAAGCATGATATTGACGGTAACAACCTGTTTTATCTGATTTCCGAGGATACCACCGAGCCGATGGCCGACCGTCGCGCTGAGTATCATGCCCGCTACCTGGATATCCAGATTGTCTTGAAAGGGCAGGAGGGCATGACCTTTAGCGTTCTGCCTGCCGGTGCGCCGGATACCGACTGGCTGGCGGATAAAGATATCGCTTTCCTGGCTGAGGGCGCGCAGGAGAAAACCGTGATCCTCAATGAAGGAGATTTTGTGGTCTTCTATCCTGATGAAGTACATAAACCGCTGTGCGCCGTCGGCGCGCCGGCAAAAGTGCGCAAAGCGGTTGTGAAGATGCTGATGGCGTAAAAAATCCCCGGTAGGCGCTGCTGCGCCTACCGGGGATACGGTTTGGTGCGGTCAGGTAGCCCGGATCAGCGTAGCGCAATCCGGGAAAATATCGCTAAAGAAGGGTTACTTTCCCAGCGTCGCGACCATCACCGCTTTGATGGTATGCATACGGTTTTCCGCCTGGTCAAAAACAATGCTCGCCGGGGATTCAAACACCTCATCGGTCACTTCCATTCCGCCATGCAGGCCGTAATCCGCAGCCATCTGTTTGCCGAGCGTGGTCTGGTCATCGTGGAACGCGGGCAGGCAGTGGAGGAATTTCACCTGCGGATTGCCGGTCAGCGTCATCATCTCGCTATTCACCTGATAAGCACGCAGCAACGCGATGCGCTCCGCCCACTTCTCTTTAGCTTCGCCCATCGATACCCACACATCGGTATAGATAAAGTCAGCGCCTTTCACGCCCGCGGCGATATCCTCGGTCAGGGTAATATTACCGCCGTTTTTCTGCGCCAGCGCCTGGCACTGTGCGACCAGCTTCTCCTCTGGCCAGCAGGCCATCGGCGCCACCAGACGCAGATCCAGCCCGGTTAATGCCGCTGCTTCCAGCATGGAATTTCCCATATTGTTGCGTGCGTCACCGGCGTAGACCAGGGTCATCTCGTTAAAGGCTTTACCCGGCAGATGTTCCTGCATGGTCAGCAGGTCTGCCAGCAACTGGGTCGGATGGAACTCGTTGGTCAGCCCGTTCCACACCGGTACACCGGCAAATTCCGCCAGCGTTTCGACCACTTCCTGGCCATGCCCGCGATACTGAATACCGTCATACATCCGGCCCAGCACACGAGCCGTATCTTTAATTGATTCTTTATGTCCAATCTGGCTGCCGCTTGGGCCGAGATAAGTAACGCGTGCGCCCTGGTCAAATGCGGCAACTTCGAAAGAGCATCGGGTGCGGGTAGAGTCTTTTTCGAAGATGAGCGCGATGTTTTTGCCGGTGAGATGCTGGATTTCGATATTGTTTTTCTTATCAGCTTTGAGCCTGGCTGCCAGCTCAAGCAGGGCGGTGATTTCGGCAGGGGTAAAATCAAGCAACTTTAAAAAATGCTTCTGGTAAAACGCAGACATGGTTCCCTCACATGGCTCAGGCCATTTGTTGAATTAAAATTCACTTTATATGTATGAATATTCATTTGCAACCCCGTGTCATAAATCTTTCTCTCAGATGGTGGAGGCAATCACGGCGGTATGTGACAATAGAAGTATCTGCGACACATTATGAGGAACGAGCCATGGCAAACCCGGAACTACTGGAAGAACAGCGTGAAGAAACGCGTCTGATTATCGAAGAGCTGCTTGAAGATGGCAGCGATCCGGACGCGCTGTACACCATTGAGCATCATCTCTCTGCCGAAGACTTCGAAACGCTGGAGAAAGTGGCGGTAGAAGCCTTCAAACTGGGTTATGAAGTGACCGAGCCAGAAGAGCTGGAAGTCGAAGAAGGTGATACCGTTATCTGTTGCGATATCCTCAGTGAGTCTGCGCTGAATGCTGAGCTGATCGATACTCAGGTTGAGCAACTGATGACGCTGGCAGAAAAATATGAAGTTGAATACGACGGCTGGGGCACCTACTACGAAGATCCTAACGGTGAAGACGAAGAAGGTGACGACGACGAAGATCTCGTTGATGAAGACGACGACGGCGTTCGCCACTAAGCCGCAGAGATATACGGCGGCATACCGCGCCGCCGTATATACCCGTCATACTTCGAGTTGCATGTGCGTTGGTTGCGTTCGTTCGCCCCAGTCACTTACTCAAGTAAGCTCCTGGGGACTCGCTCATTTACCGCCTTCCTGAAACTCGAATTATTTAGGGTATAGCAAGGAACTTCAATGGATTACCCGCACATACTCTCCCCGATTTTAGATTTTCTGCACTGCCCAACTCCTCAGGCGTGGATTGATGAAGCCCGGAAGCCGGAAAATCTGCCGTTGTTGCTCACCGATCATATGGTGTGCGAGCTGAAAGCTGCGCAGAACGCCATGCTGCTGGTGCGTCGGTACGTAGCGGATAAAGAAGGTGCGGATGAACTGCTGGCCTGTCTGAAGCCCTATGAGGATTTCACCTACCGCTGGGGGCCGGAGCCGGATTTTGTCGCGCTGCATAAGCAGATAAATAAAAGCGCCATGCCGCAGACCGACGATCCCTGGGGACGTCAACTGCTCGACAGTATGATTTTGCTGATCAAAGAAGAGCTGCATCACTTCTGGCAAGTTCGTGAAATCATGCTTGCCCGCGACATACCTTACGTCAAAATAACCGCCAGCAACTACGCCCGCGGGCTACGCCGGGAAGTGCGTTCTCACGAACCGGTGATGCTGATCGATAAGTTAATCTGCGGCGCTTATATTGAAGCCCGTTCCTGCGAGCGTTTTGCCGCGCTGGCGCCATGGCTGGATGATGATCTGCAGAAGTTTTATCTGTCGCTACTGCGTTCCGAAGCGCGCCACTATCAAGACTATCTGGATTTAGCGCAGAGGATTGCCGGGGACGATATTAGCGAACGTGTGCGCCAGCTTGGCGAGGCGGAAGCGGCGCTTATTAACGCAACCGAAGCGGAATTTCGTTTTCACAGCGGCGTGCCTGCTTAAAAAGTTCAGGCCGCCGTTTAGCTATTGCGGCCTGACAATCACTATAGATTAGCGTTCTTATCTTTTTCCGTAGCAGCGGCGGCTTTCGGTGCGCCGAGAGTCGCTTTAAACCAGTTCACCACTCGCTCAATAACTGGCTTCTGATACCAGCTGTCATCGCCGTGCTCCGCGCCTTCCAGCAACACGTAGTCCGCCTGGTTACCCTCTTTTTTCAGCGCGTTATAGAGCTGTTTGCTTTGTAGCGGCGAAACCAACGTGTCGGCGCTGCCGTGCATAATTAAGAACGGTGGTTTTTTACCGCTGATATGGCCCATGGGGCTGGCCGCCAGCGCTTTTTGCTTATCGCTGCCGATAGTCGCGCCCGGCCAGTCGCGAAAGGCGCTGCCGTGAACCAGCAGCGCTTCAGTGACCGCCGGTGACTGATGCACTTTTTGTATCGGCTCCGGGAAACCTTCGCCGATATTCAATAAATTTGAGATCCCGTACAGCGTTGCGGCGGCCTGAACATTGGAGGATTGGGTGAGATTGTCGCCGCGATCGAATGATTTATCGTCGTTGGTCAGCGCCAGCATCTGGGCCATATAGCCGCCAGCGGAGTCGCCAAGAACGCCAATACGGGATGGATCGATACCGTATTCCGTCGCATGCTCGCGCAGGTAGCGAATAGCTGCCTTACCGTCCACAACCGGAGCCGGGAACGTGTCCGGGACCGTGCGATATTCCGCCGCGGCGACAACGAATCCGGCATCAGCCAGCGCCATACGCATTTCGATAAACTTATTCCATGCCGCGCTGGTGAAACCGCCGCCGGGGAAATAGACGATTGCCGGTTTCAGGTTGCCGTTGCGCGGTACCAGCAGCGACATATGCAGCTGACGAACGGCAACGGTGCTTTTCACCTGGCTATAAACAATATCGTTCAGCGCATCGATGCGGCCCTGCGTTTTTTCCACGCGGATAACCTGTGCGCCTTCGGTATTCCCGGGAAGTTCGTTGGCGTAAACGCTGGAGGCCATGCCACCAATAATCAGGCTACCGATCAGCCGGAAGGGGACTTTTGTCATGATGTTCTATCCTGAGCAACGCCCGCCGTGGCGACAGGCTAAAGGGGAAAAAGATCTAATGCTCAGGCAGTGTATTACCGAAAATTTGCCATGAATAATGCTCTTTTTGCATTAAATTCATTTAGTTTTTCGATAGATATATGCGTTTGTCTTAACGGGGACTACAGGGTCTTTAGCATTGTGACTTCGCAGTCGACATGTCCGGTACAGCCCAGCGGCCCGTCGATATGCTCAAAGCCGAGATGCTCATATAAACCAACCGCTTCTTTCAGGAAGGCGGTGGTTTCCAGATAGCAGCGTTTGAACCCCTGCTCGCGGGCGTGATCCAGTGCTATCAGCGCCAACTTTTTCGCCAGCCCTTGGCCACGGGCTGAGGTCATAAAATACATTTTCTGCAGCTCACAAATATCGGGCTCGCTGCAGGTCAGAGGCGCAACGCCGCCGCCGCCAACAATCTGTCCGTTTTGCTCGACCACCCAATAGGCGGAACCCGGCTGGCTATATAGCTGGAAAAGCTCATCCAGATTTGGGTCGGCAACCGTATAGCCTTTATCAGCGGTCAGGCCATATTCTGCGGAGACCTGGCGGATAACGGCGGCTATCGCGGCGTTATCATGGGCAGATAGGCGGCGTAAAGTGAAGGTCTGTGTCGCGGCAAGATTCATAGAATCACTCAATCTTAACTTAAATAACTATACATTGTTTTAATACCATTATTTTTTTAGCGGTGCAAGGAGCGCGTTAAATGCATTGCCGAAAAATGAAAAGATAATATATTCTGTTCGCTCAATGTAGAATACCTTGATTTATTATTTTTATATATGGTTTAAATTACAAGGACGATGTATTTATGAGTATGATCTCAGGGCAGCAACAAAGTCATAGCCATCATTTTGTTTTTCATGGTCAGACATGGCCCTACTTTGTTATTTGTTTGGTTAATGTCATATTGTCTATCATTACTTGCGGGATATTTATTCCATGGGCCTGGGTACGCAGTCGCCGTTACCTTTGTGAGAATATAGCGGTTAATGGCACCGGTTTTGGCTACCATGGCCGCGGGATTACGATTTTACTCAGTTGGGTGCTGATATTTGTTGTACTGATGTTACTTGGTTTAGCGTTAGCCATATTTTACCCCGGAAGCGAGGGACTGGAGGTGTTACTCCTCCTCGTTCTGTTACCCGTAATGATAATAAAAGGGTTAGGCTACCACGCGATGATGACCTCTTTTGGTCAAGTTCGCTTCGGGCTTCAGTGCCATCCGCTTCGCGCATGGTGGGTGATGCTCGGTATGCCTGTACTGATTTATGCGCTAATGGCCGTATTATTTTCAATGCTCGGAAGTAACCTTGGTTTCTACTATGGCGTCAATAGTATGATCCTCAGCATCATTTTCCTGACTCTGCTGGCGCTGTTTATTATTAGTATCACTAATGGAGTGGTTTATAGCCATTGGCTTGAGTTAATTGGTAAAAGTGCTAGCTTGGGAAAAAATAAATTTAATATCTGTATCAGTACAAAACGTTGCATGGTTATATTTTTATGGGCAACGGTAGTCTCATTACCATTTGTTTTGATTTTTATTGTTTTTTTATTTTCTGTATTCTCGCAGATGATTACTGGCTGTATGTTCGGCTTGTGTAGTGAAAACACGGCGCTGCTTATGGTATTGCAGGATCTTGGCGCAGTAGTGGGTGGATACTTCTTTTTCACTATTGGTATCGTGCTATCTACGGCCTATGCCTGGGCGGCTCTACGTAATCATGCGTTGAATAATCTGGTGCTGGGAGATGGCGTTCATTTCCGTTCGACCCTGACGTTTCTCGGTCTTGCTCCGCGTTTATTGGGCCTGACGTTTCTCCCTCTGTTCACGCTGGGGCTGGCTTATCCATGGTTAAAGATTCATCTGATGCGCTATATTGCTGCGAATACTGCAGTGATTGGCGAGCTTGATTCTCTCGATATGGAGCCGGACGTGGCATCTCAGCCTGCGGTATCTGACAAACTGTGCGGCGGAATTTTCCCCATGCTGCCGTTCCTGTAATCCTGTAATGCAAAAGGCCAGAGCATGCTCTGGCCTTATTTTCTTTCGCGAGGAATTACAGCGCGGCGATGACGGCCTGCTGTTCAATCAGCTTCGCTTTCGCTTGTGCATAACCTTCCAGCTTCTCACGCTCTTTGGCGATAACCGCTTCCGGTGCGCGCGCCACAAAGCCTTCGTTGGAGAGCTTGCTTTCGATGCGTCCAATTTCACCTTCGATTTTGGTCACTTCTTTTGCCAGACGCGCCAGCTCATCTTCTTTGTTGATGAGGCCTGCCATCGGGATCAGCAGCTCAGCGCCGTCGATGATTTTGGTCACGGAAACCGGGCCTTTGTCATCGGCTGGCAGCACGGTGATGCTTTCCAGACGCGCCAGGTTCAGCAGGAAGCTGCGGTTGTCGTTCACGCGACGCATTGCAGCTTCGCTGCAACCGCGCAGCAGCAGCTCCAGCGGTTTGCCCGGCGCAATGTTCATTTCCGCGCGGATATTACGTACGGCAACGATCGCCTGCTTCAGCCATTCGGTGTCGGCCAGCGCGGCTTCATCAACCTGGGCCGCATCGTATTCCGGGAATGGCTGTAGCATGATGGTGTCAGCGGTAATGCCGGAGATAACCTTCACGCGCTGCCAGATGGTTTCGGTAATGAACGGGATTATCGGGTGCGCCAGGCGCAGCAGACCTTCCAGCACGGTCACCAGCGTATTGCGGGTGCCACGCAGCTCAGACTCGGAACCACCGGTCATGACCGGCTTAGTCAGCTCCAGATACCAGTCGCAGAACTGGTTCCAGGTGAACTCGTACAGAATGCCTGCGGCGATGTCGAAGCGGAAGTTATCCAGCGCTTCGCGATACGCTTTGATGGTCTGGTTGAATTCAGCCAGGATCCAGCGGTCCGCCAGAGACAGAGTCATTTCGCCGCCGTTAAAGCCGCAATCCTGATCTTCGGTGTTCATCAGCACGAAGCGGCTGGCGTTCCACAGCTTGTTACAGAAGTTACGGTAACCTTCCAGGCGCTTCATATCCCAGTTGATGTCGCGGCCGGTAGAGGCCAGCGCCGCCAGGGTGAAACGCAAGGCGTCGGTACCGTGCGGCTCGATGCCGTCCGGGAACTGCTTCTCGGTACGTTTGGCAATTTTCTCAGCCAGCTGCGGCTGCATCATGTTGCCGGTACGTTTCTCCAGCAGGTCCGGCAGGGAGATCCCGTCAACCATATCCAGCGGGTCAATCACGTTACCCTTGGATTTGGACATCTTCTGGCCTTCGTCATCACGAATTAGACCGGTCATGTAGATGGTCTTAAACGGAATCTGCGGCTTGCCGTTTTCATCTTTGATGAAGTGCATGGTCATCATGATCATGCGGGCAATCCAGAAGAAGATGATGTCGAAGCCAGAAACCATCACGCTGGTCGGGTGGAACTGACGCAGCGCGTCGGTGTTCTCCGGCCAGCCGAGGGTAGAGAAGGTCCACAGCGCGGAGGAGAACCAGGTATCGAGAACGTCTTCGTCCTGACGCAGCGCGACTTCAGCACCGAGGTTATTTTCCTGGCGCACTTCGTCTTCGGTACGGCCCACGTAGACGTTGCCGTCGTTGTCGTACCAGGCCGGGATACGGTGACCCCACCACAGCTGACGGGAGATACACCAGTCCTGAATATCGCGCATCCAGGAGAAATACATGTTTTCGTACTGCTTAGGCACGAACTGAATGTCGCCATTCTCAACCGCTTCAACCGCCGGTTTTGCCAGCACGTCGGCACGGACGTACCACTGGTCGGTCAGCATTGGTTCGATAACCACGCCGCCACGGTCGCCGTAAGGTACGGTCAGGTCGTGTGGTTTAACTTCTTCCAGTAAACCCAAAGCGTCGACAGCGGCAACGACGGCTTTACGCGCAGCAAAACGCTCCAGCTTCTGGAACTCTGCCGGGATGTCGCTTGGGTAAACGTCAGATTCTTCGCCTTTGGTGTCGTAGACTTCCGCGCTTTCGCGGATATCGCCGTCAAAGGTCAGGATGTTGATCATCGGCAGGGCGTGACGACGACCGACTTCATAGTCGTTAAAGTCGTGCGCCGGGGTGATTTTCACGCAGCCGGTGCCTTTTTCCATATCGGCGTGTTCATCGCCAACAATCGGAATGCGGCGATCAACCAGCGGCAGAATCACGAATTTGCCGATCAGATCTTTATAACGCGGATCTTCCGGGTTCACGGCCACGCCGGTGTCGCCGAGAACGGTTTCCGGACGCGTGGTGGCGACCACCAGGTAATCTTTACCGTCTGCGGTTTTCGCGCCGTCGGCCAGCGGATAGCGGATGTGCCACATCGAGCCTTTAGACTCGCGGTTTTCCACTTCCAGGTCAGAGATGGCGGTGCGCAGTTTCGGGTCCCAGTTGACCAGGCGCTTGCCGCGGTAAATCAGGTCTTCTTTGTACAGGCGGACAAAGACTTCTTTTACGGCGTTGGACAGGCCTTCATCCATGGTGAAGCGCTCGCGCTCCCAATCCACAGAGTTGCCAAGGCGGCGCATCTGGCGGGTAATGGTGCCGCCGGATTCCGCTTTCCACTGCCAGATTTTGTCGATAAAGGCATCACGACCGTAGTCGTGGCGGGTTTTACCTTCTTCGGCGGCAATCTTACGCTCAACCACCATTTGGGTAGCAATCCCCGCATGGTCGGTACCGGCCTGCCACAGGGTATTTTTACCCTGCATGCGCTGGTAGCGAATCATGGTATCCATGATGGTTTGCTGGAAGGCATGACCCATATGCAAACTGCCGGTGACGTTCGGCGGCGGGATCATGATGCAGAAGGACTCTTTGCTTTCATCGCCGTTAGGCTTGAAATAGCCCTGCTTTTCCCAGTGCTCGTAAAGCGGCTGTTCGATATCTTGGGGGTTGTATGTCTTTTCCATTATTTCCAGGTTGCCGTGTTCAGGTTGAAACCAGCCATGCGGTACGCTTTATAGCGTTCGCGCGCCAGTTGTTTCAAAGAATCTTCATAAGGGACGAAGTCTATCACTTCTGTGAAAGCGGTGGCAAAATCTGCAAAGTTTAGCCGCAGGCTAATCAAAATATCCCGCGGGCTGCTGTTGCGCTTTTGTGGCCAGGCAATTTCTACCGGCGCGCCGCCGCGCGGACCTTCCCCTGCCAGATTATGCGGAACGAAACTTTCCGCGGGCCTTGCCCATAGCGCTTCATCCAGACGAATCGCCTGCTGCTCGTCTTCGCAAGCGATAAGCACCCGCTTGCCGCTGCGCCAACGTTCTGCGGCAATGTCACACACCAGTTGCTCGACGGCGCTTAAGCCATCCTGTTGTGTATCGTTGTCCAGAAGATAGAACGTTGCGTTTTTCATGATATGGGGCTTCTTGTGGTGATTTTAAATGCGAAACCGGGTGGCAGATGCCACCCGGCTTTCGGGTTTACTCTTCGCCGTTAAAACCGGCGCGGTTTAGCAGGAACTGTGACAGCAGGGCAACTGGTCGACCCGTGGCGCCTTTGGCTTTACCGGAGCGCCATGCGGTACCGGCGATATCCAGGTGCGCCCAGTTGTACTTACGCGCAAAGCGCGACAGGAAACAACCTGCGGTAATCGCGCCGCCAGGACGGCCGCCGATGTTCGCCATATCCGCGAAGTTAGACTCCAGCTGTTCCTGGAACTCGTCGCCAAGCGGCAGACGCCATGCGCGATCGCCCGCCAGTTCGGACGCGCCAATCAACTCATGGGCCAGTGGATTGTGGTTCGACATCAGGCCGGTGATGTGGTGGCCCAGCGCAATCACGCAGGCACCGGTCAGGGTCGCTACGTCGATAACCGTTTCTGGCTCGAAGCGCTCAACGTAGGTCAGCACATCGCACAGCACCAGACGCCCTTCGGCATCAGTGTTCAACACTTCAACCGTTTGGCCGGACATGGTGGTCAACACGTCGCCCGGACGATAGGCGCGACCGCCCGGCATGTTTTCACACCCGGCCAGCACGCCGACAACGTTTAGCGGCAACTGAAGCTCTGCAACCATGCGCATCACGCCATACACCGCCGCCGCGCCGCACATGTCGTATTTCATCTCGTCCATGCCTTCGGCAGGCTTGATGGATATACCGCCGGAGTCAAAGGTCAGGCCTTTACCGACCAACACGATAGGACGCGCGTCTTCTGCCGGGTTACCTTTGTACTCGATAACCGACATCAGTGATTCGTTCTGCGAACCGTTGCCGACCGCCAGATAAGAGTTCATTCCCAGCTCTTTCATCTGCTGTTCGCCGATAACGCGGGTAATGACGTTCTTGCTGTAGGTATCGGCCAGCTGGCGTGCTTGGGAAGCCAGGTAGGCGGCATTGCAGATGTTCGGCGGCATATTGCCGAGATCTTTCGCTGCCTTGATACCGGCGGCAATCGCCAGACCGTGCTGGATCGCGCGTTCGCCGCTGGTCAGCTCGCGACGGGTTGGGACGTTGAAGACCATTTTACGCAGCGGACGACGCGGCTCGCTTTTGTTAGTTTTCAACTGGTCAAAGCTGTACAGCGTCTCTTTTGCGGTCTCAACCGCCTGACGCACTTTCCAGTAGTTATTGCGGCCTTTGACGTGCAGTTCGGTCAGGAAACAGACGGCTTCCATTGAGCCTGTATCATTCAGAGTATTGATGGTTTTCTGAATGACCTGCTTGTACTGACGCTCGTCCAGCTCGCGTTCTTTACCGCAGCCGATAAGCAGAATGCGCTCTGAGAGAATGTTCGGCACATGGTGCAGCAATAACGTCTGGCCAGGTTTACCTTCCAGTTCGCCGCGACGCAGCAGGGCGCTGATATAACCGTCGCTGATTTTATCGAGCTGTTCGGCGATGGGGGAGAGCCGACGTGGTTCAAAGACGCCGACCACGATACAGGCGCTCCGCTGCTTTTCCGGGCTACCGCTTTTTACACTGAACTCCATGCACTATGCTCCTGAATCTTAAAGACAACAATGGTGGCTACAGCTATACTCGTCGTCTTTCAAGTTGCAGATGCGTTGGCTGCGCCTGCTCACCCCTGTCACTTACCTGATGTAAGCTCCAGGGCTTCACAGTCTTGTCGCCTGCCTGCAACTCGAAATCCATAGAGTATAGAAATTGAAAGCTTTCGTAACTCATGTCCGCTGTTGTGGTGACTTCGTGTTAATCTTAACGTTATTACGGCCTTGGTTCGTCAGAAAAGATCCTGATACGCAGAACCAGCAAGTCATTTAATCTTAGCGATGTTTTCGACGACCAAAGAGAATAAATGACGTTTAAGCCATGAAACAAGCTATTTTCCTGCAATAAAACGGGTTTTTACGGGCGTATTTATAGTGATAATCATAAGATATCTGGTTCGTGAGACGCTGAAAAGCCAGTTGGCGATCCTATTCATCCTGCTACTCATTTTCTTCTGTCAGAAACTGGTCAGGATCCTCGGAGCCGCTGTTGATGGCGATATTCCGACAAATCTGGTGCTCTCGCTGTTAGGGCTGGGCGTACCTGAAATGGCGCAGCTCATTCTGCCCCTGAGTTTATTCCTCGGGCTGCTGATGACGCTGGGCAAACTGTATACCGAAAGTGAAATCACGGTGATGCACGCCTGCGGCCTGAGTAAGGCTGTTCTGGTGAAAGCCGCCATGATCCTTGCACTCTTTACTGGCATCGTCGCGGCAGTCAACGTCATGTGGGCCGGCCCCTGGTCATCTCGTCACCAGGATGAAGTTCTGGCGGAGGCGAAAGCCAACCCCGGCATGGCGGCCCTGGCTCAGGGCCAGTTCCAGCAGGCCAGCGACGGTAGCGCGGTGCTGTTTATCGAAAACGTCAACGGCAACCGCTTCAACGATGTCTTCCTTGCGCAACTCAGGCCGAAAGGCAATGCCCGTCCATCGGTGGTGGTGGCGGATACCGGAGAGCTCTCATTGCGTAAAGACGGCTCGCAGGTGGTGACCATGAATCAGGGTACCCGCTTTGAAGGTACCGCGATGCTGCGCGACTTCCGCATTACCGATTTTAAAAATTATCAGGCAGTTGTCGGCCATCAGGCCGTCGCATCTGACCCTAATGATACCGAGCAGATGGACATGCGCACCCTGTGGCGTACCGATACCGATCGTGCCCGCGCGGAACTGCACTGGCGCTTCACCCTGGTGGCGACGGTATTCATTATGGCGCTGATGGTTGTACCGCTCAGCGTGGTCAACCCGCGTCAAGGGCGCGTGCTGTCGATGCTGCCGGCGATGCTGCTGTATCTGGTGTTCTTCCTGTTGCAAACGTCGATTAAATCAAGCGGCGGTAAAGGCAAAATGGACCCGATGCTCTGGATGTGGACGGTCAATCTGCTCTATTTCGCACTGGCCGTGCTGTTGAACCTGTGGGATACGGTGCCGATGCGCCGCTTCCGTGCCCGTTTTAACAAAGGAGCGGCGTGATGCAGGCGTTTGGCGTACTTGACCGTTATATCGGTAAGACGATTTTCAACACCATCATGATGACGCTGTTCATGCTGGTCTCCCTCTCGGGCATTATCAAGTTTGTTGACCAGCTGAAAAAGGCCGGGCAGGGCAATTATGATGCGTTGGGGGCCGGGATCTACACGATTCTTAGCGTACCAAAAGATATTCAAATCTTCTTCCCGATGGCGGCATTGCTTGGCGCACTATTGGGGCTGGGGATGCTGGCACAACGCAGCGAGCTGGTGGTGATGCAGGCTTCTGGCTTTACTCGCTTGCAGGTGGCGCTGTCGGTGATGAAAACCGCTATCCCGCTGGTACTGCTGACTATGGCAATGGGCGAGTGGGTTGCGCCACAGGGCGAGCAGATGGCGCGTAACTATCGTGCTCAGCAGATGTATGGTGGTTCGCTGCTTTCAACTCAGCAGGGTCTGTGGGCGAAAGATGGTCATAACTTTGTCTATATCGAACGGGTAAAAGGCAGCGATGAGCTGGGCGGCGTGAGCATTTACGCCTTTAACGACCAGCGTCGCTTGCAGTCTGTGCGCTATGCCGCATCGGCGAAGTTTGATACCGAGAATAAGCTCTGGCGTCTGTCGCAGGTGGATGAGTCTAATCTCACCGACCCGAAACAGGTCACTGGTACGCAGATGGTCAGCGGGACCTGGAAAACCAATCTGACGCCGGACAAACTCGGCGTGGTGGCGCTGGACCCGGATGCGCTGTCGATCAGCGGCCTGCATAACTACGTCACCTATCTGAAGTCCAGCGGTCAGGACCCTGGTCGTTATCAGCTCAATATGTGGAGCAAGATCTTCCAGCCGCTGTCGG
Organism: Klebsiella sp.; assembly: GCF_027492335.1. Classification (NCBI taxonomy): domain Bacteria; kingdom Pseudomonadati; phylum Pseudomonadota; class Gammaproteobacteria; order Enterobacterales; family Enterobacteriaceae; genus Klebsiella; species Klebsiella sp. Next base: position 31,226 of record NZ_JAPUEW010000057.1, on the reverse strand, counting down.
TGGCGGTGATGATGCTGATGGCGCTGTCGTTTATCTTTGGCCCGCTGCGTAGCGTGGCGATGGGCGTGAGGGTGGTAACCGGGATTAGCTTCGGTTTTATCTTCTATGTGCTGGACCAGATTTTCGGCCCGTTAACTCTGGTCTACGGCATTCCGCCGATAATCGGTGCGCTATTGCCGAGTGCCAGCTTCTTCCTGCTAAGCCTCTGGCTGATGATGCGCAAATCCTGATGTAACGCGCCCCCTTCCTGATGTAGAAAGGGGGCGTTTTTTATCGTTTTCGCCCGCCTAGTAAGCTTCCCAGCATTCCCCTGACTATCTGATTCGTCACCTGACGCACCGCGCTTTTGGCTGCAGTTTGCACGATGCCATCGCGCTTACCGCCGCGTGGCCCGGTGGTGCCGAACAGAATGTCTTTTAACCCGCCGAGAAGGCCGTCGTCGCTGTTTTGCTGACCTTTGGCTGGTGGTGACTCCTGCTTGTCAGTCGTAGCCTGAACGCCTTTTTGCAGCATTTCGAACGCCGATTCGCGATCGATCTCTTCTTCATATTTGCCATACAGCACCGAGTGATTAATCAGCCCGTTGCGTTCATCGTCGGAGACCGGCCCCATACGCGAACAGGGGGCGATAACCATTGCGCGTTCCACTACCGATGGGCTGCCTTTTTCATCGAGGAAGGAGATAAGCGCCTCTCCGGTACCCAGCTCCTGGATCGCCTGTTCGGTACTGAATGCCGGGTTGGCGCGCATGGTTTGCGCGGCGGTTTTTACCGCTTTCTGATCTTTTGGCGTGAAAGCGCGTAGGGCGTGCTGCACGCGGTTACCCAACTGGCCAAGCACCGCGTCGGGGATATCCGCTGGGTTTTGAGAAACAAAATAAACGCCGACGGCTTTGGAGCGAATCAGGCGGATCACCTGCTCGATTTTGTCCAGCAGCACCTGCGGCGCATCGTTAAAAAGCAGATGCGCTTCATCAAAGAAAAAGACCAGTTTTGGCTTTTCCCGATCGCCCGCTTCCGGCAGGCGTTCATAAAGCTCGGAGAGCATCCACAGCAGACTGGCAGCGTACAACTTCGGCATCTGGTAGAGCTTCTCGGCGCTGAGGATATTAATCACCCCTTTACCGTTGGCATCGACGCGCATCCAGTCCTGAATATCGAGCATCGGTTCGCCAAAAAAGTGCTCCGCGCCCTGCTGCTCCAGAGTGAGCAGACCGCGCTGAATCGCCCCGACTGAAGCGCTGCTGATATTGCCGTACTGGTTCTGAAACGCTTTGGCATTGTCGCCAATATATTGGGTAATGGCGCGCAGGTCTTTGAAGTCGAGCAGTAGCAGACCACGATCGTCGGCGATGCGAAAGATAATATTCAGCACCCCGGACTGAACCTCGTTGAGGTTGAGCAGGCGGGCCAGCAGCAGCGGTCCGAGGTCAGAAACCGTAGCGCGAACCGGATGGCCTTTTTCGCCAAAGATGTCCCAGACCACTACCGGGTTAGCGTGTGGCTGCCAGTCCGTCACGCCTATTTTCTCCAGCCGCGCCTGCAGTTTTTCCGAACTTTGGCCTGATTCAGCGATACCGGTGAGATCGCCCTTCACATCAGCCATAAATACCGGAACGCCGATTTCCGAAAAAGACTCCGCCAGCTTTTGTAGAGTGACGGTTTTACCGGTCCCGGTGGCGCCGGTAATCAGACCGTGGCGATTGGCCATGGCGGGTAATAAATGCAGCTGTTTCTCCAGCGTGCGTGCAATCAGCAGAGGTGAACTCATCATCGATTTCTCCATTTATCCTGCTGCGAGTATAGGCAACCTGACCACAAATGGAGGGAGAAATCACGCACGCTGGCATTGACTCACTTCAGGCGCAGTGGCGCTGAATTAAGTCGATGCTCTGTTCTATTTCGCGGCGGATGTCGTCTTCGCTCCAGTTTGCCAGCTCAGGCGAGAAAGGTTCGAAGGCATACACGCCCTGGTAGCCGCGCGCTTCCAGATTCTTCACCTGCTCGCAGCTTTGCAGCTGATCCTTCGGTGTCAGCATGATGCGTTCGTTATCCGTGAGCGTCTCGCGGGGGCGGGTATCCTCAACGCCGGAAAGATGTACCAGGCCAATCTCTGCCATATCTACCTGAGCGAACTCTTCATCAGCCTGAGGATAAAGATGGTGGTGGAAGGTATCGATCAGCAGCTTAAACGGCACCCGTGCGTCGTGGATCAGCGTTTGCGCCTGCGCCGATGAACGCAGCGAACTTTGCGGGAAGCCGAGCGGTTCAACCAGCCCGTGAATACCGTAGAAGGCAAATAACGGCGCCAGATCGCGCAGGGCGTTGAGCGTCTCGCTCGCCGGAACCTCGGTGCCATCATTCAGCGGGCACAGCACCAGCGATTTCGCGCCAACGGCTTTCGCCTCTTTCAACAGCGACTCTGTCAGGCTGCGAACCTCTTCGGTGCGACAGTTGAAAGGGTAGACCGCATTGATGGTGAGGATCTCAATATGGTAGCGGTCAGCCAGTTCACGAACCTGCTGAGGGGGGAGATCGTCGGTCACTTTTCCGCCAGGAAGATCGTTACGTAGCTCGACCTTATTCAACCCCAGGCTGTTCACCAGGCGGAAGAAGGCTTCAATACTGAGTGAGGGAGCGATCTTGCGATTGATACAGAAACGCTGCTGTGCGATAGCCATTTGACTCTCCTGACACAAGATGGATCGGGTTCGTTCGATTGCTTCTTAGTCAAAACGTTTATTCCAAAATTAGCAATGAGTGAAATGGTGGTTTTTTGAGCCGACTCGCAAAATAGTTTCCTGGTGTGTTTTTATGACTTCTGTTTCCATGAGGCTCTACGTCTAATCTCTTTCAGTTGTGATTTAGCCTGTAAGGCGACATTTTCTTACAAGAAAGTGCGACCATCATCACCAAAATAGAATTTCATTATACGCAAATATTGAAATATTAATTTCATTTTACTACGGTTATAGCACAGCAGATCCAGCAATGGGCCGTACTGCGTTGGCCCCCGATACCCCATACATATGAGGCGAGAGCATGACTATCACAGGAAACTTTATTGGCGGGAAAACCGTTACCAGCGCCAGCAACAATACGATGCCGGTTTTCGACCCCGCGACGGGCAAAGTGGTCCGCGAAGTCACGCTATCGACCGCGCAGGAAGTGTCTGACGCGATTCAGGTTGCACGCGATGCTTTTGAAGGCTGGTCACGTACCACGCCTCTGCGCCGCGCCCGCGTGATGTTCAATTTTAAAATGTTACTTGAACAGCATGCTGAAGAGCTGGCGGGGATTATCGTCAGTGAACACGGTAAAGTCTTTTCTGACGCGCTGGGTGAGCTGACCCGCGGCATGGAAGTCGTTGAGTTTGCCTGCGGCATTCCGCATCTGATCAAAGGGGAATTCTCATCGGATGTCGGTACCGGCGTTGACAGCTATTCGCTGATGCAGCCGCTAGGCGTGGTGGCGGGAATTACGCCGTTTAACTTCCCGGCGATGGTGCCGATGTGGATGTTCCCGCTGGCGTTGGCCTGCGGGAACAGCTTTGTCCTCAAGCCACCCGCGTTGGCGCCTACTGCCGCAGTGCGTATGGCTGAACTGCTGAAAGAAGCGGGCCTGCCGGATGGCGTTTTTAACGTGGTACATTGCAGTAATGAAGATGCTGAACAGCTCTACAGAGACCCACGTATCGCGGCGGTAAGCTTTGTAGGCTCCTCCGGCGTCGCAGAGCATATTTATAAAACCGCCAGCGCTTATGGTAAGCGAGTTCAGGCATTCGGCGCCGCGAAAAACCACGCGATTGTTATGCCAGACGCCGATCTTGATGCCACCGTCAATGCCATTATGGGCGGCGCGTTCGGTTCTGCGGGTGAGCGCTGCATGGCGTTGCCGGTGGTGGTGGCCGTGGGGGATGAAACGGCAGATAAGCTGATTGCGCGCCTGAAACCGCTGGTGGAGTCGCTGAAGGTCGGTCCAGGCTGTATGCGTGGCAAAGAAGAGAACGAAATGGGACCGGTCGTTTCTGATACTCACCAGAAAAAAGTGCTGGGCTATATCGATAAGGGCGCCAGCGAAGGGGCTACGTTGGTGGTCGACGGACGTAAGCTGAAGGTCTCCGGGTTTGAAGAGGGGTACTACGTCGGCGGAACGCTGTTCGACCACGTGACGCCGGAGATGACTATCTGGCGCGAAGAGATTTTTGGCCCGGTGCTGGGGATTGTCCGCGTGGCGGATTACCACAGCGCGCTGGAGCTGGTGAACAGCCATGAGTTCGGCAACGGTAGCGCCGTCTTTACCAGTAATGGCCACACTGCTCGAGAATTTGTACATGATGTCCAGGCCGGAATGGTTGGGGTCAACGTACCGGTACCTGTTCCGATGGCCTTCCACAGTTTTGGCGGCTGGAAACGCTCCGTATTTGGTGCACTGAACGTGCATGGGCCAGATGGTGTGCGTTTCTATACTCGAATGAAAACCGCCACCGTCCGCTGGCCGCAAGGTCAGCAAACCGTATCTGAGTTCAGTATGCCGACGTTAGGTTAATCGGCGGAGGAGAACGCCATGTCTTTACTGGCTAAAGCAAAACAAGAAGGGCAGATCCAGCACATCACCCCGCAGAGCGCGGGGTGGAAATATATTGGCTTTGATGTCTGGATGTTAAAGAAAGGACAAACCGTTACCCTGGAAAGCGGCGATCGTGAACTGTGCCTGGTGCTGGTTGCCGGACTGGCTTCGGTAAAAACCACGAAAGCCGATTTTCCGAACCTTGGTCAGCGTATGTCACCGTTTGAGCGAACGCCGCCCTGGTCGGTCTACGTGCCGCCGCAGGATAAAGTTGAAGTGACGGCCGATTCAGACCTTGAGCTGGCGGTATGCAGCGCGCCGGGGAAAGGAACGCTTACGGCTCGAGTGATTTCCCCGCAGGATGTGGGCGTTGAACATCGCGGCAAAGGGCGCAACCAGCGTCTGGTGCACAACATTCTGCCGGATAACGTGCAGGCGGACTGCCTGCTGGTGGTAGAGGTTTACACCGATGAGGGCGCGACCAGCTCATGGCCTTCGCATAAGCACGATACGGCACTGCCGGGACAGGAAACCCAGCTGGAAGAAACCTACTACCATCGTTTCGATCCGCCGCAGGGCTTCGCGTTCCAGCGTGTCTATACCGATGACCGTAGCCTGGATGCCTGCATGGCGCCTTATAACCACGATGTAGTGATGGTCCCACGTGGCTATCATCCGGTAGCGGCGATTGCCGGTTATGATAGCTATTATCTGAACGTCATGGCCGGTCCGGACCGCAAGTGGTTGTTTACCTGGGAGGAGGATCATGCATGGATCAACAGCCCTGAGTATCCTCGCCATGATTGATATCCGTAGAGGATAGTCGATGATAAAAAGGCCGGTTAGCGATGCTAACCGGCCTTAAATTTAGCCATTGTTATCGGCCCGTGAAAATGAGGTTTGGTAGCCCGGGCAGGCGCAGCGCGCCGCCCCCGGGAAAAGGCAAAAAGCCTAGGCCAGCTGTTTCGTTTCTGAATCTTTGCTGCTGTTTAGCGCCAGAGAAACCGCCAGCGTCTGGGCCAGGCACAGTGATGCCACCTGCGAACGGAATCCGTCAACCTGCGCCTCGCGTACGACGAAACACACGTCGCTAAAGGCTGCCAGCGGGCTGACCTGACTGTCGGTAATCGCTATCTGCCGGGCTTTACGCTGAGCGCCCAGCTCAACCAGCTCAACCACTTCACGGGCGTAAGGCGAGAAGCTCACCGCGACAACCACATCTTTCGGCCCTACCAGGCTTAGCTGCTCGGTGAACATGCCGCCCAGGCCATCGATCAGAAACGCTTTACGATCCAGATGGCGTAGCGCGTAGGTCAGATAGGAGGCGACGCTAAAGGAACGGCGCAGGCCGATAACGTAGATATTTTCCGCTTCCGCCAGCAATGCCACCGCGCGCTGCAAATCGTCACCGGAGGTCTGCATCGCCAGCTGCTGTAGCGCCTGCGTATTAACCATCGTGAACATATTGAGGATTTCGGTCGGCGTTTCCGGCGGGGAAGAATCATCCGTCGTGGTCTGGCGGAACAGACGGGCACGCTCAGTATAGTTGGCTGTTTCTTCCATCAGATGCTGCTTGAACATCTGCTTCATTTCGTTAAAGCCGCTGAAACCAAAGGCGTTAGCGAAGCGAATCAGCGTTGAAGGAGGAACGTCAGCTTGTTGCGCGATAGAGGCCACGGTGTCAAAAGCCACGCTATTGCTGTTATCCAGAATATAACGGGCTACCTGTTTCAGGCGTTTGCTTAACGTGTCGTAGCGACGCCTGATTTCATCCTGCAAGATGGTAAGTTGGGTCGGATTATTGGCCATAGATTGCGCTCTGAGAAAATAAAAGGAATATAATTTCCAGTGTATCAAATGAAGCGAATTTTTCATTCACTACGGTGAAATACGCGATTCATTTCACGAAGATCCAGAAAAAAGCCCGCATCTTCAGGAGAGGATGCGGGCCAGGTTAGAATCAGCCGCGGGCTTCACGCCAGTAGCCGATGAGCGTGAGATAGTTGCGTTTCACTTCGTCAATCAGCGCCTCGTCACTCAGTTCTCCCTGCATCCAGCGGCGCGATGGCTGGCCAAAGATGGTACGACCGACGGCAAAGCCTTTGATCATCGGATGCTTCGCCGCTTCGGCAAAACCGGCGCGCAGGCGATCTGATGGCGCATCCAGACCGAGGATCAGGATCCCACGGCACCAGCGGTCTTCACGTTCGATAAGCTTGCTGATTTTCTCCCACTGAACGCTCGACAGCGGCGGCAGCTTCCACCAGTCCGGCTGAATGCCGAGCTGATAGAAGTGCTCCAGCATATCGTGGTAATGGCGTTCATCTTTATCCGGACCGTTCTCCGGCAGTATGATTTCCAGCAGCAGCTCATGCCCGGACTTGTTGCATGCCTGCCAGACTTCCAGCAGCAGCGCATCCTGCTCGGCGCGCAGCTCAGCCGGATCGGCCGGGTGATAGAAGACCAGGCATTTCACCACGTGCTCCAGCGGCCAGTCGATCAGCTGGGAACCGATGTTGCCGTGCTCCAGACGCAGCGGGCGCGAGCTCGGCATTTCGATCGGCCGACCGATCCACCATCCCTTGCCGGTGATGGCATTCAGCGAGCTTTGACCGTAGGTGCCATCGGCGAGAATACCGCTGCGTCCATCAAGACCTGCTTCTTTGGCTGCGCTTTCCGCAGCCGCCAGGAGCAATAGCTTCAGCTGTGGAATGCAGGATTCATTACGCCCGGTTTCCTGAGCGAGATCCGACAACTGCTTACGGTGGTCAAAGGCGAAGATGCACAGCTCCGGCCACGCCTGACGGCGGCTGGTGACGCGATGGAGATGGTTAAGGCGGTCGTCGATATCCGGACGCGGGACCGATTCTGCCCGCGACAGGTAGTCATCAAGCTCGACTTTGGTCGGCATCGCTGGCGCACAGCCGTGGCGTGATACGACCAGTGCGCCGCAGGCGTTAGCGTAGCGACAGGCCTGCTCCCAGCCTTCATCATTAAGCCAGCCACGCAGCAGACCGGACATAAAGGCATCGCCAGCACCCAGTACGTTAAGCACTTCTACACGCACGCCTTGCTGTAGCGGTACGCTATCCCAGCTGTCAGGAATGGCGCCTTCCAGAACCACGCAGCCCATCGGACCGCGTTTGCAAACCAGCGTTGCTTTCGTGGCGTTACGCACGTTTTTCAACGCGGTCAGCGTATCGGTACTGCCTCCAGCAATATGGAATTCTTCTTCTGTACCGACGACTAAATCGAACAGATGCAGTACTTCCTGAAGCTGGCTGGTCACCTGGCCCGACTCAACGAAACGCGTTTCACCATCGCCTAAAGAAGTTAGCCCCCAGAGCACCGGGCGATAGTCGATATCCAGTGCGGTACGCAGGCCGTGACGGCGGGCATATTCCAGCGCTTTCAGTACCGCTTCACGCGTGTTGGCGTGTGAAAGGTGAGTGCCGGTTACCGCCAGAGCCCGGGAAGATGCGATGTACTCTTCTTTAATGTCTTCTGGCGATAGAGCCATATCGGCGCAGTTATCGCGGTAAAAAATCAGCGGGAATGTCTCCTGATCTTTAATCCCCAGCATCACTAACGCCGTCAGGCGCTGCTTATCCGTGATTAAGTATTCCGTATCGACGCCAGCGCGGCTAAGCGTTTCACGTAAAAAACGGCCATTGTGTTCATCGCCCACGCGGGCAAGCATCGCCGATTTTAATCCCTGAATGGCGGTGCCGAAGGCGACGTTGCCGGAAGAGCCACCCAGGTATTTAGAAAAACTGGCAACATCTTCCAGCCTCGCGCCAATCTGCTGGGCATAGAGATCGACTGCCACCCGGCCAATACAGATGACATCGAGTCGCTTTACTGCTGCATTCATAGCTAGGGTTTCCTTTTGCATTTCTGCTGTACGGAAGAGTCGGAATGCCGACAGCGTCTCCGAAAACAGCCTGAGGGTTATTGGTTCCCCTTAGTTTGAGAAATAAATATTTCATTTGCAAACTAGATCGAAATTAAAAAACCAAAAATGTGAGGGATATACCACTATGCCGCGCTGAGCCTCATTCTGTCTAAGATCCTGCACGGTGACTGAAAATAGAACAGAGGTGAGTGCAGTATCTTTCTTTACCTATGATTTTTAAGGGGATATCAAAGGAAAAACCTCGTAAATTGAGCGTCATCCCGTATGCAAGATGCCAATGAAACGGGTGAAATGCATAGAGAGTTTGATCCTTCTCGCAAAATGAAATATTTTTTCTGTATTTCTATTTAATGAAAAAAATGTTTGCCTATAATCCAAAAGTATTCCAGTGACGTTAACGATTTCCCTGACTCATCGCTTGTATCGCTGTGCAGGGCAAACGCGAACCCACACGCAAATACTGAACAATAAGGATTGGGCAACATGGGCAAACTGAGACTGACAATGGCGCAGGCGCTGGTGAAGTTCCTGGATAACCAGTACCTGGAAGTGGATGGCGAAGAGCATAAATTCGTAAAAGGCATCTTTGCTATCTTTGGCCACGGCAACGTTCTGGGGCTGGGTCAAGCTCTGGAACAAGACAGCGGTGAAATGCAGGTCTATCAAGGGCGTAACGAGCAAGGAATGGCACATGCCGCGACCGGTTTTGCCAGACAGTCTCTGCGCCGTCAGATTATTGCCTGCACCTCTTCCATCGGCCCTGGCGCAGCGAACATGATTACCGCCGCTGCAACCGCCACCGCCAACCGTATCCCTCTGCTGCTGCTGCCTGGCGATGTGTTTGCTACTCGTCAACCGGATCCCGTTTTACAGCAGATCGAGCAGAGTCATGACCTGAGCATTACCACCAATGATGCGTTTCGTGCGGTGAGCAAGTACTGGGATCGTATTACTCGTCCGGAACAGCTGATGAGTGCCTGCGTGAGCGCGATGCGCGTGCTGACCGACCCGGCGGAAACGGGGGCTGTTACCCTGTGTCTGCCGCAGGATGTCCAGGGCGAAGCCTGGGATTATCCAGAGTCCTTCTTTACCCGTCGCGTACATCGTCTTGACCGTCGCCCGGCCAGCGCCGCGCAGTTGGCGGATGCGGTTGCGGCGATTAAAGCCAGCCGTAAACCGCTGATCGTCTGCGGCGGCGGGGTGAAATACTCCGGTGCAGGCGAGGCGTTGACCCGTTTTGCCGAGCGTTATGGCGTTCCATTTGCTGAAACTCAGGCCGGGAAGGGCAGCGTGGTCTCTTCGCATCCATTTAACGTTGGCGGCGTCGGTGAAACCGGCTGCCTGGCGGCGAACCTGCTGGCGAAAGAGGCGGATTTAGTGATTGGCCTCGGCACGCGTTTCAGCGATTTCACCACCTCGTCGAAATGGATTTTCCAGCATCCGGGCGTGCGCTTCCTCAATATTAACGTCAGCAACTTCGATGCCTGGAAGCTCGATGGTATTCCGATGCTGGCGGATGCTCGTGAAGCCCTTGAAGCCCTGGATGACGCTCTGTCCAGCGACACCTGGCAGGCCGCATGGGGCGAGCAGATCGAAAGCGTACAGAGCCGCCAGCTGAAAGAGACTCAGCGCGTTTACCAGGCGGTGTGGCAGGAAAAATCTTTTGTACCGGAAATTGACGACCATCTGGATCGTGAATCGGTGTATCGCGAATTCCGCCAGATAACCGACTCAACTCTGACGCAAAGCAGCGTTCTCGGCGTGTTAAATGAAACGCTACCGGCGGATGCAGTGATTGTGGCGGCAGCGGGAAGCCTGCCGGGAGACCTGCAGCGCGTCTGGCGTAACCGGGCGACCAACACTTATCACGTGGAATACGGCTACTCCTGCATGGGCTATGAAGTCAGCGCCGCGCTAGGCGTGAAGTTAGCCCAGCCGCAAAGTGAGGTCTATTCACTGGTCGGCGACGGCTCGTTCATGATGCTGCACTCCGAGCTGGTGACCTCCCTGCAGGAGCGCGCGAAGATCAACATCGTGCTGCTCGATAACATGGCTAACGGCTGCATTAACAATCTGCAAATGGAGCACGGAATGGATAGCTTCGGCACCGAGTTCCGCTTCCGCTGCGCCGAGTCTGGCCAGCTGCAGGGCGGCCTGGTACCGGTAGATTTCGCCACCGTCGCTTCCGGCTACGGCTGCAAAACCTGGCGCGTCACGACGCTCGATGAGCTACGCCATGCGCTGGATGCCGCGCGCCGCGAAACCGTCAGCACCCTGATCGACATTAAAGTGCTACCGAAAACCATGGTGCACAAATACGGCAGCTGGTGGAACGTCGGCGTCGCGCAGTCGGCACTGTCCGAGCGGATCCGCAAAGTAGCTGAAATGATTAATGAAAAACGCGCTCAGGCGCGGGATTACTAAAACAGAACACAAACCCTGAACCCTACAAATCTCGGGAGAAAACCAACTATGTCACTCAAATTAGGTGTCATCGGTGCCGGCGCTATCGGTAAAGAACATATCCGCCGCTGCACTCAGGTATTACAGGGCGCTACGGTGGTAGCGGTTTCGGATATCAACGAAGAGAACGCGCGGGCCGCGGTTGCGCTGCCGGGCGTACATGCAGAAGTGTATGCCGACGGTCATGACGTGATTAAGGCCAGCAACGTGGATGCCATCCTGGTCACTTCCTGGGACCCAACCCACGAAGAATACACCCTGGCCGCTATCGCCGCCGGTAAGCCAGTATTCTGCGAGAAGCCGCTGGCGATGAGCGCGGAAGGCTGCCGTCGTATTGTTGATGCGGAAATGAAAGCCGGTCGTCGTCTGGTGCAGGTTGGGTTTATGCGCCCGTATGACGAAGGCTATCTGGCGCTGAAAAAAGTGATCGATGACGGTGATATCGGCGCGCCGCTGATGCTGCGCTGTGCGCACCGCAACCAGTCAGTGGGCGAGAACTACACCACCGATATGGCGATCACCAACACCCTTATTCACGAGCTGGACGTTCTGCGCTGGCTGCTGGACGATGATTATCTTTCGGTGCAGGTGCGCTTCCCGCGCTCGACCTCACACACTCATGCGCGCCTGAAAGATCCGCAGATTGTGTCGTTCGAAACCAAGAAAGGCACTCTGATCGATGTTGAAGTGTTTGTGAACTGCCAGTACGGCTACGACATCCAGTGTGAAGTGGTGGGGGAAACCGGTATTGCTCGCCTGCCTGAGCCGTCAGCGGTGCAGATGCGTAAATCCGCTAACCTGTCGACCGCCATTCTGGTCGACTGGAAAGACCGCTTTATTAAAGCGTATGACGTTGAATTGCAAGCTTTCATCAACGATGTTCAGGCAGGTCAGCTGCACGGCCCATCGGCCTGGGATGGCTATGCTGCATCCGTTGCCGCCGACGCCTGCATCAAGGCACAGGGTACCAGTGAACCGATAAAAGTGACGCTACCGGAGTGCCCGGCGTTCTACAAAAACTAAGCACGCTTTGCTGACGGAATTTCTTTGCACAGGTAACGACGATGAAAATTGCCTTTGATGTTGATGTAATTAAAGACCTCGGGGTCACCCGTATGGTCCACCAGGTGGCGGAGTGGGGCTACAAGTACATTGAGCAATCGCCGCATCCGCAAATCAACCCGTTTTACAAGCACCCGCGTGCCAGCCGGGAGATTATGGCTGAGTACAAGCAGGCGCTGCGTGAAACCAGCGTGGAACTCTCTTCATTTATCTGCGTTTATCGCTGGTCCGGTCCGGATGAGCTGCGCCGTCAGGCGGCAGTGAAAAACTGGAAACGACTGATCGAAATTGCGGTTGAAATGGGTGTACAGGTGATCAACACCGAGTTCTCCGGCGATCCTAATCAGCCAGAGATTTGCGATGAGATGTTCTATCGCTCCATGGAAGAGCTGCTGCCGATTTTTGAACGCGAAGGTATCCGCGTTGAAATCCAGGCGCATCCGTGGGACTTCTGCGAAGAGAACAACGAAACCGTCGATATTGTGAAGTCATTCCGTAGCGATAACGTTAAGTACGTCTACAGCGTTCCGCATACCTTCTTCTATGACAAAGGTGTGGGTGACGTTGAGAAGATGCTGCGCTACGCGGGAAGCGATCTTTCTCATGTGCTGATTGCTGATACCCGCAACCATACAAAACATTGCCGCTATATCGTTAATCCGCCGGGAGTGGATGCCGTCGTTCACCAGCATGTGGGCGTCGGGGAAGGGGATGTCGATTTCGACGCGCTGTTCCGTACCTTGCGCGACATGAAATTTGCCGAGCAGACCTTCAAGGTTGGCGGTGAGCCGATTGTGGCTACCTCGCTGTTCGGCTACCCGGAAAAAATGAAATACCAGGCAGTGGAAACCCGTGAACTCATCGAACGTGAATTGCTGCGCCGATAAGGCGTAGCGGCAGGAGCCCCCTACTATGAACAAAGATAATGTGAAACTGGCTATCGCCCCGATTGGTTGGACTAACGACGACATGCCGGAGCTGGGCAGCGAAAATACTTTCCAGCAAATCGTCAGCGAAATGGCGCTGGCAGGCTTTACCGGTAGTGAAGTTGGCAGCAAATATCCACGCGATCCGGCGGTTCTGAAGCCGATGCTGGATATCCGCGGCATTCAGATTTGCAACGCCTGGTTTAGTACCTTTTTTGCCAATGGGCAGCGGGAAAAAACCATTGATGAATTCGTCAATCACATGAATTTCCTTCATGCGATGGGCGCAAAAGTGATTGGCTGTTCTGAGCAGAGCGGCAGCATCCAGGGTCTGGAAAAACCGATTCTTGGCAATGCGAAACCGTGCTTTAGCGAACAAGAGTGGCAACAGGTTGCGGAAGGCTACAACACGCTTGGTCGCCTGGCGGCAGAAAAAGGCATGCAGGTCTGCCTGCACCACCATATGGGCACCGGCATCCAGACGACAGAAGAGATCGACAAGTTTATGTCGCTGGTGGATGACAAAGTCTTCCTGCTGTACGACACCGGCCACGCCTGGTATTCCGAAGGCGGCGAGGAGCCGATGCTGGCGATCCTGAAAAAATATCTGCCGCGCATTAACCACGTGCACTTGAAAGATGTGCGTCCGCCGGTGATTGAGCAGGTGCGCCGCGAAGGGCTCTCTTTCCTTGATGGCGTGAAGAAAGGCACCTTCACCGTTCCGGGCGATGGCGTCATTGATTTCCGTCCGGTGTTCAAACTGCTGGATGAGCATGGCTACAAAGGCTGGATGGTGGTTGAGGCCGAGCAGGACCCGGCGCTGGCTAACCCATTCGAATACGCAGTAAAAGCACGTAAATATATTCGCGAAACGGCAGGAATCTAATCGTTGTTTCACTTACAGGCCATACCTCGTATGGCCTGCTTTTTTTCCTGTCTCACATCCTGAATCCTTTCGTAAATTGCCCAATCGCGCTGAGACGAATAAGCTGCGCTGAACGGTCCCCTCTCCCCCATCGGGGAGAGGGTGAGGGGAAAGACTTACTTCACTTCCGCTAGCGCGGTCTTATCCACATATGGCTTCATCAGCGCATCAGCCTCTTTCTGCGCCGCCTGGACTGCAGCTTCCGGGGTGACTTTTGCATCGTTTACCGCCGCGGCCAGCTGGTTTTCCATCGCTTTACGTACGGCGACGGTCTCCCAGGTGGAGTACCACGGATGGGCATATTTCAGCTGCTCGAGGGCGATAGCCGCGCGCGGATCCTGCTGCAAATAAGCCTTCATTTCCGGCGTATCGTAGGCGGCCTTGCGCGGTGAGAAGTAGCCAGTAAAGCGGCTCCAGGCACCGTTGACCTGCGGACTAACCAGATATGTCAGGAACTGATACGCTGCTTTCTTCTGCGCGTCGTTGATGCCCTTGAAGCTCACCAGGCTGGCACCGCCGATTGGCACCGCCCGCTGCTCTTTGGCCGGTAGCATCGCCACACCCAGCTCAAAATCTTTGCTGTTCTCGCGCATAAAGCCCAGCGCGCCGGTGCTCAGCATCGCCATCCCGACTTTGCCGGAGAAGAAACTGGCACTGATCTGTTTCGAATTCAGCACGCCGGAAGGCATCACTTTGTCTTTATAAACCAGATTCTGCCAGAAGCGCAGGGCGCCGATAGTGGTCGGCGTGTTGTAGTACACTTCGCCCGGATAGTCCTCGTTAAAGTATTTCCCGCCGTTGGCGCGCACCAGCGCCGAGAAGATCCAGCCGCCGTAATCATCGTTAGTCGACGGCAGCATGATCCCCCACTGGCCTTTACTCTCGTCGGTCAGCTTTTTGGCGTCAGCCAGCAGCTCGGCCCAGGTTTGTGGCGGCTGTTTGATCCCGGCCTGATCGAACATCGTTTTGTTGTAATAGAGGATCGGCGTCGAGTTATGGAAAGGGATCGCATAGGTGGTGCCCATGACCTGGGCATTTTTATGCATCGCAGGCCAGAACTCCTTCACCAGAAAATCTCCCGCTTTTTGATCGCCATACTGGAACAGTTCGTCCATCGGCAGGATCTCATCCTTCAGCGCCAGATCGGTGGTGAAGTTGGCGGACATAATCACCAGCGCAGGCGGTTGCCCGGCCTTCTGCGCGGATTCGGCTTTGATCTTGGTGGTGTCATAGTTGCCGGTAAAGATCCCGCGCACTTCGACATCCTGCTGCGACTCGTTGAATTCTTTAATAACGCGGGTCATCTCCATGGTCAGCTTGCCGTCTACCGGCGCTGGAAACATGAAATCGATCTTCTCTTTCGCCAGCGCCGCGCCGCTCAGGGCGAGACTAAGGCTGACGGTGATGGTCGCCAAGGGCCTAAACATGGTCAATCTCCTGGAGTAAATTATGCTGTTTCTCAGCATGAAAAAGATGAATATCGCCGGGTGAAAAGTCGAGGAGCAGCGAATCGCCTTTCTCCGGCACCGCGCCGCGATGGCGGCGGCTAAAGCGTAAAGTGCCGATGGGGGTGCTGACATGGAGCAGATAATCCGCTCCCATCAGTTCTCGTTGCAGCACGGTGGCAGGCAGGCGCAAATGGCTCTCCTCCACACGATCGCTGATATGTTCCGGACGAATGCCTAACCATACCTGGGACTCTTTGCGGTAGCGCGGCGGCAGCGGATGACGCTGTTCGCCGAGCAGTACCTCGCCGTCAGCGCAGGGCAGTGAGAGCAGATTCATCGCCGGGGAGCCGATAAATCCGGCAACAAACAGGTTGGCTGGGTTAGCGTAGAGATACTCTGGTCGCCCGACCTGCTGCACGTGGCCGCCGTTCATCACCACAATGCGGTCGGCCATCGACATCGCTTCCGTCTGGTCGTGAGTCACATAGACGGTGCTGGTTTTGAGCTGTTGGTGGAGGTCCATAATGCTGTCGCGTACTTCGCTGCGCAGGCGGGCATCGAGGTTGGAGAGCGGCTCATCCATCAGGAACAGGCGCGGATTGCGCACTATCGCGCGCGCCATCGCCACCCGCTGCCGCTGGCCGCCGGAAAGTTTCGCCGGTTTGCGCTCCAGCAAGCTATCCAGTTGCAGCATCTGTGCGACTTTATCCACTCGCGGCTGCCAGCTGGTTTTCTCCTCTTTGCGCACCTTCATGCCGAAGGTGATGTTGTCGCGTACCGACAGATGCGGAAACAGGGCATAGTTCTGGAAGATCATCGCGAAATTGCGCTCTCTGGGCGACATTTCGGTGATGTTCTCATCATGCAGCCAGATCTCCCCCTCACTGACCGGTTCCAGTCCGGCAAGCAGACGCAACAGCGTGCTTTTACCGCAGCCAGACGGGCCTACCAGCACCACGAATTCCCCGTCGTGAATATCCAGTGACAGGGCGCTGAGGGCCGGTTTACCGTCAAACTGTTTACTGATGTTTTGCAGACTAAGCATGGCGATTAGCGATCTTCCGTTGGGCAGCTGATATTTTCGTCGTACATCCACGGTCCGGCGTAGTGGGTCAGCGGATGCTGATAGCTCACCCACTGCTCGCCCACCTGGCGATGCATCAGGCACGACGCCGGGGAGAGGTCGTAATACGGACGGGTGTCTTCATGAAAATAGGGCACCTGGTGGACGGTTCCCGGAATGGTGGAGATGATGGCCTGGCGATACTGCGTCATGGTCAGGCTATGGTTATGGCCGCAGAAAATGCGCGTCAACGACGGGAAGCGTTCAACCAGCCCCAACAGACGGTGGCCGTTTTCGCAGGCGATAGGGTCCATCTGCGCGTTGCCCAGCGGCAGCGGTGGATGATGCATAAATACCGTCGCCGGTTTATCGCCGCCATCGAACAGCTGGGCTTCCAGCCACTTGATGGTTTCGTCGGTCAGCCAGCCTTTCGACGTTCCCGCCCGGCTGGAGTCAATAAACAGCAGGCGAGTGGTAAAATCGTCTACCACGTAATGCATGTTTTGCGCGTCGGTGCCGAGCTGTGGGCACAGCGGCTGCAGGTATTCCAGAAACAGCGCTTTATCGTCGTGATTTCCGGGAATGAGATACAGCGGATAGTTCAGGCTGCCGAGGATCTGGCGAGCGGCCTGGTACTCTTCCGGGCGGCCGCAGTTGACGATATCACCGCTCACCACCACCGCATCCGGGCGCTCCTGCAGGGCATTAAGCTGGGAAACCACGTCGGCGTTGGCGGCGTTAACGTCAATAAAGCCGTATAACTTCTGGCCGTGACTGCGGAAATGGGTATCGGAAATTTGCGCTAACAGCATGAATAACTCCTTATTTGATCCCGGAGAAGCCGAAGCTTCGCAGGAACTGTTTCTGGAAAAGGATGAACGCCAGCATCAGTGGCAGACAGACCATCAGCGTTCCGGCACCGATGATGCCCCACTGACCGCCGGATTCTGCGCCCATGGCGAAAGAGACCAGCCCCACGGTCAGCACCTGTTTATCCGGGTCGTTCAGCATCATTAGCGGCCACAGATATTCGTTCCAGTGGTAGGTAATGCTGACGGTGGCGAAGGCCAGCACCGACGGCCAGGACATCGGCAGCAGCACGCGAAACAGCACCTGCCACCAGCGACAGCCCTCCATCAGCGCCGCCTCCTCCAGCTCTTTAGGAATGGCGAGAAACGCCTGACGCATCAGGAACACGCCGAACGCCGAGGTGAAGTAGGGCATCATCACCCCGGTAAGGGTATTGAGCAGGCCGAAGGTTTTCAGGGTCAGCATGTTCGGCACCATCATCACCACCGGCATGATCATCAACTGAACGAGGAACATCAGGAACAGCGTCTTCTTGCCGCGAAATTCGTGGCAGGCGAAGACGTAGCCGGCGGTGGTAATGGTCAACAGCTGCACAAAGAAGGTGCCGAAGGTGAAGATAATGGTGTTGGCGTAGAGGCTTAGCCAGTCGGCGCTGGCCCAGGCATCGCGAAAGTTATCCAGCGTCAGCGGTAACCGGGGCAGCAGGGAGGCCATATCCTCGCCGAAGGTAGTGGCGCTGAACGAGGTCGCCAGCATCCATAAAAACGGGCTCACCCACAGCAGCGCCAGGCAGCACATTAATACCGTAAGCGTAAAGGGCTGCGAGCGGCGCAGGCGCAGCCATAGCGGGCGTGATGCGCTTTGTGAACGCAACACCAGCGGCGAGATTTCAGCGCTCATAGTGCGCTCCTTTCTCCAGCAGTTTGAGGTTAATCAGCGAGAAGGCGAACAGCCCGGCCAGCGTCAGGAAGGTAGCGGCGGAGGCTTTACCTAAATCATGGGTATCCCAGGCGAGATTCTGGATGTAGTAGAGCAGTACGGTGGTAGCGTTATCCGGCCCGCCGCGGGTCATCACCGCCACGTGGTCGATCTGGGTGATGGAATAAATCAGCGCCGTGGTAATGACGAAGCTCAGGGTCGGGCGCAGCAGCGGCAGAGTTACTTTAAAGAACACCTGCGTGCGGGTGGCGCCTTCCATTATCGCCGCTTCGCGCGTCGATGCCGGGATGCTTTGCAGTCCGGCAAGGAAAAACAGCATGTAGTAACCGGCGAACTTCCACACACCAATCAGCGACAGGGCCAGCAGCGCGCTATTGCTGCGCCCCAGCCAGTTGTTGTTCATCGGGCCGAACAGCTTCGCCAGATAGTGATCGAGCAGGCCGAGGCCGGGCATAAAGATAAACAGCCATAGCGCGGCGGCGCTGACCATCGGAATAATCATCGGGAAGAAGAAGGCGGTGCGCAGCCAGCGGTTGACGCGGTGGTTTTCGGTCAGGGCGACTGCCAGCAGCAGGGCGAGCGTTACGCCCGGCACTACCGTCAGCAGGATATAAAGCAGGTTATTCACCAGCGATTGCCAGAAGACGCTATCGGCGAACAGGCGGCTGAAGTTCTCCAGCCCGACATACTGGCCGCCATCGCTGACCATGCGGGTATCGAACAGGCTGTCATAGACCGAACGCCCCAGCGGGAACCAGGTAAAGAGCAATAAAAACAACAGGGAAGGCGACAGTATCAGCCAGGGGAGCCAGGTTTTTCTCATGGTGGCAGACGTCTCGTTCAGGCGTTTGTAGAAGCCCGGATTTTGAGAAGGATTGACTGCAAAAGGATGGCGGGGAGATGACGGTTTAATGACCAGAGGGCGAAATACCGGGCAGACGGGCCGCCCGGCGGTGAAGTCCTGAGTCAGGAGCGTTCAGGTTACGCCCCTGTGACGGATATCATTAGAAGTCGGCTTTCAGCACCACGCGGTAGCGAGCTTTGCCCTCGCGAACGTGCTTCAGCGCTTCGTTGATTTGCGACATCGGGAACAGCTCGGTGGTCGGCGAGACTTTGCTACGTCCGGCAAATTTCATCAACTTGCGCAGCTCGGACGGGTTGCCGGTAGCCGAGCCAGAGATGCTGCGGTCGCCGCCAATCAGGGTGAAAGCGGGGACCGGGAACGGCTTCATTACCGCGCCGACAGTGTGGAAGTTGCCGCCGTACGCCAGCGCTTCAAAGTACGGCTGCCAGTCGAGGTCGACGGCAACGGTGTTGATGATCAGGTCGAACTGCCCGGCCAGCGCTTTTAAGGCTTCAGGGTCGCGGCTGTTTACGACGCGATCGGCACCCATTGCCAGCACTTCCTGCTCTTTCGCCGAGTTTGAGCTAAAGGCGGTGACTTCCGCGCCCATCGCGTGCAACAGCTTGATGGCGATATGGCCGAGGCCGCCAATGCCGATCACCCCGACGCGGCTGTTTGCCGTGACGTGGTGCATTAGCAGTGGTTTGAAGACGGTAATGCCGCCGCAGAGCATTGGCCCGGCGGATTCGATATCGACGTTTTCCGGCAGCGGGATCACCCATTGCCAGTCGGCGCGCAGCTTATCGGCGAAGCCGCCGCGGTTAATAATGGTCGGGACCGATCCTTCCAGACAGTTGATCTGGTTGCCGCTGATGCAGGCATCGCAGTGGCCGCAGCTGCGCGCCGTCCAGCCGATACCTACTTTCTGGCCGATTTTAAGGCCCTTCTCCTGCGCGGCGCTGCCCAGCGCCGCCACGCGACCAATCACCTCGTGACCGGCTACCAGCGGATAGCTCGACATGCCCCATTCGTTGTCGATCATCGACAGGTCAGAGTGGCAGATCCCGCAGTACTCCACCTGCACTTCGACATCTTCCGGCTTGAGGTCGCCAGCATCGTACTCCCACAGCGACAGATCGGCGCCCGCTTCTTTGGCGGCGTAACTTTTAATAGTGCTCATGACAGGTTCCTTGGGTTTGGCGTAGTTTTGGCATCATTAAGAAGGAAGTGTAGAGCATGAGGCGGGGGGACGCTTGGCAGAAGGAGGGGGGAAGAGGGGTTGAGTAGGGGAGAGGAAATGTGAGCTCAAGAGGCTAACACACTGAGCAGATGAAAAATTCATCACTTGATGAGGATAGGATGCAACGCTGCTTGCATGGCAGCGTGTGACAGGTATAATCCACAACGTTTTCCGTATCCTTTCCGTGCCGGAGTGGCGAAATCGGTAGACGCAGTTGATTCAAAATCAACCGTAGAAATACGTGCCGGTTCGAGTCCGGCCTTCGGCACCATCGGAACATCAATAGACGTCAACGGACGTCTTTTTTTGTGCCTGAAATCCAGTATCCGCAAGGCTTTCCTCGCTTTTTCACTCAACAGAAGTCAATCTGAGTCAACCCACATCAAGATGCTTGTGAGTATAGAACCGAGTATATATGTTGGTTCGATAATGGTTGTATACTCACTTCGGCACATGGAAGGAGAACTTTTATGGCTCTGACAGATATCAAAGTGCGTTCTGCAAAACCACAGGAAAAGGAGTATACCCTTGTCGATGGGGATGGCATGTTTTTGCTCATTCACCCTAACGGCTCAAAATACTGGCGGTTCCGCTTTCGCTTTGGTGGTAAGCAGCACCTGATGGCATTTGGGGTTTATCCTGAAACGTCACTGGCTGATGCTCGTCAAAAAAGGGAAGAGGCCAGAAAGCTTGTTGCTGCAGGCATCGATCCCCGTGAACACAAACGTGCAGTGAAAGAAGAGCAGACGAAAGAGGCTATTACCTTTGAGTCAGTTGCCAGAGAGTGGCACGCAGCAAATAAAAAATGGACAGAAGAACATAGCCGACGGGTGCTGAAGAGCCTGGAAGATAATATGTTCCCAGCAATTGGGAAGCGGAGTATTGATAGTTTTAGTACGCGCGATCTCCTTGTCCCTATCAAAGTAGTTGAGGCTACAGGGCGTCTTGAAGTGGCTTCGCGTCTTCAGCAGCGTACCAATGCGATTATGCGTTATGCAGTGCAAAGCGGTTTGATCGATTACAATCCTGCTCAGGAGATGGCTGGGGCAGTTGCTTCAAGTAATCGTGTCCATCGACCAGCACTTGAACTGAAACGCTTACCTGAACTACTCCAGCGAATTGATAGCTACTCCGGACGACCTTTAACCCGTCTGGCTGTTGAGCTCACGTTATTAATCTTTATTCGTTCCAGTGAGTTGCGCTTTGCCCGTTGGCCCGAGATCGATTTTGAAAGGGCAATGTGGACAATCCCGGCAGAACGAGAAGCTATAGAAGGTGTTAAGCATTCGCAACGAGGTTCTAAAATGCGTACACCTCATTTAGTTCCTCTGTCTCGTCAGGCATTAGTAATCCTTCAACAGGTCCACAAGATCAGTGGTGATCGTGACTTTGTTTTCGTTGGCGATCATAACCCTCATAAGCCCATGAGTGAAAACACGGTGAACAAGGCACTGCGCGTCATGGGATATGACACGAAGGTTGATGTTTGTGGGCATGGTTTCAGAACAATGGCCTGTAGTTCGTTGATTGAATCAGGGTTGTGGTCGAGGGATGCAGTAGAGCGTCAGATGAGCCATATGGAGCGTAACTTAGTACGTGCGGCTTATATTCATAAGGCGGAACATTTGGATGAGAGACGATTGATGTTGCAATGGTGGGCGGATTATCTAGATGTGAATCGGGAGAAGGGGATTAGCCCGTTTGACTATGCGAAAGCGTAGTTAAATTGGAAGACTATTCGCAAAAAAGCACACTTTTGTTGGAATTTAAAATGCACTGTATATAATTACAGTTAGTTTGTTTCATAATCAATGCCTGGATACCAAGGAACTGGCCTTAGTTAGAAAAAAAAGGTGGCCATCGGGACTGGTTTCCGTTAGGATCTTCGGATCAAAAAGTGATGAAAAAGTCGATATGAAAAAGAAACCACTGAAGCAGTACAAGGTATCCTCGTTTTTCGCAGGGATTGGTGGATTCGATCTTGGTCTTGAGAAAGCAGGGATGGAAGTTGTTTTCCAATGCGAAATCAATAAGTTTTGCCAGAAAGTACTTAGAAAGAATTGGCCAAATGTACCATTACATACTGATATTACACAACTGAATGCTGATGAGATCCCAGAAAGCAGTGTTTGGTGTGGTGGTTTTCCTTGCCAGGATGTGTCGTCAGCTAACCAAGGAAAACGGAAAGGTCTAGAGGGAGCCCGAAGCGGCTTATTTTATACATATGCAAAACTCATCGAAGAAAGAAAACCTGAATGGCTTGTTATTGAAAATGTTCCCGGACTGCTCAACAGCCACAATGGACAAGACTTCAAAGTTGTCATCGATACGTTGGTCGAACTCGGGTATGGCGTTTCGTGGAGAGTATTGGATGCAAAATACTTTGGAACACCCCAGCGTAGAAGAAGAGTGTACATTGTCGCAAGTCTTGGAGACATGCGCTCCGCTCGAGTCCTTTTTGAACCCGGAGCAACTAGAATCGTTGATAAACAGGGCCAAGGAGAGAGGGCAAATGCTTCCGGAACCTCTGATACAGGCCTATCAAAAGCAGATATCTATTCTATCCAGCATGCAAGTATTGGACGAAAAGCAACCGCAGGACCTCAAGCAAAAGGATACAGGAACGACGGAGAAACCTACACCCTTGACTCAAGAGGAAGTTCAGATGCTGTATGTGCGCCGGATGCTGCCTTCCGAGTACGAGCGTCTGCAGGGATTTCCAGAGAACTGGACTCTAATCGATTCAGAGCAGTAGGGAACGCTGTCGCGGTCCCTATTGTTGAATGGATAGGAAAAAGAATTGTCCTTGTAGATCAGCAGATGCTCAACGAGGCATTATCGTAACAATACTATTATCTAAACGTAAAAATGATCCTTCGAATAGTTCAGGGCGTGGTGCGCCCTGATCTGTTAGAAATCTTACAAATGTTGAATAGTTGGTGAATAATGTTTTTGAGTCATCAATGATCAACGGAATCGGACCTGGATGTGGTTCATCCGATGTATCTTCCTTGAAAGCTAAAATACATAATGTCCAGTTATGGGCTTTCAGATCCCTGAGATTCGCATTCCTAAAACGTCTGTGTAAATAGTCATAGAGTAAGCTACCTACAGCAAAAACGATTTTCCCACCAGTTTGATCAACAACATTCCCTTTCACAAGAAATTGTTCTTGTTGTCGTCTCCATGCGTTGGTTTCGATAGTATTTGCTGCTACTGGTCTTCTTAGAATTTCATTTGTTGGAAATTCGAGATCAGCCCAAGCGGCAATATGGCGAGTAATGGCACCTGTGCTGCTCGTTTCCCCGCCACCCTGCATTTCGAGAAGGACTTCGTCAACTCTTCCTCTACCGGAAAAGTTTCTCATCACGTAGTCTGCATGGTAGCTATTATCTGAATCTGGTAAGGGAATATTGACTTCTCTTTTTACACCAATCTCTGAATCTTGCAGTTCAGGATCCTGATAAATCAGTTTTGCTACTTTCCGCAAAATGTCTCTCTGATGTTCAACTAAGACATTGTCAACTTGTTGTGTACGCTCACCTAGGATGATTGTCTTTTTTTGGCGGGTAGAACAAAGTCTATGCTCACAAACGATCCAAATTGTGCCGTCTGGTTTACGGACAGAGCAAACAGGATGATTATTTTTACTTACTTTGTCACAGGTACGATCCATAAAAGGGCATCGCGCCAGTGTGCCTTTTGATACGGGGACAATCTGGTGCTCCACGTCTGTTCTTTGGCCTAAATATTCCGCGATACTCACTGCCATTGCTCATTCCTCATTCAGGAGCTGTGTGTGATATGATCTCAGTGAGTAGCAATTTATGTCAATGAATTCATGGTGTTTTTGTATCCTAGATGTCAGTTTTCATTGGAATTCAATGAGGTTTTTGTTCGACGCCGCTCATCTCATGACTGTACTCAACATTTTCGATGTTGTAGTGAAGCACATATGTTACGTAAGGCGTGTTAGGGGGGATGGATTCCGTCACACGATGAGTATCATTTTGAATGAGCAGGGATTTAAATCGGTTTGGATCGAGCTACAACTGGCTCACATCGATAAGAACTCAATTCGTGGAACGTATGACAATGCTCAATATATGGAGGGGAGGAGGGAGATGATGCAGTGGTATGTGGGATTTATAGAAAACTAACTTAAAATGTGTCCCATAATTATTTCTTGTCTAGTACAGCACCATTACAATGGTTAAGGAACATTCATAAAAGGATGTTTTTAATTACAAATGATTTATCATTACTTTCGATCTGATTTTTTTGAATGGATTAAGGGCGCTGAAATAATTCAGGGCCGTATTCGGCCCTATTAGAGCAATGTATTTTGTGTTTTTGACTAAATACATTGAGTTAGTCTTAATCTATAAAAATCATACATTAATTACATCCCACAATGTTGTATCTATTTGCAATTGATTATACCTAGACTCATCTATAGCAAAACATAATAGGTGCTGAGGTCTTGAAAATCCCACATACATCATTTTTGCGTAACGTTCAACTAACGCCATTCTTACTTGCAAGGTTTTTATTTTTGCTTTTCTTGTTTTTTCTCCATATCCGTTTTTTAATTTTGTGATTTCAATCTCTATGTTATTAATATCATCTCTAATACTGTTAATGATATCAATGCAACTCTTTCCTTCAAAAAATTCTTTTAAAACAGAGGATTCATAATTTTTTTTGAAATAAGTTTCTAAGTACAATGTGGCGGAGTGTGTCTGTCCCTTAACAGAGTGAATTGTGCCTGTATAGTGCTCTGAACTTTTATTTGTATGCGCATCTTTAATGTTTGGAGTCGCGGTTATTATTTTTTTTGTTTCTTGCAGAAAGAAATTAGCGTCATTAATATCGATCTTAGAAAACTTTTTGAATATCCAAATGATTATTCTTTTAGACATTTCAAAATATACAGCGTCACCCACAATGAACTTGCTTGCAACTCTATATAGAAGTTTTTTTAAATTATCATAATTTTTCGCGTCTAATTTCTTAATGTATTCAGTTAATGTTTTTTTTGTGTAAAAAGATCCATCGGCATCTTTGATACTATATGATTTCAACAAAAATAGGGTTGCGTTTATTAATAAGCTGCATATGTCGTTTATTGTCACATTGCTCTTGTTTAATAATTTAAGAAAATGGTCATGCAATGTATTTAAGTCATTTGACTTTAGTTCTGGTAAATTATCTATATTTATAAAGTTTACAAGAGATAGTTTGTCATCTTCCCTTGGTTTTGCAACCCAAGCAATGCTTGCTCTTAGCGAGTTATCCAGTTTAGGAATTTGACCTGAATTTAAATAACCATCATAAAGCTCATTGAATTTTGGGATGACTTTTTTTATATCTTGACTTCGATAACATAAAATAATTGGTTTTATTTTTGATTGATTATTATTTCCTATAACTATGGCATGTGTGAGGGACAATTTACTTACAACATTTGCAATGGGCGAGCTAAGCCTATGACTGCCTTGAATATTTAATGTTGAGGGGCGTCCAACCCAGTTTATACTTTCTTCATTGTCTGTGTTGTAAATTGCTTGGTTATTATCACCTATGCGTTGATAAACTGTTCTTCCATTATTAAGACAATTCTCTAAAAGCGAATATTGTAATGCATCCATATCTTGCATTTCATCTACAAATGCATATTGAAATCTGTTACCAATGGTATCAATTATTTTTGGATATGCATTGATAAATTCATTGGCGAAGATATAAGCATATCTGTAAGATAGAATTCCATTTTTAAATGCATCAGTGAATAACATCTCCAATCCTTTGAATTTTAAGTTCTTTTCGTCACTTAATAGAACGGTTGATTCACCTGAAACTTGAAATTTTCTATCTATTAAATCAAAATATAAGTTTTTAATATTTTCTTCAATTAAAAATTCACATATGTTATTTATAGTCTTACTGTCTTCTTTACCAATGCTTTTCCCGAGTCGTTTAGCTTCATTGATATTTCTACCGTAAAAAAAACTTGCTAGTTTTCCATAATTGTCATTCCATTTTATTCTCGTGTAAGATTTAATTAATGATTCAATGAATTGTTGATCATCAACTATTCTTAATTGAGCATTAAACCTAAGTTTCAGGTAATGACCTGCTAGATAAGTATTTGTGAAGCTTTGTATAGTTCCAATGAAATTAGGATAGGTGAACAGTTTTGGACAATGCTTTCCAATTCTACTTTTAAGTTCATCAATTGCTGCGTTTGTATGGGAGATCACCAGAATACCCCGACCATCTGAAAATGGCATATATCTTTCTAATATAAGGAGTTTTGCTAGTAACGCTGTGGATTTCCCACTGCCCGGTACTGCTTGTAAATCTATAGTTTGTAAATTTCTTATGAAATCAATACGTTCTTGATCAAAACGATCTCCATTTTTTAATAGAATGGATTCAGCATATAAAATATCATTATCACTTATTTTAATTACAGACATATTTGACCCCTTCAATCAACGAAGAGATATATCTGTCATCTTCTTGTAAGTTTATTCTATTGTCGTGTTTTTCAGAGGATGGATCAATTATTTGAGCTAGTTGATATGCAAAGTCTGTTTTACATAGACTTTTATTGAATAATTTTATTGCTAACTCTTTTTCAATGTCATCCTTGTTGATGTTTTTGTGCATATCGCAAAGGACTTGTTTTGAATATTCACCTAAAATAGGAGACTTTAGAAGGCTATATTCTAAAGTCCAGTACTTTGTTACAAACACTCTGACATTTTGACTGTTGAACTCCTTCTCTTTTTCAATTACTTTCCTTGTTGATTCTTCTTCAATTATATCTTCATCTATTTTTATATAATCATACTCATTTTTTTTTGTTTTATCTTCTTTATCATCATTAATTATTTTTCTTTCGAAGGCTCGAACATCAACATCTGTGATTATTGCAATGGGTATTGGAATCAGCGGTTCATTATTCCGAAGGAATATTTTACTAAAACGTATGAATTCTGCGCTGGCAACATTGACAACAGCTATGCCCGCATCAGTAAAGTCTTTCTTAATTACCCCTTGTTTTTTTAGAAGTTTTGCTATGGCTGGCAAGAGGATTTCTTCAGACCAACCTTCCACCATTAATACTCCTTTGGCAAAGAATAAATTTGATTTTGTGACATCAAGAAAACGCTCTAAATACAGATAATCTCCATTTTTTACGTCTAGCTTTGTATATTCTTCCCCTAGAGGGAAAACATTTCCAGAATGGCAAAGGATTAAGTTTTCTAAGCGAACTTTAGATGTGAGATTTGGGCTGTGTGATGTGATTAATATTTGTATATCATTATGTTTTTGTAATGATTCAATAACTTTCATTTGAGCTTGCGGATGTAAGTGTGCTTCTAGTTCTTCAATTAAACATAGTTTTAATCCAGACCAATCACTCTCCTCTAAATGAAGTAACTCTGCAGCCATAAACAATTTATTTAATGTTCCTAGGCCAGGATTAATTCCATCTTGTATCTTCAGGGCTAACTTTTCTAAGATAGATTTGATGTTGGCTGGGGTTACTTCAAAATTTGTCGATATTGATTCATCAATAAAATCTCTGGCGAATCCTTCAATTTTATCTTTTAATTCTTTACCTTTGCTGTCATCTGGAATTATATTCCCTTGTGAATCTTTTCCTTCAAAGTAAAGCGATACGTTAGTGTTGAACTCTATAAAAAGATCAAGGAGTCTATGATTTTTATCCTTATCATTAAAGGCTGCATGAGTTTTAAGTATTTGTGATAGCCTGGAGTTTTGTTTAGGAGTTAAATCAAAATTAGCATCGCGAAGTGGTTTTAAATATGTTGTTTTTAAATACTCTTTTGCTTCAGATTTAAGTGTTTTCCCATGGTTGTAACTTCCTGCATTTATATCTGATTGTATTATCCTTCCATTTTTTTTATATGCCTCGTAAGATAATGTCAAAGAAGGATGAATCCTATCGCCGTCACGATGGTATTCTATCCATTCATTAAAGTGATGGGCTTCTTTTTCCATATCGTCAAAAAACAATTCAATTCTAAGTCGGTCTGTATTTTTATAAAAATCATTTTCGTCAACTTTGATCCATTCAAAACTATGTGTTTTTAAAACTAGTTTAATAGCATCTATTATCGCTGTCTTCCCTGAGTCATTTTCACCTATTAAAACATTAAGACCTTTTTTAAGGTGCAGACATAAATTTGGTTTGTTTAGATCTATCTCTTCCGGAGAGCCATACTTTCGGAAGTTCCATACTTTCAAAGTTTTCAGGTACATAACACCACCAAGATTGTTCAATAACCTATTGATAGTAGTGGTTTTATGAATTTTTAAAAGTACTTTCAAATCAGAATGAGATAGAGGCGTCAATTTCTCCATCATGCAGACACAACCTTCTAAAGGAATATTGTGTTTTTGCAATGCGTGCGACGCCAATACAAATGTGTTTGTGGTCGTGCTCAAGAAAAGACCCTCACATAGGGACGGTGCTGCCTTATGAAGGATTTCCGCACTACCTTCGGAGCCGATGCAACATACCCCATCAGGATACAGTAGAACCATAAGCAATTTATAAAAAGCAGTACTTTATGAACTGTAATGGTATCTTCGTGAACTATAATTAAGTGTTATCATATTGATTTATATGCAAATTATTATTTATCTTATTCTAGAAAGATGTTACTTAAAAGACTATTAGTCTTTTAAGTAACGGTGCATACTTCGAAAAAACGCGATAATATTTCGATACGAGGTGTGTATATGTCATTGGAAAGTATGGTAAAACTACTTGAAAGGTTAGCATTGATTTCTGACGATCTCACTAAGTTGGCTCTCTCAATAGCCATCCTTCTTTTTGTCTACTCAATAGCTGTAGGTAAGTGATATGAATTTTCTATGGAAACCAATGCCTTACTACATTATGAGAGATTGCGGTCTCTTAAAACAACTTAAAAAAAACCAAGTATCTCAAGGTATATCAGCGTTGAAAATTTTCATGTTGGTTTGCTTAAAATCTGAGATTGATGAAAATGGTATTTACAGTGCTAGCCTCACCTATGATCAGATTTCGCAACTCTGTTCATTGAGCAGGAAGTTGGTTAGCGATGGATTGCGTTTCTTAGAACGCTCTGAAGCTATTGAGGTTTCTGGCGACCGGAAGAAGAAGTATATTTTGCTTAATTGCGAGCGGAAAGATGGGGTCCGAAGGGTTGCCAGGTTTAGCTCTGCCAATGGGCATTGGTGTAAGCTACCGTTTAAAGGGGTCGTTGATGAAAAAAACAGAATCACGGCCTTTGAGTCTATGACTAACCGGAGCCTTCACGAGCTTAATGCGATGAGATTATTTTTGTACCTACTCATGGTGCGCTCCCGCGGATGTCCGCATTCCTCTGTAACATTGAAAACAATAAAAACAAGACTATCAATAAATTACCAGGAGATAATGATAGCAATTGGTTATCTTCAGTCTCTTGGTTTGGTGGTTAAGGTTGACGTTGGAACTAACACAATCGGAAGTTATGATGAGCGATTTGCACTTTCTTTTTTAGTTTGTGGTTGGGAAGGTCTGGAATGGAAGCCACGATATCTCTCTGAGGAACAGTGGAAAAACCAGATAACTGATGTTTTCTAAACTTTTTTGAAGCTGAATGAAATTGGTGTTTTTGTTTTGGGGGTAGATATTTACATACATCAATGATGGTCATATCGTTGTTTGATTAATGAAGTACACAGTTTTGATTGTTCAGTTGAAAATATATATTCGTTTTTCGGATGTGTCATTGATTTTTCTGGATGAAGGGAACCCTATTTTTTACATTAAAGAAGTCATAATGTTGCTCTCATCTTTACAGCTTTTCAAAAATCATCTCCGATGAAATCCGTTTGGGCATCATGTTGCTGCTCAGAGAGATGGGAGAGCTGTGCGTATGCGACCTTTGCACTGCGCTAGAACAGTCACAGCCCAAGAGCTCCCGCCACCTTGCAATGCTTCGGGAAAGTGGCCTATTGCTGGATCGCAAGCAGGGGAAATGGTTCATTACCGCTTATCTCCGCATATTCCTTCCTGGGCTGCCCAGGTGATTGAGCAGGCCTGGATAAGCCAACAGGACGACGTACAGGCCATCGCCCGTTAGCTGGCATCAGCCAGCTGCTCTGGCAGCGGTAAGGCTATTTGTATCTAAAAAATTTGCCTGCACATATATGTTTTTACGAATATGAAATGTTAAAGATGACAACATTAACGGTGTTTGATCCGGCAATGTGCTGCAGTACCGGCGTTTGTGGTTCAGATGTTGATCAGATTTTGGTCGATTTTTCTGCTGATGTGCAATGGCTGAAGGGCGTGGAGTCCAGATCGAACGCTTTAACCTAGTGCAGCAGCCTATGAGCTTCGTTCAGAATGAGAAAGCGAAAGCTTTCCTTGAAGTTTCTGGAGCTGAAGGGCTTCCGCTACTGTTACTGGATGGCGAAACGGTGATGGTCGGGCGATACCCAAAACGCGCTGAACTGGCTCGCTGGTTTGGTATAACGCTGGAAAAGGTGGGTTTAGCTTCCACCAGTTGCTGTGGTGGTAAAACTTTCTGTGGTTGAGTATGTCAGGAGGACATATGAAATTCTTACAGAATATCCCGGCTTACCTGTTTTTTACTGGTAAGGGAGGAGTAGGTAAAACCTCAATTTCCTGCGCAACGGCTATACGTCTGGCTGAACTAGGGAAGCGTGTTAAGTAATCTGTCCACTTCAAAATATCGGACTCCTGTTAACGCTATGCGGGCGTCTACCTTTCGCTCATAGCAGACGTCGCAACGTTTCAGGCGGTCCGCCAAGTGCCAGGAGCGGACATTTGTGACCAGTTAATCATGCCAACAAGATCTTAACGAAGGCATCCCAGCGGCCTTCGATGTTGTCTTTGTTGATAGGGAGCAGTGTTTTGCGCATCGTTATCCTGTAAGTATCCCAGCTTTAGTTCCACGCACTTTTTGAGAGTTCCGATTTTTCAGC
>NZ_JAPUEW010000056.1:0-57374 GCF_027492335.1 Klebsiella sp. | reverse complement strand
TGAAAAATCGGAACTCTCAAAAAGTGCGTGGAACTAAAGCTGGGATACTTACACTTGGTCGACGGTTTCAAGCTCGATTATATGTATGCAAGAAAAACGGCAGGATAGCTGCGCGCAGGTGACGGGGGGCAAGCCCCCGCAAACGGGTTAGGGTAGGGAAGGCGGCAGAATACGCAATTTCACGGGTTCTGCGTCACGGTGAGCGGTGATTTTAGGTAGAGGCATGCCTCGCGCAGAAAAAAAGCAGCGATGCGTAGAGGGCAGCTGATGCGGGATTTTTTAAGCAGAAAAGATGAGGCCAGCGAAAACGCTGGCCTGTTATAAATGTCTGATGTTGTTCAAAGAAAGTGAATTCTCTAGCGGTTATTTCTCTGGAGAAAGCAACGCATAAGGGTTGAAACGGATCACCTCTTCTCCTAGCCACTCGTTGACCACCTTCAGGGCCTCCATTACGGGCGTCAGCTCGTTGATAGCGTAGACCCGTGCGGCCTTCTCGATATCCCCAAACGATCCATTTCCTGCTGGCATGGCGCCCATCAGCTGTGGCGGGATACGGTGCGCCGCGAGTATGTCGTCCCTGGTGGCATTCTTAATGTTGATAAACTCATCTTTAGCCGTAATCTGTTGAAACGGAAGGATCTGAACGCCATCCTTGCCGCCGCCTGGCGCATGCAGTAGTACGTTTTTAAATGCCCCTTTTCCACGCGCGCCGGTCAGTGTCTCTTTGACCGTTTTCATGCTTTTATCGTCAACCTGTCCCGCACCAATATAGACAATACACCCCGCGTGGGAGCCGTTGTCGTAATACAGCTTGCGGAACATGTCAGCGGAGTGTGACAAACTGGCCGCCAGCAGCGCTGCCATATATTCGGGCATGCCGTAGACCTCCTGATTAATGTCCGGATTCAGAACGTGACACACTGAACCCGGTTTAAACGAGTGTTCCTCTTTCCAGCGCCGGATGAACCAGTATTGATCGAGGTCCGTACTCCCGCGCCGGGTGTATTTCGCCAGTGAATGCCGGAAGGGAAGTGGCCCGCCCAGGCGATTGCGCGGGAGTTCAAGGTAGGCATTGCCAAACGTGAACCAGTCCAGCGCGAAGGCCGAGAAGGTCTGACGGTTGAGCAGCTTGTGCGGGATAAAACAGCCGGTGAGCACATTACGTTTGAAGTACAGGGCAGACTCATGCCAGGCGCTCTGGCGCGGAGCTTTAGCCAGCCCATAAAAATCTACCGGTGTTTCATAGTATCGCCCGTTATCCAGGCAATAGAGATTGTCCAGCAGGTCGGCCATATCACGTACCGGATAAGGCCCGTCAAAGCTGAATGCAGTTAACTCAGGATCGGCCTTCAGTGACTCCGCAATGTCAGAACCGGCGGTGCTGGTTATCGGCTTTTTACCGTATTTCTTTTTCACAGTTACCATCCCATTGCGAAACCACCGCCGCCACTTTCCTGGCCCAACGGTTCATTGATAATCGAAAGCATGGTTGCCCACGCCATATCGCCATGGCTTACGCCGCGCGTTCGGTCAGTTTCGTAAGTGATGAAACCGCCGGGTGTAACAACTTTGCGAATAGCGTTGAAGGCTCTGACCAGACCCTGCTCGCTGCGGTCATATTCCCAGCGGCCGGCGCGTATAACCTGCAACATTTTGAGGACTAGGGCGCGCTTAGAAGAGAGGCTCATCTGGTAGCAAATAGCCGCCGGGAACCAGTTTTTAACAATCTGCCAGACCGCCTCCCCGACGCCTTGCCCGTCAATGGCGATGTGAGTGACGTTGTAGCGCTCGGCTGCCTCTTTGATGACCGCCGCCTGCTGCTCAAATTCAAGTCCTCGCAGTTGCTTCAATTCAACCGTGCGAAACCGGCCGCCAGCCACAAGGGGAGGGACCGTCACGGACAGAGCACCGGCATCACCATTGCCGCTGCTGCCGTTGGCGTCGTAGCCCAGCCACACCTCACGTTGACCCATAGGGCGACTGGCGAACGGTTTCCAGTCTGGCCAGTCGTCATATCCGTCAGCGCCACACCCCAGTAACTGGCTAAGATTGAACGCGCTTTCGCCGTCTTTGACGAACTCGCACATGTACAGGTTTTCAAATTCATCGGGACTGTTTTCGTCCCTGATTTCATCAATGTCGGTGTAGTCCCAGCCGTTGTTGATAGCGTCCTGAATAGTGACGATCTGCCGCCACGTTTTGTCCGGGTAAAGCACGCCGCTATGCGTTTTCTTCCAGGACACGTCAAAATCAACGCGCTGCGCTTTAGGCCGTTTCGCATTCCACCGATCGCCGGTCCAGAACTGATAGGCTTCATGGCTTTCGCTGGATGGCGTGGAGAAGTAAGTACGCGTTAAGCCTTTGAGCGTTGCCATAGCGCCGGCAACCTTACGCAGATTGATAAAGTTACCGGTCCAGAAAAACTCATCAAATCGCAGGTGCCCCGTGTAGGACTGCGCGGTCGCAGCTGATGTCCCGAGAAAATGCAGCTCCGCGCCGTTTGACAGCGTGATTTGCTCGCCGCCTTTAAGTTCGACGTCCACCTCTTCAGCCGCTTTGCGGATGAAGTTGCGGAACTGTAGCGCTTGCTTTCGTGATGCTGACAGAAAGATTTGGTTGCGCTGGTAGTCGTGCTTAACGTCCGTTCTCAGCGCTCCCAGCAATGCCTCGCGGGCAAAGTACCAGGTCGCCCCAATCTGCCGCGATTTGAGGATCATCCGGTTACGCTGATCTCGTTGTTCGTACCAGCGGCGCTGGTGCCATGCGAGAGAGTCGAGAATTTTTAAGCGCAACTCCTCGATCTGCTCCTCTGAGAAGTGATTTTTCTTCTTGCGTCGACTGGTTTTTTTAACGCCGGTGGTAGTGGAGGCCTGCCCGGTATCTAGCTTTTTCAACTGCCGGGTTAACAGATCAATCTCTTTGAAATCGCCACTGGTTTTATTGTCTTTCGCGCTCAACTGGCAGAGGCGGGTATCAATGGATTGCGTCACCCGTTTGATGGGCGTTGTGTCATCCCATGCGTCGCGCTTTTTCCACGAATAAACCGTGTTTGAGTTGATACCCATTAGTCGCGAAATTTCGGCGGGCGGGTAACCCTGCCAGTAGAGCTGCTTTGCCCTTAATCGAATAAACGCATCCTGAATCATCACTTCCCCCTTTTGAGCAGGGAGATTACCTGCGCGCGATCCCCGCGGCGCGGGGTTTCAGGTCTGGCCGTTCTCCGACAACAAAACCGCGTGGCGCGGGGCTTTCAGGCTCTGCGATGATGCTGCGACTGACACAAACCAACAGGATTAAACAACATGGCCAGCACGACTAAACCCGCCCGCAAGAAGTTTCGCGTTGCGGTTTCCGGCGCCACCGTTGACGGGCGCGAGATCCAGCCGCAGCACCTCCGCGATGCAGCGGCGAGCTACAACCCGGACGTTTACGGCGCCCGCGTCAACGTGGAGCACTATCTCTCTATGCTTCCTGACAGCAATTTCGGCGCCATGGGGGATGTTGCTGCACTGAGCGCGGAGGATATCACCGAGGGGCCGCTGGCCGGTCGTACGGCGCTTTATGCCGAGATCGACGCGTCGGCACGAATGAAGCAGCTCACCGATGAAGGCAAAAAAATCTATTCCAGTATTGAGCTGCATCCGCAGTTTGCACTCAACGGCAAGGCGTATGTGGTCGGACTGGCGATGACGGACACTCCGGCAAGTCTGGGGACTGAGCGCCTTAAATTCGCCGCCCAGCAGCGCGCGCAGGTGATGGCCTTCAATAACCAGCAGATTGAGGCGCCGCTGTTCTCAGATGCGCTTGAAGCTGAAGTGATCGAACTGGCGGCCCAGCGCGGCGAGGAGGGCGTCAGCTGGTTCAACCGCGTGATGGGCATCCTTGGTAAAGGCCAGAAAACAGACGATCAGCGCTTCAGTCAGCTGCATCAGGTTGTTGAAGCTGTTGCGCAATCTCAGGCCGACCAGATCGACCGGTTCAGTGCGCTGGAGCAGGAACGCCAGCAGGACAAAACCACCATTCAGCAACTGACCAGCGAACTTAACGAGCTGCGCGGTCAGCTCCAGCTCCAGCCCGCAGAAAATTACAGCGCACGACCGGCGGCAACCGGCAACGGAAGCGCGCAGCTTGCAGACTTCTAAGAGGTAACCATGGAAAACCAGACCCGCGAACTATTTGATAATTACATTGTGCGCCAGGCACATCTGAACGGCGTTTCACCTTCTGCTGTGACCAAACGTTTTAACGTCGATCCGACAATCCAGCAAAAACTGGAACAGGCCGCCATGGAGTCGGATGACTTCATGAAGCTGGTTAACCACTTTGGGGTTAAAGAGCAGGAAGGGCAGAAAGTAAAAATTGGCAGTAAGGGACCGATGGCGAGCACCAATAACAGCTCGGACGGCACCAACCGCCGTAACCCTGCACCGAACCATAACAAAGAGCCGCAGAACTACCACTGCCGCAAAACCAACTATGACTATGCGCTTTCGTATGCGGAGCTGGACGCATGGGCCGGTCACCCTGAATTTCAGTCATTAATCAGTAATGCGATGGCTCGTCAACTGGGGTTGGATCGCCAGATGATTGGCTTTAATGGCACGCATTACTCTGAAAACTCCGACCGCACGACCTACCCGTTATTGCAGGATTGCGGCGTTGGCTGGCTGCAAAAAATCCGCAATGAAGCGCCGCAGCGCATTATGCCGGGTATCACGCTGACCTCCCGTGATGAGAATAACGCGGTAATTGCGTCAGGCACCTACGGCAATATTGATGCCGCCGTGCTTGATGCGCGTCACAGCCTTATGGATCCCTGGTTCCGCCGCGCTCCCGGCCTGGTGACTGTGCTCTCGTCCGATCTGCTGCTGAAAGTGAACCTGCCGAAAGTGAACGCGCTCAGCCAGACCAATCCGAATACCGAACTGCTGGCCGCGCAGCTCATTGTCAGCCAGGAAAAGATCGGCGGTCTGCCGACGGTCTTTGTCCCGGGCATTCCTGAAGATGTAGTGCTGATCACCAACCTGAAAAACCTCTCTGTGTACTACCAGAAAGGCTCCCTGCGTCGCTCTATCCGGGAAGAGCCGCACTACAACCGCGTGGCGACTTACCAGTCCAGCAATGATGACTATGTCATTGAAGAGTACGGCATGATTGCCATGATCGACGGCGTGACATTCGCCTGATAATCCCCATCACATGGCGGGCAGCAAGCCCGCCCAGGAGAATGAACCCATGCTGACACCGGCACAAAGACACTTTCAGAAGGTCATGGCAGAGAGGCGGGGCATCAGTGATGAGCGTGACGCGGAGACGCGCACCGCGCATGAGCAGATCCTCTTTCGCCTGCATATGCATAAATCTTCGCTAAGCCAGATCCAGTCCCGCCAGGCGAAGGCCGCTGTAAAGGCCAGCATCCTTCCTGAGTTTCAGGGATGGATTGACGGCACGATCGAGGGCGACAGCGGGCGCGCGGATCCGGTCATCACCACGCTGATGGTGTGGGCGGTGGACTGCTCCGACTATGCGCTGGCGCTGCGTATCGGGCGCTATGTCGTTAAGCATGGCCTGAGCATGCCGGATGACAACTATCGCCGCCCGGCACCCACGGTACTGACCGAGGAAATCTGCAATCCCATTCTGAACCTCGCCACCACGGACGCCGGAGCCGATTTGTCAGGCTATATCCCCATGCTGGACGAGCTGGCCGACATTGTGGCTGACAGTGATATGCCTGATGAGGTCCGCGCGAAGCTGTGCAAGGTGAGGGCGTTTTGCCGTCGGGACACGGAAGACGCGGAAACCAAAGGCGAAGCGCTGAAACTCTTCCGGGAAGCCATGAGCCTGAACCCGGGTTCCGGTGTGAAACGGGAGATATCCTCTCTGGTCAGCACCCTGAAGAAGGTACCGCAGACCAGCGCCGCGGGAGGTGATGCGGAAGATGAGCCTTCATCCAGCGATACAGCGGCAACCGAAACACCCGCAGCAGAAAAAGCAACACGAACGCGCAAGCAGACGAAAACGGCGGCCGGCACCCAAAAAGCTATCCGCAAAACGGCGGCAAAAAAGACAACGAAAACCGCCACAAAGTAAACGCCTGAGCGTAATGAACTGGCCCCGCGCCACAGGCGGCGCGCCCGGCGATCTGCCCGTTCTGCGGTCTTTTTACCGGGAGCCCACCGCCTGACCTACCGGAGAAACGACGATGAGTTTTATCGCGCAGCGCCCCGTCAGACCTGCTGAGAGTGATGTGACGGACGTGGACGACGGCGGCGCACAGATTGCCGTCGGTACTTTCTGGCCTACGGTAAAACTCCACGATCTGCGCCTCGCGGCCCGCATCGCCGGTGATATTACGACTTCCCGATTGATGCATATGGCTACGGAGGCCGCGCTGCACGTCGCGGATCAACTGAAGGACTGGCGGAAGCAAAGGGAAGCGGAAGGCGTGGAATCGCTGGCTTCCGTCCTGCTGACTTCCACCGGTGAATCTGTCGAGCAGATTAACGGCGAAAGCGCAAAAGTCTATCGCTTCCGGCGTGCGGTCTACTCCTTCACGCGCGCCAGCGTACTGGAAGGTTACAGGGACGTTGGCACCACGCCTAAGGGCGACAAGGATGCGGAGGCTCTGGACAGGCAGATCGATGATCTCTGGCGGGACGGGCGCTGGAGTATCGCGGACATTCGGGAAGAAGCCCGTATTTATGCGGAGCTGTTCTGATGAAAGTCAGGGCGCTGCAAAACGACACGGTTGATCAGCTCTGCTGGCGTCATTACGGCAAAACTGCAGGTGTCACGGAGAAGGTGCTCGAAGCCAATCCGGGACTGAGCAACCAGGTTTTTTTGAATGCCGGGCAGGAGATCGAAATGCCCGTGATAACCAGCGAGGTGGAACGGGTAACCGTCCAGTTATGGGAATGACTCTGGATCGTATTAACGAATATTTTGCGTTTGCAACATCCGCCCTGGTGACCGGTGTGGGCGTGATGACCGTCAGCGAAAAGCTGGCGCTGGCTGGCCTTCTTCTGGGGATTGTTTCCGCCGTCCGGCTGGCGATTCATCGCCGCCGCATTGAGCAGGCCAGCCAGCGCCGCAACGACTTGATCGAGCAGATTCTCCGCCAGGCTGAAACCCGCAACCTGTCGGACCGCGAACGGCAGCTGCTGGAGCAACTGCACGGAGACAAACCGGCATGAAGAACATCATCAAAAAATGTTCAATTGCGGTGATTGTGGCCCTGGGCATTTCGCTGGCGCCCGGGAGCGTCAGAACGTCGAAAGAAGGGCAGCAGAAGATCGCCGGTTGGGAAGACTGCCGCAGCACGCCTTATTACTGCACGGCAGGGGTGCTGACGGTGGGCATTGGTTCCACGGGTGGCGTGGAAAACCGCGAATACAGCAACCAGGAAATAGCGCGGCGTTGGGTTAACGATCTGCAACGGGCAGAAAACTGCATTAATAACAATTTCCACGGCGCCGACATGCCGCAGCTCACCTTTGAGGCCATGACGGATGCCGCCCTGAATCTGGGCTGCACCGGGCTGATGTGGTTCACCGATAAAAACGGACGCAAGCAGAGGACCACGATCTGGAAGCATGCTCAGGCTAGGCAATGGCCGCAGATGTGCAACAGGCTTACTGATTTTGTCAATGCGGGCGGTAAGCGCTCCCCCGGGCTGGTTAACCGGTGCAATGACTTTAAAGCCTGGTGCCT
Source organism: Klebsiella sp. (assembly GCF_027492335.1). Lineage (NCBI taxonomy): Bacteria > Pseudomonadati > Pseudomonadota > Gammaproteobacteria > Enterobacterales > Enterobacteriaceae > Klebsiella > Klebsiella sp. The sequence goes on along the minus strand of NZ_JAPUEW010000056.1, from coordinate 49,661 downwards.
GCTGGGCCTGAGAACGCCGTCATGAGGGCGGGCAGTGTGATTGTAATGCTTGTCCTGCTGGCCGCTGTCTTGTGGCAGACCGACCAGCTTAGCGAGGCCCGGACCCGCAACAAGCTGCTGACCGAAACGGCGACCGGTTACGACCAGGTTATTCAGGAAGTGAAGGCGACCGCCATACAAACCCACAAATTACTGGCAGAGGTAAAAGTCCGTGAGCAACAGCGTAATGCAGAAGGGGAGCGCCGACGTGAAGCAATGCAGGCCGCGTTCAATGGTGACTCGTGCGCTGTTACTCCTGTGCCTGACGCTGTCAGCCGCAGCCTGCAAAAACGCACCGCCCGCGCCGATCATTCAGCTGCTCCGTGAACCCGTCCCGGAGAGCCTGACCGAAGAGACGCCACGCCCGGTGCTGGATAAGCCAGTGACCTGGGGCGCGGTGGCGATATTCAGCGACAGGCTGATGGATGCGCTTGATGCCTGCAATGCTGACAAAGCGGCGATCCGCCAGTGGGACAACCTGCGTCAGAACACCCATAAGGAGCCATAAATGCTGAAGATAAACACACTCCGCGCCGCCATAGAGAAAGCAAACACCTGGTGCCGGGCGAACCCGGAAGCCTGGACGGTGTTTGTTGAAGAGGGTGGCATTGAAACGCCGTCTTTCATGTACCGCTATTCTCTGGTGCTGTTCGTCATGAACTACGCCGGGAGCATTGACGACTTCACGCTGCCGCTGATGGCCTGGCTCTGGTTTAATCAGCCCGATCTGCTGCTGAACCCGGATAAAAACCAGCAGATTAAATTCACCACGTTGATTAACAGCGATGACACCGCCGATCTTATGTTTGAGCTGCCGGTGCGTCAGCGGGTACTGGTGCAGCTGGATGAAAACGGGGTGCCGTATGCCGAGCATTTGCCGGAGCCGCGCCCGCGCGTGCTGGCACCCCACGCCGCAGGCTGGGGGCTGGTATTTGAAGGCATGCTTCAGGAGGCCGGAGCGTGAGCGATCGCATGTTCAGCGAGCTGGATCAAGTCTTTCAGGACATCCTCGACGGCGTCAGCCCGGCGGGGCGCACCCGTACCGCGCGCAAAATTGGTCTGGCAGTGCGCCGCAGTCAGCAGCGCCGCATCGCCTCACAGAAAAACCCGGACGGTAGCGGCTATGCCGTGCGCCGTCGTAAAGTTTACCGCACCCAGCAGGGGATCAAGTTCTTCTGGAATAACGAGGTGCGGGCGCTGAAAAACTGGCGGGGCGGGCGCGGTAAATATGGCCGGACGATCACGGGATTTGATGAGAAGCGCCGTGATATACGTACCTTCTACCGGGCCGATATCGAGCGGTATCTGGAAATCAAAACGCAGTCAGCGACGCATACAGAGACAAAAAAAGCGCCGATGTTTACCCGCCTGCGTACCCTGCGTTTTATGAAAGTCAGACCGGACGCGGACGGCGTCACCGTAGGATTTGACGGCATCGCTGCGCGCATTGCTCGTATTCACCAGTACGGCCTCAAAGACGAAGTTGGTCCGGGCGCTTACGCACAGTACCCGGTGCGCGAACTGCTGGGCATGACTCCGGCGGACCTGATCGCTACGGAAAACGCCGCTATCAGCAGTCTGGGCGGTGCGTCATGAATGCTGAGCTGATGCGCCTGCTGGAAAACATTCTGCGCCTGGGCGTCGTGGAACAAATCAGCGCCGACAAGAAAGCGGTGCGCGTTCGCTCCGGCAGGTTGCTGACCACCTGGATCCGCTGGAACGTCACCCGCGCAGGGGCATTCAGCATCTGGCTGCCGCCCTCGATAGGGGAGCAGGTCTGGATCGGTTGTCCGGGCGGCAACCCTGAAAACGCGTTTGTGATTGGCTCTGCATACAGCGCAGATAACCCGCCAACGGGCAGCAACCTGCTGGAAATCAGCATCACTGCACCGGATGGCGCGCGCCTGCATTACGACGCCGCCGCCGATGCCGGAGCACTGTCCGTGACCGGTATTAAAACCGCGCATATCCAGGCAGAGACCCGCGTCACGCTGGACACACCGGAGGTGGAATGCACGGAACACCTCAAAACGCGCACTTTCGAACTGACCCACGGCGGCACGATGGCCGGTGATGTGTTCCATTCCGGCGGCGTGTTGCAGTCAAACGGGATCACCGTACATGAACATAAACACGGTGGCGTGCAGTCTGGTGGGAGTACTACAGGAGGCCCGCAGTGACAGCCAGTTACACGGGGATGAACCCGGAAGGCACCGGTTCGCTGACCGATCACGATCAGCTCTGGCAGTCTGTGACAAAAATCCTCACCACGCCAACAGGCTCCCGTGTGATGCGCCGGGACTTTGGCAGCGTGGTACCTGATTTACTCGATGCGCCACAGAACACCGTCACCCGCATGCAGCTGATGGGCGCCACCGCTATTGCGCTGGCGCAGTGGGAGCCGCGGATCAGTCTGACCACCGTCAATGTGGTGTTTTCAGAAACAGGCGCGGTGACTGCTGAACTGGCCGGCACTATCACGGAAACCATGACAGATACCAGCAACACCATCAGGTTAAGGAGCTAGCGTGCAAACGTCCGTCGATTTATCTCAGATCCCGCAGCCTGATATCGTCGAGGTGCCCGATTTTGAAACGGTGCTGGCTGATATCCGGGCGCTTATCGTGGCGGCCATGCCTGCGGAACTTCAGGCTTCTGTGTCTGCTGCGCTGTTGCTGGAATCTGAACCGATGGCGGCACTGGCTCAGGCCTTCACCTATCGCGAGATCCATCTGCTGCAACGCATCAATGAAGCCGTTCGAGCGGTGCTGCTTTCCAGCGCCCTGGGGGCGGATCTCGATCAGGTCTCGGGTAATTTTGACACTGAACGTCTGCTGATTACTGAAGCCACCGACGAGGCGGACGCCGTATACGAAAGCGACGAAGAGCTGCGCGCCCGCACGCTGCTCTCATGGGCGCGCCTGAGCACGGCGGGCGCCCGTAATGCCTATCACTACTTTGCGCGCGGCGCTGATGCGGATGTGCTCGACGTGCGCGCCTATGGCCCGGAGACGCATGATCAGGAGGGCCGCGTTTTCCTTTACGTGCTGTCACGCACCGGGGATGGATCCGCCTCGCAGGCGCTGCTCGATAAAGTCCTGGCGGCGGTAAACCCGGAAGACGTGCGCCCGATTACGGATTATGTGGCTGATTACGTCCGTTCCGCTGTGATTGTGAATTATCAGGTGGTTGCTGACATTTACGTCCCTTACGGCGTGGACACCGCCACGGTGCTGGAAAAAGCTACCGCAGCACTGAACGAATACACCGCCTCTGTGCATCTTATCAACGCCACCGCTGCACGGTCGGGCATCGACGGGGCGCTGCATCAGGACGGTGTTGTCACTGTCGATTTGCATTCACCGGCCGCCGACGTCGTTGCGACGATGGGTGAAGCGCCTCATTGCACCTCTGTGAAAATCAATCTTGTGGTGATGGACTATGACCGCTAATTATCCCGCCAGTATTCTGCCACCCAACGCCACCGCCGTGGAGCGGGCCATAGACAGGGCCAGCGCCGCCGCACTGGAGAGGTTGCCGGTATATCTGATCCGTTGGGTTAAAGATCCCGACAGCTGCCCGCTGGCACTCCTGCCGTGGCTGGCGTGGGAATACCAGGTTGATACCTGGAATATTAACTGGTCAGAACAAAAGAAACGCGATGCGATCAAGCGCGCCCACTACATCCACCGCCATCGCGGTACGGTCGCCGCCGTCCGTCATGCCCTGGTGGACAGTCCTTTTGGGACGGATATTGTTGAATGGTTCAATCAGAACCCGAAAGGGGATCCGTATACCTTTCGCCTGAACGTTTATCAGAACGATTTGCCGGTGACGGAATACGACCAGCAGGATCTGAAACTGGCGGTGCTGCGCGCCAGGAACCTGCGCAGCTGGTTTTCCGTTCATGTATTTGGCCGACTTCAGGGAACCTCATATGCGGCCGGTTACATGTACGCCACGGAGAAAATCACGCCGCGATTTGTCCCGTTGCAGGTGATTTTATCCCGCTACGAGCTGAATCTGGCCCCCGGTGACGCGGAAACGGTCACGGTGACCATCCTCCCTGAATACGCGGAAGATAAAACCTATACGGTAACCACGTCGGATAAAACAATCGCGACTGCCCGAATTGTCAAAGGCGCTATTCTGGTTACGGGCGTGAAGCGGGGCACCTGTTCGGTCACCGTCACGACGACTAACGGCGTCAGTGCGGTGATCAGTGTGAAAGTGGTCGCGGTGATGAAGTTCATTACCCGCATCGACCATGCAAGCCGTCCGTTGTTCTACGTGCGCATGGATGAGGATTTCACGATTGATTATGGCGACGGAACAGACAGCCGGGAATACCGTTTTGATGCAGCCAGTGCTGTGTACGGCTGGGTTATTCCGACGCGTGACGTTGTAGAGGGAGAAGAGTACACAATAACGGTTAAGAACACGGAAACCGCCAGTTTCCAGCGCACTGTGGGTAACGTTTCAGTGACGTTGAACCCCGTGCAGGAAATCATTCTTCTGACGGGAGACAGGGACAATCTTGTTTCTTTCGCGAGTGGCGCAACTGGCCTTTACAAGGTTCATGCCGGGGCTTTTGACGATCTGCCGAATATTCAGAATTGTAACTCTGTTTTCCGGGGCTGCTCGTCGCTGACTGAACTGCCAGAGGGTTTATTCGCGCGGATTACTGGTGCCACAAATTTCTCGTCGGCTTTTTATGGCTGCACGGCACTGGCTGCTGTTCCTGATGGGCTGTTCAGCGAATTATCTCAGGTGACGCTATTCACCTCAGTGTTTGAGAACTGCACGCGGCTGCTGAGTGCTGGCAAAAACACATTCCGGAGCTGTGCTGCTGCGACGAATTTCACCAGTGCGTTTTCGGGATGTATATCCCTTATCGATACCGGGACGGGCATTTTTGACGGGTGTGTCAGTGGAAATGGCTTCGGTTATACCTTCGATGGATGCCGCGCGCTGACAACATTGTCACCAGATTTATTCAGCGATGTGCCTGGTGGCGTGTTTACGGCGATTTTCAGGAGCTGCACGGCGCTGACGCAGCTACCGCCGCGCCTGTTCCGCAACTGCCTGAAAGCCACGCATTTCGGCGGGGCATTCAGTGGATGCACACAACTGCTTTCTGTGCCCGATGAGTTCTTTAAGGATTTACCTCTGGCTAACTATTTTGGAACGGTTTTTTCCGGCTGCTCTTCACTGGTAAAAGCGGGAAAAGCCGTGTTTTCTGGCTGTGCGCTTGCGCAAACATTTTCCTCCGCTTTTTACTATTGCCGTGTACTGGAAGAAGTGGGCGATGATATTTTTGAGGGGTGTGTCAGTGCAACTACCTTTGCCAGCGTCTTCAATAGTTGCACAGCATTAATGGCGCTACCGTCGTTTGTTGACTGTAACAAGGCAACGAGCTTTGACCGGGCTTTCTATGCCTGTTCTTCTCTGACAGCCGTCAGAGCAGAGGCGTTTGCAGGTAAATCACTGGTCACGACGTTCTATTATGCATTCACCCAATGTACATCTTTGAAAAGCATTGGGGCCGGGGCGTTCCGTGGCTGTGGCTCACTGACTAACCTTACCTATACATTTATGGGCTGCACGGCGCTGGTATCGCTGGCCGGGGATATGTTTGCAGGATGCATCAAAGTGACGAATGTCACCGGTCTGTTTAACCAGTGCTCAGGCCTTGCCGTACTGCCTGAAAAGCTGTTCAGCGATCTGACCTCTCTGACGGCAATGGGTAGCACCTTCCAGGACTGCACCGCGCTGGCCGCGCTGCCGTCCGATCTGTTTGCGGGTTGTGTCAACCTGACTTCCATGACGCTGACCTTCTCCGGCTGTACTGCGCTGGCGGTATTGCCTGCTGATTTACTGAAACATAACACCCTGCTGATCAGTGCCGGTTCTACGTTCTACGGCTGCGCGGCACTGGTGAACATTCCGCCGTCGCTGTTTGCATCGTGCCCGCTTATCACCGCATTTGGCGCAACCTTCCAGAATACCGGCGTGGTGGAAATACCGGAAAATCTGTTCAGTGGTAACCCGCTGGTGACGGCATACGGCCAGACCTTCAGGGGATGTAAAAACCTGCGCTCAGTGCCTGCCGGTCTTTTTGTCGCCAGTATCAACGCCACGACATTCACTAATGTGTTTGCCGAGTGCGTCGCACTGGAAGAGGTCGGGGCCGGTCTAATGAATAACTTACCGGCCACGACAATCGGCTATCTGTTTGATGGCTGCGTGCAGCTGAGAACCAACGTCAGCACGATATTCAACCTCAGCAGTTATTCGACGATTGTCACCACGACGGCCACATTCAGGGGATGCTCTGCCCTCACAGGTAAGGGCCAGGTATTTATGGACAAAGTGCCAAATGTCACAGCGCATTATTACGCGTTCTACAACTGCACAAGCCTGGACGATTTCACAGATTTACCCGGTAACTGGATAACGAATAAGTTATGAAAACATTCAATCAAATTAAAAGCCTGATCGGATTTTGCCAGACAGATGAGTTTTTCCTGGAATACCTGCAAATGCTCCAGGCTGCGGGAGTTATTCATCCCGGTGAAAGCGATATTGATGCCGACAGCAAAACTGTTAGTGATGATTTTTATGATCGTCTTGCCAGCGTGTATGGCATTGAAGCAGAGGAAACACTATGGCAACAGGACTGACACTAACGACGGCGGGCGCCGCTGAAATCGAGGCCGCGTATCAGGCGGGGGAGGTTGTGGATATTACCGCCGTACTGATCGGTGATGGTGGCGGCGTGACTTTACCGACCGAACCCGACGACCTGGCGGCGGTGACGGCGCTTTTTGGTCAGTTTGGCCGTGAAACCTTTGACTCTGACTCAAGCTATGAGGGGTTTATCAGTGGTCAGATTGTTATCAATTGCAGGGATTATCCGGGTAAGACGCTCAGAGAGGCGGGGCTGGTCAGCGCTAAGGGTACGCTCATTGCTTACGGCGCATACCCAGCGACATACCTCCCGGCACAATCGGATTCCATTATCAAAGAGATCATTCTGACGCTGGTGTTGACACTTACGCACAGCTCAAATGTGCAGCTGGTTATCGATCCGACGCTTGCCACCTTAACTCAGGAGTCAGGCGATAAACGTTATTTGCGGCGCGAGCTGAACCTCTCGGATCTAACTGATGCTGAAGAGGCTAGGGAAAATCTGGAGCTGGGCAACTCGGCCACGCGGGACATTGGCACAGAGGCGGGAACGGTAGCCGCAGGAAATGACTCACGCATTATTGGCGCATTGCAAAAAGAGAAAAACCTGTCCGATCTGAGCAATCCATCTGAGGCGCTAAAAGCTCTGGGGCTGGACAGCGATGGGGACGGATACAAGGCCATTGTTGACGCTATTTTTTACGTTGGAATTGTCATCTCTGGCGAACAAAGCCCGGCGATGCGTTTCCCTTGGCAGACATGGGCTGACTTAAGTGAAACCTTTGCTGACAGGGTTGTACGGATTGGCTCTCAATACGGCGCGACCGGCGGCAGTAACAAGGTGAAACTCGAAGCCGATAACCTGCCTCCTCACTGGCACCGCTCTGGCGACCGGTCTCCGGGGGCTACATGGGATCCAACCACGACACATGGTACAGACAACCAGAAAAGTGGTCCGCTTGCCCTTACTGATGGGACTTACATCGATGCGGAGGGCCTGACCGAGTCCGCAAACGAGCCGATTGATGTGACTAACGAGTATGTTTCCTTATGTTTATGGAAACGCTTGACATAAGGGAAACGAACATTTATTGCATTGATACGAGTGGGACTGTTTTTTTGGAGTGTTGGCTTTACACAAAAAACTAAATCCTAAAATGTTCTTTAAATTCCAATATGTTCATCCTTTGGCGCGTTAGAACTTGAGGCTACTAGTGCGCCATATAAAGAAGCGCACTAGCATACGTGTTTTGGTAAAATATCAATCGCACCCTTTTATGTTTAGCTGGGTATATTTTTTGACTTGAGGGCCTTGTTTATAAACTCTGCAACAGAGTCTGCGCCATCCAACACTGAAGGTATTTTATCTTCTCTTAACTGTATTGGGCTGAATATTAATGCTTCGAAAGCACTCCATGTGTCTTTGTCACCACTATTTTCTGATCTGTCTTCAATGTAGTTTTTTATAAATTCACAGATGCTTAATCTAAAATCTATTTGCAATAGCTGAGCCATGATGGAATTTTTTTGAATATAAAACAAGCGAAGTAAGTAAATAAGTATTAATTCAATGGTGGCAATAGGGAGGAAATAAAATAGCTTATTCCAGCCATTGAATTTTTCTGGGTTGCCGAAGATATTAAAAAATAGTAATCCCGCGGGGGTTGATAGTAACGCAAGGATAATTAAATAAAAAATTATGTTAACGTTTTTTAACTCTTTTGTTTTTATTTTTCGCATGCTGTTGAATGCTTTGGATAGGCTAATGAAATTATATTCTGACTTTAAGTTGTTAATTTTATTGTCATAGCTTTCAATTTGTGCAATTAAATCATTTTGCCTGTCGATATCGTCTTTAAGTTTTTTGTTATCATTAAGGAATAGTCTGATTTCTGACCATTGCGGATCGTTTACTATGTCGTTTAGTTGTCTTTCGAGATTAGAAACATCAATATTTAGTTTTTCTACCTTATCCTTTTCAATGTAACTTATTAAAGAGTATGGAATGAAAGATAAGAACAATTGATTTTGCATTTTTTTACTTGAAATCGAATCAATTATGCTCATCATATTTTGAATTTTACCAACATATGGCATCAAACTCACAGCATTAATAGGAATTATGAAGTTGGAGATGGTTAACAACGCCTCTTGGGTTGCGAGTACAATATAATAAAGGAATATTGAAGGGTGATTTTTTAGTAAATTTACATTAAGAGTAATGTTATTTATTTTAATGAGTTTATTAGTGTATGAGAATGAGCGGAACTGATAATTACTATTACTTAAAAAAATCTTGGACAAAAAGCTCCAGCAGTATAAAAAATATGCATAAAATATTTCATCATCTGTATGTTCTCTTGTGTTATCTAATATATTTATGAGCATTTCAGTGGTAAGTGATTGTGGAAGATGTTGCTCGCACCAATCAACTACGTCCTTATCAGTTACAGCTAAAATATCTGTGTGGTATGTGTTGTTGTCCATTAAAAATTCCTTATTAATTAGTGTGCTTTTGTTTTCTCACCACAACTATTTTTCTTGCAGTCTTATAGTAGATATCTAATTATAACATGCAAAAAATAAAAGCTCTACATGTAATTGATCCTATAATACTTATTTGACAGCATGAGCTAATATTATAAGAGCGCAGAGAGTTCTTGCTGTTGAAGTTAATCTAAGTCTAATTTAGTGGTGCGGAATTTACTAAAAAATTAAATAAAAAACCCAAATCATAGATAATTAAAGATGATCTGGCTAATGAGTTTAGCCTTTATAGAATACGTGGGGTTATGTATAGTTTGGGGGGTAGGCGATAAATTTAAATAATTCAATGCTATTCTTGGCTAAGTATTAGGCATCACAAGAAATCGTTTTATTCTTGCGCAAAATGATGACATGTCATTTGATTGCCGGTCTACTACATAATCAATTCTAATCCATTCTTTAAGGTTTCCATCAAATCACTCACAGAGGCACTTTGCAACCGCTCCCTGATATCTTCATCAACCCTTTGCAGCGAAAGCGTGAACTCAATTCTTTTCGCTTTGCCGTAGCGGTCAAACTCCTGATGCGTTTCCTGCAAGCCCGTGATGACATACATCCCATAGATGGAACCGACGCCATCAATCAGAGGCCAGGCAAGCCCGGTGTAAGCCATTGTTGAGACAGCACCCAGCGACAGGTTGCCGCCGGTAATTTCAGGGTACAGCAGCCCACCCAGCGTCAACTGGTTCTCGCCGGCGCCAACGTACTGCCATTTTGCGCTCCTGCCCACACGATCATTTTTAACGTGCCGCCAGTTACGGGACAGCTGCAATTGCTGATAGGGCAGTGTCCTGAGTTCAAATACAAAAAGTCCGAAAACCATCATCATATTTATTACTCCTAATTAATCGTTATCCCGGAACGAACCTCGTGCAGCACGTTGCTTTTTATCAATTTCCGCGCGGACAGCCTCGCCAACAAGTCGCGCCAGTTCGCGCGGATTGCTGCTCTGAATACAATGTAGATGGACGTGAATATCACCGGAAAAACTACCATCTGAAGCCGCAGCCGCCGTGTGGGTGTTTTGATTTCGGCGTACCGGTTGCCATGCCTGCGTCTGTTTTATCAATGGTTCGCCAGCGGCAATAACCGGGCGAGCGCTGACGGACTGGCGGACAAGCCTCGACTCCTGCCATTCACCACGCACTGCAAAGGCTGGAGGGAGGTTTTTAAATACAATGTCACCCGGCCCGATACGTTTGCGCTTTTCCTCATCTAAAAGGCCTTTGGTGTTATCCGCGATTTGGCCCAGCCGCCGCTCTGTTCCAGAGTTGCCCCCGAGCACATTGGGCGGCGGGGCGCTGCCTTTGCTTGCAGGCTTTTCAGATGACCATTGCCACTCCCTTTTAACCATGCGCCCGGATTTTTCATCCCATTCCCACATAACCGGAATAGCCCTGAGTCTGGCCGCTTCCAGCTTGGCTCTTTCAATGCCATCGGGGATGAGATCGAGCTTCTCCAGTAACCAGCCGACGCCTTCCATTAACTTCTGAAGGGGCCAAAGCAGAACGCTAAGTGCGGTCCCCAGGACCTCGCCAAAGGTTTGCCCGGCGCTGGCGCACTTGTTTAGCGCCTCGCGACTCTCCTCAACGGGCGTTAATACTTTTTTAAACCAGTTCCAGACGTTTTTGACGCCATCCCCAATGACCCCGAAAACGGGCGCCAGCCGGGAATATGCGTTATAAACAGGCGCTAACCCCTGGATGACGCCTGTAAAAAAACCGCTAAAGAAGGCCTTAATTGGTCCCCAGTATTTCCAGATCAGTACCCCAGCAGCTACAAACGCAGCACCCACTAAACCGATTGGGCTCAAGAGCATTGATAATCCGCCGCCCAGTGTCGTAATTCCACCTTTCACAATACCGAGCAGAGCAGGGATCCCGGTTAGCCGCAACACCAGCCCGCCAACGCCTTTTGACAGGGCGCTTATCGCCGTCCCCGGAGAGGAAAAGGCGCCAAGTAACGCGCCGCGCAGGGTTACCATCAACCTGGTTAATACGCTGGCGCGTCCAGCCAGACCGCCGAGTAAGGCACGCCATCCGCTGATTTTTGCCAGTGAACTGCCGCCCACAGCACTCAATATGCGGAACGCTGATACCGTACCTCCGATGCCGCTCTCGCCGGACAGCAGTGCAAGCCCCAGCCTGAGCTTTGCAAGCGGCCCTAAAAGTAGACCAGCAGCTAATGACATACCGCCAATTACTGCGGTTAATGCCAGTGCAGTACCACAGACGAGTAACAACGCTCGTGAAAGTCTGGGGTTTTCGTCTACCCAGCTTTGAATAGTGCCAATAACCCGGCTAAGCCCCTGTGTCAGCCTGCGCAATGGGCCGTCTACTGTCTCAGCCACAGAAATGCGGAACGCCTCCCACGCGCTGTCCAGCTCTTTCAAATCGCCGCCAAGGTTGTCTTTTTTCTTGTTAGCGACGGCGAACGCCTCCTGATTTTTATGTGCTTCTGCAATTTGTTCATAGAGTGACTGGAGGTAGCCATCACCTGCGCCGTTGACCAAAGACTGGAGGCTCGTAAAACCCTCTTCTCCGGCGATATCTTTGAAAAATGAAACCTGATCCACCTCGCCAAAGCGGGAAACGCGTTTTTGTAGATCGAGAAGAATATCGAACGGACGTCTCATCTTTCCGCTCGCGTCGGCAGTTTCCACTCCCAGCTCTTTGAGTGCCTTTTTGGCTGCCGTAGTGGGGGAGGCCAGGCGGGAGAGGGAGCGACGCATTGCCGTACCGGCCTCGCTACCGCGAATACCCACGCGCGCCAGCGTGCCGGTCATAGCTGCGGCTTCTTCCAGGCTTATCCCAAGTCCCGCGGCTACCGGCCCGACAACTTTCATTGTCTCGCCGAGGCTGCTAAGCGTGGTGTTGGTACGGGTAAATGTACCTGTCAGCACATCGCTGACGCGGTCCATTTCCCCGGCGTCGAGGGCGAACTGTGAAAGAATATTTGAGCCGATGTCTGCCGTTTCACCCAATTCCATACTGCCCGCTAGTGCCATATTGAGCACGCCGGGCAGTGCGGCACGGATAGCATCTGGCGTGAAGCCCGCCATTGCCAGAAAGGCCTGGCCGCTGGCGGCGTCACGTGTGGTGAAGGCGGTTTCAGCACCGAGTTTTTTTGCCTGAGTGCGCAAGGCGGCCAGCTGTGAATCGCCCTTATCAAGCCGCGTCAACGCCTGGACGTTTGACATTTCCTCATCAAAACCAACTGCAGGCGACAGGAAGCGTCCGGCGCCGTACCCGGCAGCGGTTGCTGTACCTAATGCTATGGCACCGCCAGAGCGCAACTTTCCGGCTATCTGCTGTGCGCCCTCGTAACGTTTACGAGCTTGAGTGACCGCAGCAAGTTGCCGTTTTTCCCGTTCAAGGGATTGGTTGTATTGTTCTGTGCGGCGTATCGCGTTACCAATGGTGGCACTACTACCGGAAAGCATGACGCCATGCTGGCGCAGGGCTGATGCACTCTCACGAAGGCGGGCCACTTCCGTCACGCGTTTTGCGGTCAACCGATCAAGCCGCTCACCCAGTCGGGACATCAGTATTTGCTGTTTTTCCGTCAGCGTTCCGTTTTTACGTTGCGCTTCTGATAATCCATCAAAGCGGGTACGGGCACGTGAGATGGAACGGTCGGTTTTGCCGACGGCCGCGGTCATTCGCTGAAAAGTAGCACTGCTCTTATCGAGTCCTTTCAGGGCGGATTGTGTTTTTCTGAGGGAGTCGGATAGGCCGCCCGCAGTCTGGCGGGCAGCATTAACGGGGCGGGTAAATCTGTCGATCGCGCTGAAAGCAACGCGGATATCAAGACTCTTCATCACTGGCACCACTTCGAAGCGCCGCCCGCTTGCGCCAGGCTATCACCTCGCCAAGATCCATGCCGAAAACTTCAGAGGGCGGCCAGTTAAAAATAACGGCAATATCAGCAACCAGATCGTCTATCTGGTCAAACGCAACGGTGATTACTCGCTCTCCGTCTCCGCCACGTTCGACGCTCCAGGCTCCGGCGGATTCAAGAAAGGGACCAGAAGCTCTGCCAGGCCGATAAAATCCAGAGTGTGCATTTCGTTGATTTCTTTTTGTGTCAGCGCAGGCGCGGTGACTCGCGTCAACAGCGTGGCAATTGAGTCTGCATCCATATTGGCAACGCGGATAAGATTCAGGCCGCGCAACGATCCGGCCTGACTGATGGCACCGGTGATTTCCACCTGACCGATCTCACTGTCTTTACGAACTACCGGCTGCATCAGCGTGAACAGGTTTTTAGTTTTTTTAGCCATGTTTAAAATCTCCGGGCGGCATCTTTGCCACCCTCTGAAAGGTTATCAATTGCCCATGCCAAGGGCGGAGGTGATGCGGTCCTGGAACATGTTCTGACCGTTCTTTTTGTAGATGAAATTCAGCAGATCGATTTCGATAATGGGCTGATCATCTATGGAGAATTTGTAGTAGGTGGATTTGAAGGTGTAGCTTTCCTCGGTGTCTTCTCCCTGTTTTGAGTCTCCACCGTCGAGTTCAGTAAATCGCCCGCGCAGCTCAACCTCGACAAGCTGGCTTTCGCCATCAGTGAAATATTCACCCGCAAAGCGCAGCCGCGTACCGTCAATTTCTGCCCCGTATTCGAGAAACAGTGCTTTGATGACACCACCAAATACAATGGTGGAATCCAGCGCGCCAGCCTCAAGGCCGAGATCAACACCGACAGCACCCAGCATGCCACCGCCCTGATAGTCCTCTACCTTTCGTGACAGTTTGGGGCGAGTGAAAGAGGTCACTTTTCCCAGATAGTTGTCGCCGTTAACAAAGCAGCTAAAAAGCCGCAGTTTGTGAGGAACAGCCATTATTCACCCCCGAGCGACGCGAACGCCGGTTCGTAAAAATCATCAGTAAAGGTCTGGTATAGCGTCAGATCTTCAAGCGGCGGGACCGGGCTGTAGCTATAGCGCACAATCAGTTTTCCCTGGCGCAAATCCGTGGTGCCGTTGTCCAGCGTGTCATACCAGCAGTCAGCGCCGATAAGCTGACCGGCAGTGACTTTTTTGCTGAGAGCAGAGCGGATGCCGCTTACCACATCTTTCACGTTGGCCGGAGTGAGCGGGCTGTCAACAGAGGTAAATTGCGCCTCCGCGATACTGTCCGCCAGGATCTGCGCGGTACGGGTGAACACCTCGAAAGTGTAGGTTTCGGTGTCCGTGGTGCGGTTACCCCAGAAGCGGAAACCGTCACGCTTGATAAGCGTTGTGATTTCGTTGTTGTTCAGCTCGTTGGCGTCACAGTCTTCTGCCTGCAATGCCCAGAAAACATCTTTCGAAATACCCAGAACGTTATTCACTACAACGTTGGACAGTGATTTGTGCCAGCCCTGGCTGTTATCAATAGCGGCGCGCAGGCCGCAGGCGTAAGCCGGGGCGGGAAACGTTTCGTTATCATCCGTCAGGGGGTTGTAAGCGATAAAGTCAGGCCAGATCAGCATCAGCTCGCGGTAAGCGAAGGTTTTGCGATAAGCAATAGCCTCCGCCATGGTCGCGCAGCCGTTACAACCGGCATAAACAAAAGCCCGAAGATTCTGGGCAATCACGCAAAGCTGTGACGTTACCTCCTCGGTGTCGTAGTCCGGCACCGCCAGAATGCGCGGACGATAGCCGGTTTTGGCTTCCGCTGTCAGCAGGGCATACATTCCCGTGTAGCTGTCGCCATCTGTTCCGCCAATAACGGCCTGAGACTGGCTGGGGCCGTTACCGGAAGCCTCTTCCACCCGGACAATCACAACACGCGGACTGCACTGATCGGAAATGGCTTTGAGGGTTTTGTAAAGTGACCCGGTTTTACCTGCCTTGCCGAGGACGTTACGCACCCGTGTCAGCAGAACCGGCGTATTGAGCGGGAAGGTTTCCGGATCGGCGTCATCAGCAACCGCAACAATACCGATTACGCTGGAATCAATGTCATTGATTGCCTGCTGTAGGTCGGTATTTTCGCGAGAGCGGACGCCGTGAAAACGAGTTTCAGACATAAGTTCACCATCATGTTGCTCTTTGAGTTCAGGGCAATATTCAACGTTAAGTCTGCTGGCGTCGCCTGGTTGCCGGTCTGCCCGTTCGCTGACAACAAAAAGGGATTCAGCCCCGCGCGCGGGCATGGAATCATCAGCAAAAAACGGGGGAGTTATGTCGATAGCAGACACGCTGACAACAGCAGCCGAAGCGTATGTAGATAAATTAAGTGAGGTCGTAAAGACACCGGATTTTAGCATCACGCTGGGTGGGGTTGCCCTGACCGAACTGGCCGACCGCATCACCTCGCTATCTGTTACAGATAACAACGGTTTTGATGCTGACCAGCTAACCCTGTCAGTAGATGACTCTGACGGGGTAACAGATTTACCCCCACGTGGTGCGGAGCTGGCGGTGTCCATCGGCTGGCTGGGTGAGGCGTTGATCTACAAAGGTCTCTACACCGTTGACGAGGTGGGGCATAGCGGGCCGCCGGATGTTATCGACATCACCGCGCACAGCGCTGATTTTCGCGAAGAGATGAACGTCAGGCGGGAGGTGTCCTGGCATGATGTGACAGTAGAGCGGGTGGTATCGGCCATAGCCCGGCGCTATGACCTGAAGCCGATGATTAGCGAAGCCCTGATCGACATCGAGATCGACCATGCGGATCAGACCGAAGAGAGCGACATGTCGTTTTTAACGCGCATGGCGGAGATGTTGGGGGCCATTGCCACCGTGAAAAATGGCTGTCTGCTGTTTATCCTGCCTGGGGGAGGCGTCAGTGCATCCGGTAGGGCGCTGCCATCGGCTGAGATAACCCGTGCCAGCGGAGATCGTCACAGGTTCCGCATTGCCGATCGTGATGCTTACACTGGTGTGCGGGCGTACTGGCTGGATCTTAATTTCGGCAAGAAAAAACCGGTCAAGGTCACTAAGCGCAAAACAAATACTGCCAGAAAAAAGGCCGAGGAGAAAAGCAGCCGGCCGGAGGGGGATTACATGGAGGGCGCTGAAGGTAACGTATATGTTTTGCGTAAAACCTATCAGAACGAAACGGCGGCCAGGCGCGCAGCTGCGGCAAAATGGATACAGATCCAGAAAGGCGCGGCACAGTTTTCGATAACCCTGGCGCGCGGCCGCGCCGATTTATATCCGGGTATGCATCTGAACGTGTCGGGCTTTAAGCCTGAAATCGATACTCAGGATTGGATCATTGCAAGAGCGGAGCATGTAATCGGTGATAACGGATTTACCACGAAAATGGAGCTTGAGGCGAAAATAAGCGACTGGATTGCAGAAACTGAGCAGTAGCGGCCATAATAGGTGTGAGTTCAACTCCCTATGGGAGATCATCATGTTTGTTTGTCCCTACTGCGGCGCAAACGCCCGCACCCGCACCAGCCGCCGGTTAAGCGAGTTCACCATCCGGCAATATCATCAATGCCAGAATCTTGAATGCAGCGAGTCATTCACGACACTTAACACCGTAGAGCGCAGAGTAACGAAGCGCTCAACCAGCGCAGATCCTTTGCCGCCAGGATTTATCCCCGGCGATGCTTTCCCGGCTTCTCATTACGGGAACAGTCAACTTAGTCTTGCAGTATAAAAATAGCCCCCTGGAAAGGGGGGCTATTCTTGTCAATGTGGTCGATATGTGGACATTTTTGAAATAAATCCTTTTATTTCAATTTATTAAATCCCAAAAAAAAGCCCCGTCGGGGGCGACGGGGAAAAACTCATTGATTATGGAATGATCTGTTCTCTGGTCAGTTCGAGAACAGGGGCTACTCTACGAGGTAAAAGTGTAGTTAAAATGGAGAAACCGTGGAGATTCAGGACGAAAAGGTCGTCCTGAACAACGAAGGAGTAAAAATGAAGTGGATGACTATCATGCTGCCTCTGGCGCTCGCCGGATGCGCTCAGCCTCAACAGACTCAGCCCACGCATCCGGTGGGCATGGCTAACCCGGCGTCGGTTTACTGCGAACAGCTGGGAGGCACTCAGGTGCCTGTACAAAGCCCGCAGGGCGTGCGCACGGACTGTAAGCTGCCGGGTGGCGAAACGATTGACGAATGGGACCTCTGGCGTCGCGATCATCCGGCTAAGTCGTAGCGCTTATTCCAGCGCTTCCAGCCAGGCGGCAAGCACCTGAGCATGATTTTGTCGGGTGTTTTTCGCCCCATAGAGTAGCGTCAGCGGCTGCTGACGGGCCAGCGCCGCGAGGCGCGCGCCTTCATCGCGGTGGTCATCCAGCTCCTGACGATAGAGCTGACTGAAGTGAGCAAAATCGATAGTTTCGTTGTGGAAAGCTTTGCGTAAATCAGTCGACGGGGTCAGCGTTTTACACCACTCATCGTAGTTCAGCGCCTCTTTTTTAATGCCACGTGGCCACAGACGATCAACCAGTACGCGATAGCCATCGCTCTCTTCTTGTGGGTCATAAACGCGTTTACATTGAATCATCGTCACTCTCCCTTTGTTCCATCCAGTTGAGCAGTTGCGGGATCTGCCCGTCGGAAAATACCGTAATGCCGTGTTCGCGAAGCAGCGCTGCAGCAACGCCAGAGCCAGGTTTGCGCTGCCCGTTGAAGGTACCATCATAGATAAACTGGCTACCGCAGGTTGGACTGCCATCGGTCAACAATGCGGCGGCACAGCCTTCTTCTAGCGCTGCTTTCAGCGCCAGCCAGGCGGCCAGTTGATAGTGCGCAGTAACATCCTGACCATTACTTTCAACGATTTGCGCACGGTTTTGCATTACATCAGCGCCCTGAGCATTGAGGATTTCTGCCGGGAGTCGGGGGACTGGCAAACCGGCTGCCAGCTCCGGGCAGTGGATGACCAGCCGTCCCTCTTGCTGCCAGCGCGATAGCGCGTCGGTCAGCTGCGCCTTGTTGCTGCCGTTATAGCGAACCTGAAAGCCCATCAGACAGGCGCTGACCAGAATTTTGCTCTTCATCTCGTATCCGTAGCCATTCCTTTGCTTTATACCATACCGCCTGTCAGGCAAAATTGCGCGGAACCTGGCGTGTAAAAAATAAGGATTGTGTTCCGCCGCCGGGATCGCTAACCTGAGGCTCCTTGTGTTGCCTGATAATCGCTCTGACATAAGGATCCTGCTATGACCTCCTCGACCTCCTCCCCCTTGCGTATTGCCCTGGTTGGTGACTACAACCCTGATGTAATTGCCCATAAAGCGATTCCGCTGGCGATTGATGATGCCGCTGCTGTACTGGAGCTTCCGTTGCGCTACGACTGGCTGGCAACCAGCGAGATAAGCTCCGCCGACGATCTGGCCGACTACGATGCTATCTGGGTCGTTCCCGCCAGTCCTTATAAAAATGCCGAAGGCGCGTTTATCGCCATTCGCCACGCGCGTGAAAACAGCATTCCGTTCCTTGGCACCTGTGGTGGGTTCCAGCACGCGATTATTGAGTACGCACGTAACGTCATGGGCTGGCAGGACGCCGCGCACGCGGAAACCGATACTGAAGGCCGAATGGTGATTGCGCCGCTAAGCTGCTCGCTGGTGGAAAAGTCGGACAATATTGAACTGCGCGCCAATACGCTTATTGCTCGCGCCTATGGCCGTGACAGCATTGAAGAGGGTTATCACTGTAGCTACGGGATTGCTGAAGATTTTGCCCGTGAACTGGAGCAGGGCGATCTACGGGTGACGGGCTGGGATGATGACGGCGAGATTCGAGCCGTGGAGCTGGTGACGCATCCGTTCTTTGTCGCCACGCTATTCCAGCACGAGCGCAATGCACTGGAAGGGCGGCCTGCACCGTTGGTTCACGCGTTTTTACGCGCCGCAAGCCAGTAATTAAGCGCCCGGCAGCGAAGGTTGCCGGGCGTTGATAGGGTTAGCTGTTGATCTCCCGATCGCGACCGGCCAGCGCGCCACACACTGCCATGGCAACAGAAATCAGCGCTACGGCGATCAGCGGAATATGCCAGTCGCCGTTGGCATCATGAATTTTCCCCATCACCGGCGGCCCGCAGGCAGCCAGCAGATAACCCACCGCCTGCGCCATCCCCGACAGCGCGGCGGCCTGGTGCGCTGAACTGGCCCGCAGGCCGATAAAGGTCAGCCCCAGGATCATGGTTGCGCCAGAGCCGAAGCCGAAGATAAGCGTCCACAGCACTGCCTGACTAGGTAAAAACCATAATCCGAGCGCGCTGACGGCGCACATCAGGGCGACCAGAACAGCAATACCACGCTGATCTTTCAGCCGATGAAGTATTAACGGGATCGCCAGCCCCGGCGCGGCGGTTGCCAGTTGAAGTAGCCCGTGCAGGGAGCCTGCCTGCGCTTCGCTGTAACCAATGCTTTGTAAAATAGCGGGTAGCCAGCCGATAATCACGTAATAGACCAGCGAGTTAATCCCGAGAAACAGTGTAACCTGCCAGGCCAGCGCCGAGCGCCAGATCCCGCGGTTATGGATCGCGCCTGAGCCCGTCAGCGGCGCGGTAGCCTGCCTGCGAGACTGCGGTAGCCAGACAAACAGCGCCAGTAGCGGAAAAACCATTAACATCAGCAGCGCACCGCGCCAGCCCAATCCGGCAAGCGCCAGCGGAACCACCATGGCCGAACCCAGCGCCGCTGCACCGCCCATCGTCAGAGAGTAAGCGCCAGTCATTTTGGCAACATGCTGCGAGAAATCGCGCTTGATTAACCCCGGCAGCAGAACGTTTCCCAGGGCAATACCACAGCCGATAATTGTGGTACCGATAAACAGTAGCGCGACGGAGGGTAGGGAGCGCAGACCAATACCCAGGCAAATCAGGATCATTGCCAGAAGCAGGCTGCGTTCAATGCCGAAGCGACGTGCGATGCCCGCAGCCAGCGGCGAGACCAGGCCAAATGCCAGCAGCGGCAGGGTGGTTAGCAGACCGGTTTGCGCGGTAGTGAGACCATATTCGCTGCGAATGGCATCCAGCAGCGGCGCGGCGCCGGTAAAGGCCACGCGTAAAGTGGTGGCTATCAGCAGAATACCGGCAATCAATAACAGATTGCGTTGACCGGCAGAAGGTGAAACAGAATTCATGGCTATCTCAAACAAGAATACGAGGCGTTTACAATAGCCTGTTTGCCGCCTGTTTAAATCAAGCTAAAATGACAGATTATCGCTAAAATCGGACAATCTTATGATCGGACTCGGTCTGGATGGCTACGACCCGGACAGCGGGCATGAGGCGGCGCTGGCTTTTCGTATTCAGGTAGTCGCGAACGAGCAGTACATTCCGCGCCATCAGCACCGCAAAGGGCAACTGATCCTGGCACTGCACGGGGCACTGACCTGCGAGGTGGAAAATGCCATGTTGATGGTACCGCCGCAGTATGCGGTGTGGGTCCCTGGGCAGATACCCCATAGCAACCGGGCGACGCCGGGAGCGCAGATCTGCTTTTTGTTTATTGAACCCGGTGCGGCCCCGATGCCGAATTTCTGCTGTACGTTAAAGATTTCACCGCTGGTGCGCGAGCTTATTTTGACCATGGCCCAGCGCGGCAGGGCAGAATTGGAATCAGCGGCGATGCACCGCCTGGTGCAGGTGCTGTTTGATGAACTACCCCAGCAGCCGCAGGAACATCTGCAACTGCCGGTATCCGGACATCCGAAAATTCGCCAAATGGCGGAGGTCATGGCCGATGATCCCGCTCGTTGGCAAACGCTGGCGCAGTGGGCGGCGGAGTTCGCCATGAGCGAGCGTAATCTGGCGCGGCTGGTGGTGCGCGAAACGGGCCTGAGCTTTCGCCGCTGGCGGCATCAGCTGCAGCTGATCCTCGCTCTGCAAATGTTGATCCGCGGGCAAAGCGTTCAACAGACAGCGCAGAGTCTGGGTTATGACTCCACCACCGCGTTTATCACCATGTTTAAAAAAGGGCTGGGCCAAACGCCGGGACGCTATCTCGCCAGCCTGACTACGACTTCCCTATAAACAGCGAAATGATCCCGGCGGCGATTAACGGACCTACCGGTACCCCGCGGAAGAGAGCAACGCCGAGTACGGTGCCGACCAGCAGCCCGGCCACCAGCTGTGGCTGCGAGCCCATCAACGCCACGCCGCGCCCGCCGAGCCATGAGACACCGACGCCGACTGCAATCGCCAGCAGTGATTTCCAGTTAACGAACGAATGGAGCAGCGTTGAGGGCGGAAGAGTACCGCTGGCGATAGGCGCCATCACGCCGATAGTCAGGATGATAATCCCGATGGTCAGCCCCTGCTTTTCAATCCACGGGAAGAAAGTATTAAGCGGGGTGACGCGGACGATAATTAAAACCAGTATTGAAATCGCAACGGTCGTGTTATGGCTAATAAAGCCGAGCGCCGCCAGGCCCAGCAGAATTAACAGGGTGGTGTCGAGCATGTGCAGAGGTCCTTGCCAAAATACAAAAAAAGAGAAGCCCATTTACTCTACGCATAATTGCGTGAGTAGACAGGCTTTTTTTAGCACATGCTCGCTATTTCAGGCATCTGCCTGATTTATTTTACCAGCAGTGAAACCAGCGGGCTGCCTTCACGAATAAACAACGGAATAGTCTCCAGCTCGGCAGGAACCGAAATACACTGCCCGCCCTGATAGCGCTCGCCCTGTAAATCGACCCATTGATGTTCACCAGGCAACCAGACCTCGCGCTGACGCTGGCCTGCGTGCATGACCGGAGCGACCAGCAAATCCTGGCCAAACAGGTATTGGTCTTCGACCTGCCAGCTTTGCGCATCGTCGGGATAGTGCCAGAAGAGCGGGCGCATGAGCGGGTCGCCGTGGCGATGTGCATTGGCGTACAGCTCATCAATATAGGGACGTAACGTCTCGCGAACGCCCAGCCAGCGTTGCATGATGGCGAAATTATCCTCTCCGTAGCTCCACAGCTCATTTGGCGAACCGCTGTCGCATTGAGGAATGCCGTGGCGATAGCTTTCCGGCGGCTGGATCCGCGGTTCGCGATAGCCGTGCATGCGCAGAACCGGGCAGAATACCGCCCACTGGAACCAGCGGATCAATAGTTCGTGAAATGCCGGATCGTGGATATTGCCGCCCTGGAAACCACCGATATCGGTGGTCCACCATGGAATGCCCGCCAGCCCCATGTTGAGCCCGGCAGCCAATTGATTGCGAAACGAATGGAAGGAGGAGTGAACGTCGCCGGACCACGCCAGCACGCCGTAGCGCTGGCTGCCTGCCCAGCTGCAGCGCACCAGATTGACAATCTCTTCTTCACCTTGCGCACGCAGGCCATCGTAGAAGCCCTGGGCGAAATCACGCGGATAGCGGTTGCCCACTTCCAGCACCGGTCCGGCGTGATAGCGATAGTTATCGAAGTCATAGGCGCGATACTCCGGCTCGGCTTCATCCAGCCAGAACAGCTTGATCCCGTAGTCAAAATAGTTTTTCTTTACCGTATCCCAGACAAACTGCCGTGCCTGAGGATGGGTGGCGTCAAAGAAGGTGGTATTGCCCATAAAATCCAGGTTGACCTGTACACCGCGATCGCTGGTCACCAGCCAGCCTTTAGCTTTCATCTGCGGGAACAGCGGGCTGCGGGCTTCAACGGTCGGCCAGACTGAAACCATCAGCTTGATGCCCATTGATTCGAGCTCTTCTACCATCGCCTTCGGATCCGGCCAGTCGGTAGGGTCGAAACACCAGGTTCCCTGATTCGGCCAGTGGAAGAAATCGATAACCATCACCGAGAGCGGAAGGTTGCGGCGGCGGTATTCGCGAGCCACCTCCAGTACCTCCTGCTGGGTACGATAGCGCAATTTACATTGCCACAGGCCGCTAATGAATTCCGGAGCGGCGGGCGGCGTACCGGTGGCTTTAGCGTACTGGCGGGTTATCTCCATTACGCTGTCGCCGGCGGTTATCCAGTAGTCCATCTCCTGAGTGACGCGGGCGGTCCATTGGCTGTGGTTTTTGGCAAAGCTGGCTTCGCCAATCGCTGGATTGTTCCACAGCAGGCCGTAGCCGAGGCTGGATTGCACAAACGGCACGCTGGCTTGTGAGTTACGTTGCGCCAGCTCAAGAGAACAACCCTTCAGATCCAGCCACGGCTGCTGGTACTGGCCCATGCCGTACAGTCTCTCTTCATGGCGGGCTTCGAAACGAACCGTTAGCTGATATTTGCCCCCTGGAAGTGGTTTAAATTCGCGGCCGTCCAGTTTCAGGGCGCTGACGTATTTGTCCTGGCTCTTTTCGCTGGCGCCGATACCAACGGTGGAACGTTGCCGCCACATCTCTTCGAGTAGCAGCTCGCCGCGCTGATTATAAAATGCTAGCTGGCCCTTGAGGTTCAACACCGCGCTGATATTGCCGTTACGCAGGGTCAGCGTTTCCGCATCCCGGGAGATTTCAGCCTTGCATGATTCTGGCGTCAGTAGCGCCTGAAGCTCCGAATTAAACTCTGGCGCGCAGGTGGCGCGTACCCGCAGGCTGTTTTCGCCCCAGGGCTCAAGGCGTAAAATCTGCCGTTCAAAGCGCCATTCGATGGCGTTAGCGTGCTGTATTAATTCGCTCATGGTGAGATCATCCTTTCACAAGAGATTGCGTTTTAGCCAAATTGATTTCCTGCATGGTCTGGTCATCAAGCTTGTACCAGCGCAGCGTGGCGAAGGCCGCCAGCGAGAGTAGGCCGGGAACAATGGTAAACAGGGCGACGATGCAGTTCATTGCAAGTGATGTTTGTTCTGGCGCGTTGGCGACGTAGCCGCTAAAGCCCAAGGTCCAGCCGACGATAGCGCCGCTGAGGGCCATTCCCAACTTGAGGACCGCGAGGAAGGTGGAGAATATGACGCCATCCATACGTTTACCCTGTCTCCATTCACCGTAGTCGGCGACATCAGCCATCATTACCCACATCAGCGTGGTGGTGGCCTGATAAAGCGTGGAGATAATAAACGTCAGCGGGACCAGCACGAAAACGGATTTCGGTGCGAAGAATAGAGCGATGCTCAGCACCCCCGCCAGCACAGCGCAGTAGCCGAACATTTGAACTTTGTTGAAATTACGGGTCAGTCGTTTGGCCAGCAAGCTACCTGCGGCCTTGCCAAGAATATGCGCGCCTAGCATCCACATAAAGTAGCTGGCGCTGCCGAGGTAGTAGGTGACGAAGTACATCATCGCCCCGAGACGGATTACGCCAAAGCCAATGTTGGTCATCACCAGCACCGCGACGACTCGCCATTGATCGTTGCGCAGGAGATCGCGCAGTTCAGACAGATAATTGTTATGGGTAGCGGGCGCTTTAATACGTTCACGGGTGTTGGCAAAACAGATCCAGAACATAATCACCGCTGCGCTGGCCATAATCGCCATCGCCCAGCGATAGCCCGCCAGTTTATCCGCGCCGCCGAGGTACTCCGCCAGCGGCATCATGAAAAACGTCGACATCGCGCCGCCGAGCGTGGCAAGGAAGAAGCGCCAGGATTGCAGGGAGATACGTTCGTCATTATCGGGGGTGATCACCGCCCCCATCGAGCAGTAGGGAATATTGATGGCGGTATACATCAGCATCATGAAGGTGTAGCTGACGCTGGCGAAAATCATTTTGCCGGTCATATCCAGAGATTGCGGTACGGCGTAAGTCAGGAGGCAGCTCAGGCCAAATGGCAGGGCTAACCACAGCATCCACGGGCGGAATTTCCCCCAGCGCGAGCGAGTGCGGTCAGCCATATAGCCCATTGCCGGGTCGATGATGGCATCGGCGGTACGGGCGAGCAGAAACATCGTGCCGACAAAGGCTGCCGGGAGGCCCACCACGTCGGTATAGTAAAACGTCAGAAAAATAATCACGTTATCCAGGCCGATATGGCTGGCCATATCTCCAAGGCCATAGCTGATTTTTTCTTTACGGGTAACTTTAGTCGTCATTGATGTCACCTGGTGTCGTTAAGGTACGGTTTCAGTAATCACGAGCTATAGTGTGGTTGAAGCTGGAGGGTTAACAATTGCGGGATTTGGTATCAGAATTACGTAAAGTGCTTTTCGTGATACCGGTAACAAAGAATGCAAAATAAAATGCAACGCTATCGGAAATAACTCAGATAACGTTGCAGTAGAAGCGAGGGAGGGGTCAGACCTCGCGGCGAAAGACCACCAGCTCGGGTTGGGCGATACGTAAATAATCAGCGGTGTTGAGGATAATCGATTTGTCGAGCTGCCCGGCGTTGAAGGCGATTTCCGGGAAACGCTCAAATAGCAGCGGGTCGGCGACCAGACGCAGCGATGGGTGGAAACTGAAAGGTGGAATCGCGCCAAACACACAGGCGGTGAGGGTATCGACCTCTACGGGGCTGGCCAGTGAGGCTTTGCTGCCACCGATATGTTCGGCCAGGCGCGCTAAATCGGCCTGTTGATCGGCGGCAAGAATCGCCAGTACGTGTTGATTCACCCCATGACCTTTGACTTTACATACCAGCGCTTTTGCACCCTGACCCAGGGCCGTACCGCGGATCTCAGAAACCGCTTCACATTTCCCGACAGCTTCATGCTCAACAACCCGGTAACGAGCATCGGATCGGTTAAGCAACTCGAGCAACTGCTGGTGGGTGCTCTGTATTACAGGCGCATTCATGTCAGTCTATCCTTGCGGGTTAAAGTATCCATTTTAACCTTCTCGTGCCGGAAGTGGATGTTTTTTCTGTTTTTTATTTTCGTACAGCCGGGCATCGGCGATGTTCATCACGTCCACCAGGTTATTTCCCGGCGCCATGCTGCAGGCTCCCCAAGAGAAATTAACGCGTTTATTGATATCAACCGTCGTCAAGTGTTGGCGGATGCGCTCGGGAATATCCTGAGCATCTTCATTGGCGTAATCGATCAGAATCAGGAAGAACTCGTCTCCGCCCAGGCGAATACCGTAATCGCTTTTACGTATGGACGACGATATGGCCTGTGCGAGCATAACAATAGCCCGGTCGCCTTCGTTATGCCCCCAGGTATCATTAATGTATTTCAGTCGGTCGCAGTCGAGCGCCATGAACACGATGTTCACGCCCTGTTCCGTTAGCTTTTGCAGGCGGGACTCAAGGATCGGGGAGAGGATTTTACGGTTGAAAAGACCGGTTAATGAATCGCTGATGTTTTCTTTGAAAACATCGGTATACAAACGGAAGTGCATCTGTACAAGATGCAGTAGTACGCCGGTAGATATCAGGTAAAACAGGAACAGCTTCCAGGAGCTAAGCAGGAAATACATCACGTCCAGCGACAGCGCGATCTGCATATTTTCTGCAACCTGATTGTTGTAGTGTGCATAGCCGAAAATATGCGTTTGGCTGCGATGAACGATGATTTCGGTTGTTGAATCCGAGTCCGTTAAGGTGACGTCCAGATAGCGCCAGACTAAGGGACGGTCGGCGGTATAGAGGAGTTTCCCGAGATCTTTGCGGGTAACATCAACCATGACGACCCCTTTAAGTCGCTCCTGATGATAGACCGGCGTTAAAAAAGATAAAATATTCTGTCCGGTCAAGGCGTCAGCGTAGATGCTGGAAATCAGCGTGCGTCCACGCAGTAAATTGTTAAAACTGGTTTGGGTTATGCCTAGTTTACTGTCATGAAGAAAATTCCAGTTATCTACCGGGCTACTGTTTATCTCAAGCGGCGAATAAAAATATGCATATTTATTTTTTAAATCAATGTAATAACGAAAGCGTTGGTCTGATTTGGCAGTGCCCGTTCTCAGCGCAGAGATGGGCCTGTTCTGGATAATCGCTGCGTCAAATGCCTGTAGTGCAGGGAGGTCATTAACCCACGGCTGACATGAAGATTGAGTGGTGCTGAGCGTACCGTGAAGCAGAGGAAACGAGCGTCCGGCAATATTTAGTCCACTGACTTCTCCGTTGGTTTGTACGCCGTCGCAAGCTTGTTTTGCTATTTCCACAGAGGGAGACGTATCCAGTTTGCGCGAGAACTGGGAGATAATAAGCTGATTCTGATATTTATCGTACAAAAATGCGGCTTCGCCTTTTTCGACGATATATCGCATATATTCCGACATGTCCCGATGGCTGGCGACTAATTCATACACCAGAAATGAAGAGGTCAGAACAATCACGCCCGCAGAAATAAAATGGCGGAGTAATTTATTCTTTAATTTCATGATGATAGTTCCGCCAAAGTCATTGCGCTGATTTTACCATGTCCAGACTGGGTATGTCATTCAAACGTCTTACCTCCGGTGCGCAAATATTGACCGATGATGGGGGGGTAAGTAGTTGCTTAAGTATAAGGCAGCTATGCAAATTGGGTTACTCGATGATATCCAGGCTAATTCCACAATTTACTCATTTTATCTTCAATCAGTTATGCTGGAATGACAAAAAGTATTACTATTCTTCCTGCGCCATAGACATAAGAATTTTTTTTATCAAGCGAACTTTTCTTATTTTTATTAGTCCTTAGCAAGATCAGGAGAAGTACTGTTGATAGTGGTTACGAGGTTATGATGATGGAAAACACAGCGGTGCAGGTATCCCCCAGAAAGTTCAAAAAAATAAGAGAGCTGAACAGGCGCCGTAATTACTTTGTAAAGAAAGTACGCAATGTCTTGCGGGTTCATATCGCCAAAGCATTTTGGGATAATCGCAAACGCCATGATGTCGACTTGTCATCGGCTAAAACGGTCCTGATGATGCGTAATGAAGGGGCGATAGGCGATGTGATTGTGGATTCGGCGCTGGTTAAATGCCTCCATGAGTCGGGGATGACCGTTGATTTCCTGCTGACAAAGTCAAACAGTCAGGTTATGCGGCACAACCCGTACATCCGTCGCATCTATGAAGCTGAAAATGTCGATTCCGCGGATTACCTGCGTAAATTCAAACACAATGTTCCTCAATCTGTAATTAATGAGCTTGCGAATAATAAGTACGATATTATTATTGATCCCTCGCTGTTTGATATCCCAGTACACAGAATGTTGCTGCTACGACAAATAAAAGCTAAGTCAGTGCTGGGGTTTAATAAGTGGGCGTCGATTAACCACTACACCAAGTCCTTTGATTTTGACTGCGAAAACTGGCACGTCAGCAAGACATTTGCACTTATTGCCGATCACCTGAAGCTGGATAAAAAGCATCTGGAGTCCTATGACCTGCATATTCCGCAGGATATCTATCAGCAAGTTCGCGAGTATCTGGCTGGTTTGGATGGGCGTAAGGTGGTGATTAATATTTTTGCCGGGCATCAGGACCGCAGTTTGTCGCAGGAACAACTCGCGTTAATCATTGAAAAATTACGCTCAGATTATCCTGATATAAACATTGTCTTGCTCGATCATCGCAATGAGATCCGTATTCCTTTGCCCGAAAAGGTAAGGGTGAATCCGTTTAAAACGCTGCACCATACTATGGCGCTGATTGCACAAGCTGATTTGGTTATCTCACCGGATACTTCCGTTGTGCATATGGCGGCGGCATGGAAAAAACCGCTGATCGCCATCTATAAAGATGTGCGCATGAACAATCGGCTTTGGGCTCCGGGTTATGACAACGCGCGGCAGATCATTGTCCAGTGCGGTAAGGTACATCAGAAGCAAAACCTCGCCAGCCTGATTATGGCTGAGATTGATTCTGACCTGCTGCCACTGACGCCGGAGTGTGAACAGGTTGGCTAAGTGAGGGTGGAAACAGCCAGCAACAACGCGTCGCTGGCTGTTTTGGATAGACTAACCGTCGGATTTTGACGTCTGCTTGTGGAACAGTTCGCGGAACACCGGATAGATATCTTCAGGATCGCGAATATGCTGCATGGCAAAGTTTTCGAACGTTGACTGCAGGTGCTCATATTCGCGCCACAGCGTCTGATGCGCGCGTCGGGTTATCTCGATATAGCTGTAGTAACGCACTACAGGTAGAATTTTCTTCGCCAGCAATTCGTGACATAACGGCGAGTCATCAGCCCAGTTATCACCATCCGATGCTTGTGCGGCGTAGATATTCCACTGCCCCGGGTCGTAACGCTCCTTGACCACTTCATCCATCAATTTCAGGGCGCTGGAGACAATCGTGCCGCCGGTTTCCTGCGAATAAAAGAATTCGTGTTCATCGACCTCTTTAGCTTGCGTATGGTGGCGTATATAAACGACATCCACGTTTTTGTAGGTCCGGCTGAGAAACAGATACAGCAGGATGTAAAAACGCTTGGCCATATCCTTGGTTGCCTGATCCATCGATCCGGAGACGTCCATCAGGCAGAACATCACCGCCTGGCTTGAAGGCTCTGGTCGCTTTTCATAGTTCTTGTAGCGCAGGTCAAAAGTGTCGATAAACGGTACGCGGTCGATTTTCGCCCGCAGCTCCGCAATCTCTTTACGCAGGCGTTCCTCTTCCAGCAGCTGTGCCGGTTCGCTTTTGCTGATGATATCCAGATCTTCTTCCAGCGCGTGCAGTTGCCGACGCTTACCCGCTGTCATTGCAGTACGCCGCGCCAGCGAGTTTTGCAGCGAGCGAACGACGCTGATATTGGCCGGAACCCCGTTGGCGGTATAACCTGCACGGTGGCTCTTAAACTCCGTCAGTTGCCGTTGCTGATTTTTTTTCAGGTTTGGCAGGGCCAGATCTTCAAATAACAGATCCAGATATTCATCTTTCGAAATCTGAAAGACGAATTCATCTTGTCCTTCGCCGTCGGCGCTGGCTTGTCCCTGACCGCTGCTACCACCGCCACCGCCGCCCTGTGGGCGTTCTATGCGGTCGTTTTGTACAAAGTGATCGTTACCCGGGTGCACGCGATTGCGCAGCCCGCCGCGACCCTGATGAAACATCGGCTCGTTAATATCGTCCGTTGGGATGGAGACGGACTCTCCGCTCTGAATATCAGTCACCGAGCGCTTATTGATGGCCTCGGAGATCGACTGTTTTATCTGCGCTTTATAACGGCGCAGAAAGCGCTGCCTGTTGACTGCGCTTTTGTTTTTCCCGTTCAGGCGTCGGTCTATGAACCAGGTCATATGCCCTCCTGTACTGCATTTGCCAACGATACCCGTCATACTTCAAGTTGCATGTGCGTTGGCTGCACTCGCTCACACCGGTCACTTACTTTAGTAAGCTCCCGGTGATTCACTCCCTTGCCGCGTGATTCGGCCTCCGGCCTCACCCCTTCGGGGCCAACGCAAGCGCTGTTCAAAACGCTTAATCGTTTTGTCCTGAAACTTGAATTATTTAGGGTAATGCCCTTAATTATTCGGGCTTCAGTACTATCTTTTCCTGCAACCCGAGTTAACGGAGTCCGCGCAGTTATTATTAGCCCGGCAGTTATCGCCTGCCGAGCTGGTCTATCAGGATGATTTACGGACCCGCAGATACCATTCGCACAGCAGACGAACTTGCTTGCGGGTATAACCTTTCTCCATCATGCGGTCGACAAAATCATCGTGTTTCTTCTGCTCATCAGTTGACGTTTTCGCGTTGAAGGAAATGACCGGCAACAGCTCTTCGGTATTGGAGAACATTTTCTTCTCAATAACCGTGCGCAATTTTTCGTAGCTGGTCCAGTTTGGATTACGCCCGCTGTTATGTGCTCTGGCGCGCAGCACAAAGTTGACTATCTCGTTACGGAAGTCTTTCGGATTACTGATCCCGGCCGGTTTCTCGATTTTTTCCAGTTCCGCATTCAGCGACTCGCGGTCAAACAACTGACCGGTATCCGGGTCGCGATACTCCTGATCCTGAATCCAGAAGTCGGCGTAGGTGACATAACGGTCAAAAATGTTCTGCCCATACTCAGAATAGGATTCAAGGTAGGCAGTCTGGATCTCTTTACCGATAAACTCAGCATATTTCGGGATCAAATAGCCTTTGAGGAACTCCAGGTAACGCTCGGATTGCTCCTGCGGGAACTGTTCGCGCTCGATTTGCTGTTCCAGGACGTAGAACAGATGTACCGGGTTAGCAGCGACCTCCGCGTGGTCGAAGTTGAATACCCTCGAAAGGATCTTAAAGGCAAAGCGGGTGGACAGGCCGTTCATCCCTTCGTCGACACCGGCATAATCGCGATACTCCTGGTAGGATTTCGCTTTCGGATCGGTATCTTTCAGGCTCTCGCCATCATAAACGCGCATTTTTGAGTAAATGCTCGAGTTTTCCGGCTCTTTCAGGCGCGACAGAATTGAGAAGCGCGATAGCGTTTCCAGGGTGCCTGGGGCGCAAGGCGCATGGGTCAGTTCACTGTTGTTAAGCAGTTTTTCGTAGATACGGATCTCTTCCGAGATGCGCAAGCAATAAGGTACCTTGACGATATACACACGGTCGAGGAAAGCCTCATTGTTTTTGTTATTACGGAAGGTAACCCATTCCGATTCGTTGGAGTGGGCAAGGATAATCCCGTTGAACGGCAGGGCTGAAATCCCTTCGGTGCCGTTATAGTTTCCTTCCTGAGTGGCGGTCAGCAGCGGATGTAGCACCTTAATTGGCGCTTTGAACATCTCCACAAACTCCATCAACCCTTGGTTGGCACGGCACAGGGCGCCGGAATAGCCGTAGGCATCCGGGTCATTCTGCGCGTAGTGTTCCAGCTTACGGATGTCCACTTTACCCACCAGCGCGGAGATATCCTGGTTGTTCTCGTCACCCGGCTCGGTTTTGGCGATGGCAATCTGTTCCAGTATAGATGGCCAGACTTTTACCACGCGGAATTTAGTGATATCGCCGCCGAAATCATGCAGACGTTTGGCCGCCCATGGCGACATGATAGTCCCCAGATAGCGGGTAGGCACGCCGTACTCTTTCTCAAGAATCTGCGCATCTTCCTGCGGATTAAAAAGGCACAGCGGGTGATCATTAACCGGGCTGCGCTCCCCGTTGGCGCTCAGAACGTAAATCGGGACGCGCTGCATTAAGGACTTCAGGCGTTCGGCAAGCGATGATTTGCCGCCGCCCACGGGTCCCAGCAGATACAGAATTTGTTTCTTCTCTTCCAGCCCCTGAGCGGCGTGTTTTAAGTAAGAAACAATCTGCTCGATGGCATCTTCCATACCGTAAAACTCTTCAAACGCCGGATAGCGTGCGACAACCCGGTTTGAAAAGAGACGGGATAGCCTGGGTTCCAGGGCCGTATCGACCATGACCGGCTCACCGATGGCCATCAGCAATCTTTCTGCTGCGTTAGCATAAGCACTGCGATCTTGCCGACAGATGGTAAGAAACTCCTGCAGTGTGAACTCTTCGTCCTTGGCAGCTTCATAACGCTGGCGATAGTGATCGAATATATTCATGGCATGCCGTCCTTTCGTATTTAGCACAGGTTGAGAGCCGTTCATATGAATAGTGGGAGCTCCCGGAAGAGGTAAGCCGCACAACGTTCACTGATTCTCCAGCAACCCTTATGCCAGGTTGGCGAAGTCTCTGGATAACGTGCCCCGCAATTACTTCTTCTAAATTAAAGCGTAGATGCATTTGGAAAACTTGCATGGCACAGAAAATCAATTTCAATGACATATCAATAACTCATCAAGAAAAACGACGGCTTTACTCACGTCTTGTCAACGGGAGTCATCACGCTGTCATTTTGTTGTCAGCCTGCAGTCATCTGAAGATGAGAAATTAGTTAGTTTAGTGTAATGACAGGTAAAGAATTTGAGGCATGACGTTTACAACGTTAAACTGCCTGCGCTGATTATTTGACAACAGGAATATGGATCGTGACTAAAATCAAACTTCTGGCACTTGGTGTGTTGATTGCGACTTCAGCATCCGTCGTACACGCTGAAGGGAAGTTCACTTTGGGTGCGGGTGTGGGTGTCGTCGAACATCCTTACAAGCAGTACGATGCTGATGTTTACCCGGTGCCCGTTATTAATTATGAGAGCGATAACTTTTGGTTTCGCGGTTTAGGTGGTGGTTACTACCTGTGGAATGACACCAACGATAAGCTCTCCGTGACCGCATACTGGTCGCCGATGTATTTTAAACCGGGCGATAGCGACAGCCAGCAAATGCGTCGCCTGGATAAGCGTAAATCCACGGTGATGGCAGGGCTTTCGTACGTTCACAATACGCAGTACGGTTTCCTGCGCACTACGCTTGCAGGCGACACGCTGGATAACAGCAACGGTATTGTGTGGGATCTGGCCTGGCTGTATCGCTATACCAACGGTAACCTGACGCTTACACCGGGTATTGGTGTGGAGTGGAACAGCGATAACCAGAATGAGTACTACTATGGTGTTTCGAAGCATGAGTCGAATCGCAGCGGCATGCGCAGCTACGATCCGGACAGCAGTTGGAACCCGTACCTGGAGCTGTCGGCAAACTATCGTTTCCTCGGCGACTGGAGCGTATACGGTGTTGCCCGCTATACGCGTCTGTCCGATGAAATCACCGATAGCCCAATGGTGGACAAATCCTGGAGCGGTGTGATTTCTACCGGGATCACTTACTCCTTCTGATTGTGCTTCTTTACAAGGCAATTCGTGCATCAAAACAGGGCGTAATGCCCTGTTTTGCATTACGGTGGTGCAATCAAATAACAGGAGGTATCAATGGCAGAAAGGACAATCAGTTTTGGTGGGCATCCGGCGGTTCCTGTCATCGGGCAGGGAACCTGGTATATGGGCGAAAACCAGGCGCTGCACGCTCAGGAGGTTGCTGCACTACGTGCGGGCATTGATCTAGGGCTGACGGTTATCGACACGGCGGAAATGTATGCTGATGGCGGTGCGGAAGAGGTGGTGAGTGAAGCCATTCGCGGGCAGCGCGAACGTGTGGTGCTGGTCTCCAAAGTCTATCCGTGGAATGCTGGTGGACGCAAAATAGCCAGCGCCTGCGAAGCCAGCCTGTGCCGCCTGAATACCGACTATCTCGATCTGTATCTGCTGCATTGGCGTGGTGATTACTCATTGCAGGAGACGATTGAGGGTATGGAAGCGCTGGTTGCGCAGGGTAAAATTCGCCGTTGGGGTGTGTCGAATCTCGATTACGATGATATGCAGCAGCTCTGGCAGGCGGACGGTGGCGATCAATGCGCGACCAATCAGGTGCTCTATCACCTGGCTTCCCGCGGTATTGAGTATGACCTGCTGCCGTGGTGTCAGCAGCAGCGATTGCCGGTGATGGCATATTGTCCGCTGGCTCAGGCTGGACGCCTGCGTAATGGACTTTTAAATCATACCGTTGTGAAAAATATCGCTGAAGCCCGAGGCGTCACCGCCGCACAAGTGCTGCTGGCGTGGGTGGTTAGCCATCAGGGCGTGCTGGCTATTCCGAAAGCCGCAAGCATTGAGCACGTAGAGCAAAATGCTGCGGCGCTGGAAATTGTGCTCAGTGCTGAGGAGCTGGCGCTTCTGGATAAAGCCTATCCGGCACCGGGAAGAAAAACGCCGCTGGATATGGTTTAAAACTCAGCGGGGCTTAAGTATCGTAGGCCGGGTAAGGCATGAGCCGCCGCCCGGCACAATGACGAACACAATCAGTTCTGGCTTTTAGCGTTTTACTACGCGAATGGTTTGCGCCAGGCGCGAAGGTTTCTCTTCGCTGGCCTTCTGTGGCTCGATCGCGCAGCAGCTTTCTACACAAACGAAGGTTTTATAACCATCGTCAGGCATATCGCCCATGCTGACAGAAAGTGCCGGTCCTGGGTTCCAGCCTACCACGTTGCTGTTATGGTGATGGATAACGTCGATGTTGCGGTTCAACGCGTCGTCATGAATCACGCTGCAGGCATCCGCATTCAGATAAACGCGGTCGGTACGGTCAGGAAAAGTCTGTACGCCGTCGCTTAATACACCCTCTTCGGCATTATTGACTTTATCAACGTAACGATCGCCAAGGCCGCTCACTTTCACCGCGGCGATATCACCAACGTTGAAGTAGGTGTGCAGGGCGGAAGTGGTTTCAAATTCGCCGTGTGCTTCCAGCTCAATCTCACAGGTTTTACCCAGTTTGAAACGGGCTAGTAGCGTGAACTCGTGCGGCCAGTACTGGCGAGTCGCATCGCTGCTTTGCAGTTCAAAGGTCAGCACCGCGCCGTTGTCGTCTTCTTTATGTGCTTTCAGCGTCCACGGCAGATTACGGGCGAAGCCGTGTGATGGCAGACCCTGCTGAGCCGCAGGACCAAACCATGGCCAGCAAATCGGCACGCCGCCGCGCAGGGCAACGCCTTTTTTGAACGGTGTGTTACCGCTGAGCCACAGAACTTCCTCTTCACCTGCGGGTTTCCAGGAGAGCAGGTGAGCGCCCTGAAAAGCAACAGAAGCTTTAACCTGTGGATGGTCAACAACGATTAACTCCAGGTCATCAAGCTGGCGGCGGGAGAGGACAGGGGTAAGTTGTTCGATAACCGGGAGAGCAAAAATTTTATTAATCATTACGCAATCCTTTAATGCTCAGATAAAAAAAAGAGCGACCGAAGTCGCTCTTACAGATTACTTTTTCATCTCAACTTATTTGGAGATGTGAGCAATCAGGTCCAGAACTTTGTTGGAGTAACCCGTTTCGTTGTCGTACCAGGAAACCAGTTTCACAAAGTTGTCGTTCAGAGCGATACCTGCTTTAGCATCGAATACTGAAGTGCAAACTTCGCCGTTGAAATCGGTAGATACAACGTCGTCTTCGGTGTAGCCCAGAACGCCTTTCATTGCGCCTTCGGAAGCAGCTTTGATTGCTTTCTTAATTTCTTCGTAAGAAGCAGCTTTTTCCAGACGAACGGTCAGGTCAACAACAGATACGTTAGGAGTCGGAACGCGGAACGCCATACCGGTCAGTTTGCCATTCAGTTCTGGCAGTACTTTACCTACAGCTTTAGCAGCACCGGTAGAGGACGGGATGATGTTTTGAGCTGCGCCACGACCGCCACGCCAGTCTTTGTGAGACGGGCCATCAACGGTTTTCTGAGTTGCGGTGGTCGCGTGAACGGTAGTCATCAGACCTTCGATGATACCGAAGTTGTCGTTGATAACTTTAGCCAGCGGAGCCAGGCAGTTGGTGGTGCAGGATGCGTTAGAAACGATGTCCTGGCCTTCGTATTTGTCAAAGTTAGCGCCTTTAACAAACATCGGAGTGTTGTCTTTGGACGGGCCAGTCAGAACGACTTTTTTCGCGCCAGCAGTGATGTGTTTACGAGCAGTCTCGTCAGTCAGGAACAGACCAGTTGCTTCAGCAACTACGTCAACGCCTGCTTCGTTCCACTTCAGGTTAGCCGGATCACGCTCAGCGGTAACACGGATTTTTTTACCGTTAACGATCAGATGACCGTCTTTCACTTCAACGGTACCGTTGAAACGGCCGTGAGTGGAGTCATACTTCAGCATGTATGCCATGTAGTCAGCGTCTAACAGGTCGTTGATTGCAACGATCTCGATGTCAGAACGTTCCTGAGCAGCACGGAAAACAATGCGACCGATACGGCCAAAACCGTTGATACCTACTTTGATAGTCATATATTCCACCAGCTATTTGTTAGTGAATAAAAGGTTGCCTGTAAAATTACAAAAACCTTACGCAGCGTCAAGCGGAATCGTGTCAATCATTGCGACAAATCAATCCTCAGCATACCTTTGCGCGATTGATTTACCCCACTTTCCCTTTGAGCCCAATTCCATATGGGGGCTGCGCCCGGAATTTTAAAGGGCATTAAAGATAAAAATGTGATCTTAATCACAATTGCGTAGCTGCCTCTTGGCATCGCCTAAGTTTAGAACAAAAGTTCACGCTTCATTGTTAATATTTTGTTAGAATTGACGCGAAAAGTTGTCCTTTACACAGCGAGAAGCAAGCCAATGTCGAATAAACCCTCCTCGGACGAGCTCAAAAAAGATTTGAGCGAGATGCAGTTTTACGTGACGCAGAATCACGGTACTGAACCGCCGTTCACCGGGCGGCTACTCCACAACAAACGCGATGGCGTCTATCACTGCCTGGTGTGCGATGCAGCGCTGTTTAACTCGCAAACCAAGTATGATTCGGGCTGTGGTTGGCCGAGTTTTTATGAGCCAGTCAGCGAGGAAGCGATCCGTTATCTAACGGACTACTCCCACGGTATGCAGCGCACTGAAATTCGCTGCGGAAAATGCGATGCTCATCTTGGACATGTGTTCCCGGACGGTCCGCAACCCACCGGCGAGCGTTTTTGTGTTAATTCGGCGTCTTTAAGCTTCACCAATGATGAAAATGGTGAGCAAATTAAAGGTTGAAAAACCGATTCAGCAAATTATTCCAAAGCGGGGCTGGCGGAAGATGGAAATTGAACAAATTATCGATAGCATGACGCCGGAAGTTTATCAGCGTCTGGCGACGGCGGTGGAGCTGGGGAAATGGCCGGATGGCGTAGCATTGACTGCGGAACAGAAAGAGAACAGCCTGCAGCTAGTTATGCTCTGGCAGGCCCGACACAACGTTGAGGCGCAGCATATGACCATCGACACCAATGGACAGATGGTGATGAAGAGCAAACAGCAGCTGAAAGTTGACTTCGGCATCACGCCGCAACCTATTGCGACGTTTAAATCCTGATAGCTCTGGCCCGGCTGTTGAACGCCGGGCGCTGAAGCGTAATGAGCGCCTGGTGTTACTTCTTATTCATCATTGCTTTCAGATCGGCAAATGGGTTGTATTTTGCTTCGCCGATGTCTTTCTGAGCATCTTCGCCCGCCACCACCGTGGAGCCATACTGATCGGCTTCAGTGTATTTGGAATGTTCATGGTCGTGGCAATACAGGCACAGCATCTCCCAGTTGCTACCATCTTCCGGGTTATTGGAGTGATCGTGGTCGATATGATGCACCGTCAACTCACGCAGGTTTGAATAGACAAACTCGCGGGAGCAGCGTCCGCAGACCCAGGGGAAGATTTTCAGCGCCTTTTCGCGATAACCAACTTCAAGACGGGCGTAGTTTTTGGGGATAAAAGCCATAAGACCCCATGCCTCCTGTAGAAAATAAAAAACTGCGCCAATGTCTGGCGCAGCGGATGGTGCTAATCATAACCTATTGTGCCTGGCATGGCACAGAGTCGATCAGTGCTTGATCCCTAACGTCTCTGCCAGCTGTTTCGCTAACTGGTTTTGATCGTCCGCGCCGTACTCCCAGAACATCGCGCCTCCCAGGCCCTTGCTCTTGATGTACTCCGCTTTGATAGCCACCGAGCGTGGGTTCTCGTAGGAGAGGGCAAATAGCGCTTTACCGTCAGCCGACTGCACCGACAACCACGGCACCTTCGCTTCATCATCCCAGTGCTGAGTAAAACGCTTCTGCGGATCGTTGATTAGCTTCGCCACAATGTCGTTGTATTTCACATAGGTATCTTTGGTCAGATCAAAGCCTAACGACTTGAACAGCTCAACTTGCTGTGCTTCGAAATAAGGCTGCGTCGCCGGATTTTTCTGTGCATCAGGTTTGCTCCAGTCGATGCCCGGCTCGACGGCGCGTTTAGGTACCCGGCCATAGAAACCAATTCCCAGGTTCATCTGGCTCGGTTTTAAACCAGCGGTAATGTAGTTATTGACCACAAAATCCGCGCTGTACTTATCCGCTTCTGCGACTGTCGGCCACTGGGTTGAATTGTACAGATTGGAATTGAAGTATTGAGTTCCATAGGCCATGTCGTAGGTCATCAGATTGATATAGTCGAGCGAGGGGGCAATCGCTTTCACATCCACCCAGCTTTTCGGGCTCTCCGCGTTTGCGCCCACGGCAATGGTGACCAGCTTGTTATGCCCAAAGGTCGCCCGTAGCTCTTTCAGCAGGGCAGTAAAGTTATCCCGATCGGCCGGTTGACTGGCGACCAGTCCCCATGCACCGTTGACCGGGTACTCCCAATCAAGATCAATCCCATCCAGACCATACTTTTCAACAATCTCCTGTGCCGACTGAATAAATACCTCACGGGTTTCTTTGGTTGCCGCCGCGCCAGAGAATCCGCGAGCTCCCCAGCCGCCAACGGAAAGCAGAACTTTCAGATTCGGATTCTGTTTACGCAATGTGGGAATTTTCTGCAAATCAGCCTGCACTTTCGGTGATAGCCAGATTTGATACAGCTTGCTGGTGTCTTTCAGAGCGTCGTTGGTTTCGTCTTTTTCGTCGTTATAGACCAGACCAAATGAGTAGTTGAGATGGGTAATCTGGCGCACGTCCAGTTTATCGATATCGCCGCCAGGACCGGCAGTGACGTCACCACCGCCGTTAAAGTAGCCGACGGACATCAGGGAGTTAGCGGAAACAACGCTCGCGCAGAGCAGGGGTAATGCTGCCAACAAAGGCAAAAGTTTCATATCGAATCCTCTTTGACTTAAAAAGTAACATTGCAAAACAAACACGCCACGGAAATGGCGTGGCGAAAAAACAACCTTCGCAGGCTAGCATCATCCACAGTACAAAACTGCGAAGGTGTTCACGGCTGTACGGATAAGCGCAGCGGCACGCCTGTCGATTTTTCTTTCTTCCAATCCTCCACCTTCATGTAACACCCATTTCGCGGTATTTGTGATCTGAGTTGTGAAATGCAGATCATTATCTGTGTTTTAAAGATTTAGTGTTGACCTTGAAGATGTTGTGGTTAAGTATTGGTGCCACTGATGCAAACTAAACACAAAGGAAGACGCAATGAAAGCACTGGCAAGATTTGGCAAGGCCTTTGGCGGCTATAAGATGATTGAGGTTCCGGAACCGGTATGCGGGCCGGATGACGTGGTGATTGAAATCAAAGCGGCGGCCATCTGCGGCGCGGACATGAAGCATTACAATGTCGACAGCGGTTCCGACCAGTTCAACTCCGTTCGTGGCCATGAATTTGCGGGCAACATTGTGCGGGTCGGGGAAAAGGTCAAGGACTGGAAAGTTGGCCAGCGGGTGGTTTCTGACAACAGCGGACACGTCTGCGGCGTTTGCCCGGCCTGCGAACAAGGCGATTTTCTGTGTTGTACAGAAAAAGTGAACTTAGGTCTCGACAACAACACTTGGGGCGGAGGGTTCTCGAAATATTGTCTGGTGCCGGGGGAAATCCTCAAAATTCACCGTCACGCGCTGTGGGAAATTCCGCAGGGCGTTGATTATGAAGAAGCGGCGGTGCTGGATCCTATCTGTAACGCCTACAAATCTATCGCTCAGCAATCTAAATTCCTTCCCGGCCAGGATGTTGTGGTTTTCGGCACCGGCCCATTAGGGCTCTTTTCCGTGCAAATGGCACGTATCATGGGGGCCGTAAATATCGTCATGGTCGGGCTGGAAGAGGATGTTGCCGTACGCTTTCCGATCGCCAAAGAGCTGGGGGCGACAGCGGTTGTCAACGGTTCCACCGAAGATGTGGTCGCGCGCTGCCAGGAAATCTGCGGTAAAGACAATCTGGGGCTGGTCATCGAATGCTCCGGCGCCAATATCGCCCTTAAACAATCGATCGAAATGCTGCGCCCGAATGGTGAAGTGGTTCGCGTGGGCATGGGCTTTAAACCTCTTGATTTCTCCATCAACGATATCACTGCATGGAATAAAAGCATTATCGGGCATATGGCCTACGACTCCACGTCGTGGCGCAACGCCATCCGCCTGCTGGCCAGCGGCGCGATCAAAGTTAAACCGATGATTACTCACCGTATCGGCTTGTCGCAATGGCGCGAAGGGTTTGACGCCATGGTCGATAAAACCGCGATTAAGGTCATTATGACCTACGACTTTGATGAATAACCCCATTTATTAAAGGAAGGTTCCCGGATGGAACAAATAGCAAAACCGCACTGCGGCGCGAGGCTGGACAGGCTGCCTGACTGCCGCTGGCATTCGTCGATGTTTGCCATGGTCGCCTTTGGATTACTGGTCTGCTGGAGTAATGCCGTCGGCGGGTTAATTCTCGCGCAGTTAAAAGAACTTGGCTGGACCGATAATTCCACCACCGCTACGTTTTCCGCCATTACCACGGCGGGAATGTTTCTCGGCGCGCTTGCCGGGGGAATTATCGGGGATAAAACCGGGCGCAAAAAAGCCTTTATTCTGTATGAAGCGATTCATATTATTGCCATGGTTGTGGGGGCGTTTTCGCCAAATATGACCTTCCTGATTGCCTGCCGTTTTGTGATGGGAGTGGGATTAGGTGCGCTGCTGGTAACCTTATTTGCCGGGTTCACCGAATATATGCCTGGCAGAAATCGTGGTACCTGGTCCAGTAGGGTCTCGTTTATCGGTAACTGGTCTTATCCGCTGTGCTCGCTGATTGCGATGGGACTGACGCCGTTAATCAGTGCTGAATGGAACTGGCGCGTGCAACTGCGGATCCCGGCGGTGCTGTCGCTGATTGCCACCGCCATTGCCTGGCGCTGGTTCCCCGAGTCGCCTCGCTGGCTGGAGTCTCGTGGACGTTACGCGGAAGCCGAAAAAGTGATGCGGGCAATAGAAGAGGGCGTGGTTCAGCAGACCGGTAAGCCACTACCGCCAGTGGTGATAGAGGATGACGGCAAGGCACCGCGCTCTGTTCCGTATTCGGCTTTATTAACCGGCGTATTACTCAAGCGCGTTATTTTAGGTTCCTTTGTTCTGATTGCCATGAACGTCGTGCAGTACACTTTAATTAACTGGCTGCCGACGATATTTATGACCCAGGGTATTAACCTGAAAGATTCCATTGTGTTAAATACCATGAGTATGTTCGGTGCACCGTTTGGAATATTTATCGCCATGCTGGTGATGGATAAAATCCCCAGAAAGACCATGGGGGTGGGCTTATTAGTTTTAATCGCCGTGCTGGGATATATCTACTCGCTACAAACCAGCATGTTGCTGATTACGTTAATTGGCTTCTTCCTGATTACCTTTGTGTATATGTACGTTTGCTACGCCTCGGCGGTGTATGTACCGGAAATATGGCCAACCGAAGCGAAACTGCGTGGCTCCGGACTGGCAAATGCGGTGGGGCGTATCAGCGGTATCGCTGCGCCTTACGCGGTTGCAGTATTGCTTAATAGTTACGGCGTGACGGGGGTGTTTGTACTGCTCGGGGCGGTCTCCATTATTGTCGCCATTGCCATTGCTACTATCGGAATTGAAACCAAAGGCGTCTCTGTCGAAAGTCTCGGTATTGATGCAGCCACCAGCAAATAATATTGATGGGAAAGAAAATGCAAAATTCAAAAGCGATATTAAAAACGCCCGGCACGATGAAGATTATCATCGCCGATATGCCGGTACCGAAAGAGCATGAAGTGCTGATTAAAATTGAATACGTCGGTATTTGCGGCTCAGATGTTCATGGTTTCGAATCGGGTCCTTTTATTCCGCCAAAAGACCCCAACCAGGAAATTGGCCTCGGACATGAATGTGCCGGTACCGTGGTGGCGGTAGGAAATCGCGTCAGTAAATTTAAACCGGGCGACCGGGTGAACATTGAACCCGGCGTGCCGTGCGGCCACTGTCGTTATTGTCTGGAAGGTAAATACAACATCTGCCCGGATGTCGATTTTATGGCTACCCAGCCAAATTATCGCGGCGCACTAACCCACTATCTGTGCCATCCGGAGAGCTTCACTTACAAGCTGCCCGATAACATGGACACCATGGAAGGCGCGCTGGTAGAGCCTGCGGCGGTAGGGATGCATGCTGCGATGCTGGCGGATGTTAAACCGGGCAAGAAAATCGTCATTCTGGGGGCCGGCTGTATCGGCTTAATGACCCTACAAGCCTGTAAGTGCATGGGCGCAACCGACATCGCTGTGGTTGATGTCCTGGAAAAACGCCTCGCAATAGCCGAACAGCTTGGTGCAACGACCGTCATCAACGGAGCAAAAGAGGACACTGTTGCCCGCTGCCAGCAATTCTCTGGTGATATGGGGGCCGACATTGTTTTTGAAACCGCCGGTTCAGCCATCACCGTTAAGCAGGCCCCTTATCTGGTGATGCGCGGCGGCAAAATCATGATTGTCGGTACGGTGCCCGGTGACTCGGCGATTAATTTCCTCAAAATTAACCGTGAAGTCTCGATTCAAACCGTTTTCCGCTACGCCAACCGCTACCCGGTCACCATTGAGGCTATCTCCTCCGGTTGTTTCGATGTCAAGTCGATGGTGACCCATATTTACGATTATGAAGATGTTCAGCGCGCGTTTGATGAATCCGTTAATAACAAACGCGACATTATTAAAGGCGTTATTAAAGTTAATCATTAATTAATTGGAAAGGGAGAAATAACCATGCTAGCAGATATTAAATATTGGGAAAATGATGCCCAGAATAAACATTATGCGATTGCCCACTTTAATGTGTGGAATGCGGAAATGTTAATGGGGGTGATTGATGCGGCGGAAGAGTCGAAATCGCCGGTAATTATCTCGTTCGGTACCGGGTTTGTCGGCAATACCTCGTTTGAAGATTTTTCGCATATGATGGTTTCTATGGCGAAAAAGGCCTCGGTACCGGTAATTACCCACTGGGATCACGGACGCAGTATGGAGATCATCCATAACGCCTGGGCCCACGGCATGAACTCGCTGATGCGTGATGCTTCCGCTTTTGATTTCGAAGAAAATATTCGTCTGACCAAAGAGGCGGTCGATTTCTTCCACCCGCTGGGTATTCCGGTCGAAGCAGAACTGGGCCATGTGGGGAATGAAACGGTCTACGAAGAGGCGCTGGCCGGTTATCACTACACTGACCCAAGCCAGGCGGCTGAATTTGTCGAGCGTACCGGGTGTGATTCTCTGGCGGTAGCGATTGGTAACCAGCACGGCGTCTACACCTCCGAACCGAAACTGAACTTTGACGTGGTTAAACGCGTGCGCGAGGCGGTATCCGTTCCGCTGGTGCTGCATGGTGCCTCCGGCATTAGCGATGCGGATATTAAGAAAGCCATCTCATTAGGTATTTCGAAAATCAATATCCATACTGAATTGTGTCAGGCCGCGATGGTTGCAGTGCAGGAGAATCAGGATCAGCCGTTCCTGCACGTCGAGCGTGAAGTACGTAAAGCCGTAAAAGAGCGCGCGCTGGAGAAAATCAAATTATTTGGTTCAGACGGTAAAGCGGAATGACAATATGGATAAGATCGAGGTTATTTGTATAGGGGCGGCTATTGTTGATATTCCCTTGCAGCCGGTGAGTAAAAATATCTTTGATGTAGATTCTTATCCGTTAGAACGTATTGCTATGACCACCGGGGGAGATGCGATTAATGAAGCGACGATTATTTCTCGTCTCGGTCATCGTACCGCGTTAATAAGCCGGGTAGGTGATGATGCTGCGGGGCATTTTATTATTAACCACTGCCGTCGGGAGAATATTGATATTCAGAGCCTGAAACAGGATGCGGATATTGATACTTCCATTAACGTGGGTTTAGTCACAGCCGATGGTGAACGCACCTTTGTCACCAACCGCAACGGCAGCCTGTGGAAACTGAATATTAACGATGTTGATTTTGACCGTTTCTCGCAGGCAAAGCTGCTGTCGCTGGCAAGCATCTTTAATAGTCCCTTGCTGAACGGCAAAGCGTTAACGGCTATTTTCACTCAGGCGAAAGCGCATAAGCTCATTATCTGCGCCGATATGATTAAACCGCGGCTGAATGAAACGCTGGACGACATCCGTGAAGCGCTGAGCTATGTGGATTATCTGTTTCCCAATTTTGAAGAGGCAAAACTGCTCACCGGGAAAGAGACGCTGGAT
The DNA here is from genome assembly GCF_027492335.1 of Klebsiella sp. NCBI lineage: Bacteria > Pseudomonadati > Pseudomonadota > Gammaproteobacteria > Enterobacterales > Enterobacteriaceae > Klebsiella > Klebsiella sp. The sequence continues at coordinate 4,805 of NZ_JAPUEW010000056.1, read as the reverse complement.
GAAATAGCCGACAGTTTCCTGAGTTGCGGTGTGAAAACGGTAGTCATTAAGACCGGTAAGAGGGGCTGCTTTATCAAGCGTGCTGATATGAAAATGGAGGTCCCTGCGGTGTCGGGAATTACCGCCATCGACACCATCGGCGCGGGAGATAATTTCGCCTCGGGGTTTATCTCCGCGCTGCTTGAAGGCAAACCGCTTCGCGACTGCGCGCTGTTTGCCAACGCGACGGCGGCGATATCGGTACTCAGCGTGGGTGCCACGACGGGCGTGAAAAATAGAAAGCTGGTTGAACAACTTCTCGACGAATATGAAGGGTAATAGCGGCAGATGAAAATGATTCCATTAGGCAGTACGGATATTACGCTCTCCCGCATGGGGCTGGGCACCTGGGCCATCGGCGGCGGTCCGGCATGGAATGGCGATCTTGATTTGCAGGTTTGTATCGACACCATTCTTGAAGCGCACCGTTGCGGCATTAATCTGATTGATACCGCGCCGGGCTACAACTTCGGTAACAGCGAAGTCATTGTTGGTCAGGCGCTGAAAAAGCTGCCCCGCAGCGAGATCGTGGTTGAAACCAAATGCGGCATTGTCTGGGAGCGGGAAGGTAGCTTGTTTAACAAAGTGGGCGACCGCCAGCTGTATAAAAACCTTACGCCTGAGTCGATTCGCGAAGAGGTAGACGCCAGCCTGCAACGACTCGGTATCAACAGCATTGATATTTATATGACCCACTGGCAGTCGGTAGAGCCTTGCTTTACACCTATTGCGGAAACCATGGATACGCTTAACGCGCTCAAGAAAGAGGGGAAAATCCGCTCTATTGGCGCGGCGAATGTCGATGCCGGGCATATCAAGGAGTATCTCAAGCACGGCGAGCTGGATATCATTCAGGCCAAGTACAGCATCCTTGATCGGGCGCTGGAAGCTGAACTGCTGCCGCTTTGCCAGCAGAATGGCATCATCGTGCAGGTCTACTCACCGCTTGAACAGGGGCTGTTGACCGGAACCATCACGCGGGATTATGTCCCTGGCGGTGCGCGGGCCAACAAAGTTTGGTTCCAGCGAGAAAATATGCTGCTCGTGATTGAGATGCTCGAACGCTGGCAGCCGCTGTGTGATAAATATCGCTGCTCGATCCCGGCGCTGGCGCTGGCGTGGATTTTAAAGCAGAGTGATTTAATCACCCTGTTAAGCGGGGCGACGGCACCTGAGCAAGTACGTGAAAACGTCGAAGCCCTGACGATCTCGTTAACTGATGATGATTCATTATTGATGAGGCGAATGGCAGAGGCGTTGGATACGAAATAAGAGTGATGTTACTAACCTCTGTTTCTGTGTAAAAGAGTATTAAAATCTGTGATTCAGACATGTTCTTTTGAAAATAAACATAGCCTGTGAGATACTAAGGTCTTATTATTACTTTGCAGGAAACAGAGGTGTTATCGTGGCGGCAAAAGACAGAATTCAGGCCATTAAGCAAATGGTGGCTAATGATAAGAAAGTGGCGGTCTCTAATTTAAGCTCAATTTTTCAGGTGACTGAGGAAACCATTCGCCGCGATCTGGAAAAGCTCGAAGATGAAGGTTTTTTGACCCGAACGTATGGCGGGGCGGTATTAAATACCACTGCGCTGTCCGACAATATTCATTTTTATAAGCGCGCAAAGTCTTTCTTTGAAGAGAAACAGATTATTGCGCACAATGCATTACCGTTTATTAAAAATAAAACCACTATGGCTGCTGATTCCAGCAGTACCGCCATGGAGTTATTAAAACTGCTCAAGGAAAGAAGCGACCTCACGTTATTAACCAACTCGGCGGAAGCGTTTCATGAACTGGCGCAGTCGGAAATTAAAGTGGTTTCTACCGGCGGTGAGCTGAATAAGAACACGCTATCGTTACAGGGGCGGATCACCAAAGAGATTATCAGTCGCTATCATGTTGATATCATGGTGATGAGTTGCAAAGGCCTGGACATGCAGAGCGGGGCGCTTGACTCCAATGAAGCGGAGGCGGAAATCAAGAAAACGATGATCCGTCAGGCGACAGAAGTAGCCCTGTTAGTTGATCACTCTAAGTTCGATCGTAAAGCCTTTGTCCAGTTAGTCGATTTTAGTCATATTAATTACCTTATAACCAATAAGGCGCCAGGTGCGGAATGGATAGCATTTTGTAAAGAAAATAATATTCAACTCGTTTATTAACTTTAATGCTGTTCGTATCAATATTATTTAGTTTGCACCTGGCAATGCCAAAAAATTAATGATGATGGATGGCGCGGCAAGTTTTACTCTGCCGCGATCGCCATACTTTATATTTTAGCTGAATTTGAGGCATCCAGATGGAACATTGTGACCCTATCGGCGCAAGATTAGATCGTTTACCCTTATCTCGATTTCATTTTCGTATTTTCGGCATTATTAGTTTCAGTTTATTAGTCACCGGTTTTCTTAGCTATTCCGGGAACGTGGTGCTGGCAAAATTAGTCAGCAACGGCTGGTCAAATAATTATCTTAATGCCGCATTTACCTCGGCGCTGATGTTCGGCTATTTTATCGGCTCGCTGACCGGCGGTTTTATTGGCGATTATCTTGGACGGCGCAAAGCGTTTCGCATGAACTTGCTGATTGTTGGGATCTCCGCAAGCGCGGCCTCCTTTGTTCCTAACATGTACTGGCTCATCTTTTTCCGCTGCTTAATGGGGACCGGGATGGGGGCGCTAATCATGGTTGGTTACGCCTCATTTACCGAATTTATTCCGCCTACCGTTCGCGGCAAATGGTCCGCACGACTGTCGTTTGTTGGTAACTGGTCGCCAATGCTATCAGCGGCAATTGGCGTCGTGGTTATTGCTTTTTTAAGCTGGCGGATGATGTTCTTGCTCGGCGGAGTGGCAATGCTGCTGGCCTGGTATCTGTCCGGTAAGTATTTTATTGAATCTCCTCGCTGGCTGGCGGGAAAGGGGCAGCGAAGCGCCGCGGAAAAACACCTCCTGGAAGTGGAAGCGCAAATCGAGAAAGAGAAGAATATTGTCTTGCCAGCTTTCCAGAATAGCGAACTGAAGGCGGACGGGTACCCGGAAAGCGGTTCCTTCTGGCTATTGTTTAAAGGGCAGATGCTGCAACGTACCCTGGTGGCGATTACCGTGCTGATCGCGATGAACATTTCGCTCTATACCATTACGGTGTGGATCCCAACGATTTTTGTTAATTCGGGGATCGATGTGACGAAATCTATTTTTATGACCGCGATTATTATGATTGGCGCGCCGGTGGGGATTTTTATTGCGGCATTGGTTATAGACCGTTTTCCGCGGCGACTGTTTGGCTCATCGCTGCTGATTATTATTGCGCTGCTCGGTTATTTCTATTCAATACAAACCGAGGAGTGGGCCATTTTGAGCTATGGCCTGGTGATGATCTTTTTCCTCTACATGTACGTTTGTTTTGCTTCGGCGGTTTACGTGCCTGAACTGTGGCCGACGCATCTTCGGCTACGTGGCTCGGGCTTTGTGAACGCCGTAGGGAGAATTGTTGCGGTGTTTACGCCCTATGGTGTGGCCGTGTTGCTGACTCGCTATGGTTCAATCACCGTTTTTATTGTTCTCGGCGTGATGCTAGTGCTCTGCGCACTAATTCTGTTTTGCTTTGGTATCGAAACGCGCAAAGTTTCGCTGGAGGAGATTTCGAGCCTTGGATGATGCTTTGCTGGTGTCCCGGAGGCGATGCTGCGCATCTGTCTGGGCTACCAAACCGCGCGGACTGGTAGTCCGGGCAAGGCCCTTTGCGCCGCGCCCGGGAGAAAGATCGCACGGTGTCAATATTGAGGTCTGACGCCGACAGATTTTACGCCTGAGTTTCTTCCCAGTCTGCCAGCGTATACAGCGTCGCGCCCGCCGCCGACATTTCCATAAACGCGTGTGCGCTGTCCTGTGGCTGAATATTTACCCCGCGACAGCCGTCGGTAATCACGTTGACGGAATAGCCCAGATTCAGCGCATCAAGCACGGTAAACTTCACGCAGTAGTCGGTCGCCAGGCCAAGTACGGTTAGCTCGTCAATCCCGCGCTCGCGTAACCATGCGTCAAGCTGCGTTTTCTGCCGATGACCGTTATCAAAAAAGGCGCTATAGCTATCAATAACCGGGTTTTCGCCTTTATGGAACACGGCAGCAATATCCTGCTGTTTAAGCAGCGGATGCAGCGCCGCGCCTTCGCTATTCTGGATGCAGTGATCCGGCCAGAAGGTTTGCGCCAGGCCATCAAGTTCGCCCAGGGTATAGGGTTCAACCTGATGCTGGCTGGCAAAGCTGCCATGATTCGCTGGGTGCCAGTCCTGACTGGCGACCACCGTTTCACCTCTCGCCAGACTCCATTCAATAAGCCGATTGGCGATGTCCACCGTACTATCGCCCTGCGGGACGGCAAGCGCACCGCCGGCGCAAAAATCGTTCTGTAAATCGACCAGTAACAGCGCGCGCTGGGTCATGTGCATCTCCTTACTCATCGGGGGTCAGTTCGCCACGCAGGTTTTCCTGCATCGCGCTACGGATAGCCGCAACGTCCAGATTCTGGCTCAGCAAATAGTGTAGCTTGGTCAGCGTGGCTTCAACGGTCATATCGAAACCGCTAATCACGCCTGCTTGCGCAAGGGCATTACCGGTGGCATAACCGCCCATATTCACTTTGCCGGACATACACTGGGTCAAATTAATCACCACGATGCCGCGCTGGCTGGCTTCGGTCAGCACCTGGATAAACTCGCCGTTTTGCGGAGCGTTACCTACACCATACGAGCGCAGAAT